>NZ_JAZRHE010000111.1:0-22479 GCF_045644645.1 Methanobrevibacter sp.
TTAAAAATAATTATTTGTCAACAAGTGACTATTTGAACATACTAGATGTTGGTTCTCTAGATGTTGCTGGAGATTATAATTACTCAGATATATTTAATGAAAAAAATTGGAAATATACTGGTTTAGATGTAAAAGCCGGAAATAATGTTGATATTGTTGTGACTGATATTTACAACTGGTTTGAAATTGAAGATGACACTTATGAGGTTATTATATCCGGACAATTTTTTGAACATTTAGAGTATTTCTGGCTTACAATGAATCAGATTGAAAGAGTTTTAAAGCCTGGAGGTTTAGTCTGCATCATCGTTCCCTCAGCAGGACACAAGCATGGTGGAGACGAATTGAACTGCTATCGATTCCATGAAGATGGACTGAAAGCACTGGCAAAATATGTTAACTTGGAAATCCTAAATGCCACTGTCGATAATCGTCCCGAAGCCAACCCATGGAATGATGCCTGTTTAGTGGCCCGCAAAAAAGGGGAATTGAGTGACGACAGGGAAGAACTTGAAGCAAGAATACATGAACTGGAAGGTAAATTAGACACTATTCTAAATAGCATCAACTGATTGGGGGAATTATATGTCCGAAGAAACCATTAAAAGAGAATACGAAATTATTGAATCATCAGGCATTTTTGACAAAGAATGGTATACCAACAAATATTTAAAAGAAAACAAGGAGGATCCTATCAAACATTATATAGTTAGAGGCTGGAGGAATAATCTCAATCCTTCTCCAGAGTTTGATACCGAATGGTATTTGAAGAGGTATCCCGACATTAAACAGAACGGAATTAACCCGCTCGTACATTACATACAATATGGAGAAAAAGAAGGAAGACTGCCTTATCCATCATATGACCCGTCAGAAAGTACAGACCCTTATGTGGTAATATTGCGTTCCGGCCGTTTTGATGAAGAATGGTTTTCCAAATATTATTCCCTGGAAGGCACTAACGTGAACCTTATCAGGTATTATTTGGATTACTGCGTAATTTATGGATTGAATCCATCCCCCGATTTTGACAGTATCCGATATCTGGAAAGATATCCTGATGTTAAAAAAGATGGAATCAACCCTTTTGCACATTACATACTATATGGAGAAAAAGAAGGAAGGCAACCTAAATAAGTCACCTATGAAATCTATTTAGGTATCCACCACACCATCTTGCCTGAACCTTTAGGTCATGTCAAATTTCGCTTTGTAAGGGATTAAATGTATGATATATCAATAATTGTTCCAATCAACAAATATGAAGAAAGAATCAGAAAACTATTGAAACCAATCGATAAACAAAAATCATATAATATAGAACTGATTTTTACATATTCCAAGCTAACAGCAATACATGAAAAGATTCTGAAAGAGATATCTTCAAGACACAAGAATGTGAAGCTCATACATGATAATTCCTCATTAACTTATTTTAAACTGCAAAAAGAAATCAGCGGGAAATACTTCATTTTCTTGAGCCCGCAAACCGACTTTGAAATTGATGATTTGAAATCAGCATTTGATTTTGCCGAATCAAATAAGCTGGACATACTGCTATTTAAAAAAGAAAATTCTAAAAACCGGAAGGAATATAAATATTTTGAAAAAGAATTCGGCGACGGAAAAATCTTCAACAAAAAAGATACCGTTGACAATTTATTTAAAATACCTGTCAATCATTTATTTAAATTATACAAGACCGAAACAGCATATTCCAACAATGTTTCTTTGAATAAGAACATTCACTCTGACGAATCACTATTCTTCTATGAGACCTACTTGAATTCACAGAATGCATCCTTTAGAAACATCTCATTTAGAGACGAATCGAAACCCGCCAAAAGGAAAATGAATTTCATAAATTACGCTAATGATCTATTGGACATTTTCTTAAAAGACGAAAAATTTCCAACTTATGAAAATAGTGCTGTAAATGAGGCAATGGACTATCTAATTAAAAGATTTAAAAGATACTCCATGCACTCAAGGCAAAAGCATTATGAATCCATTAGAGATGATTTCAAAGGAATGCATGAATATAAAGAATTATTTAAAAAACACCTAACAAAGGAAAATCTATTAATTTATAATCTAATTTGCGAAAACAGATATTATCTTGATTTCCTATCAAATTATAAATTGCATACAACGGATTATGTTGTGCTAAACGAAGGTAAACAAAAAAGAGAATCCGGCTATAAAATAAGCGTCATCATCCCGGTCTACAATACAGGCAAAATCATTCACAGAACCCTGCTGTCCATTGAAAACCAGACATTCGGCATTGAAAACATTGAAGTGATACTGATTGATGACTCCTCAGATGATGATACCAGCACAATTTTGAACGGATATTGTGAATTGGACAATTATAAAATAATAAGAATTAAAAACAGGACAGGCTCTCCTGGAACCCCAAGAAATATTGGTTTGAGGGAAGCAACATCAGATTATGTGATGTTTTTAGACCATGACGATTTTTTTGAAACCGACGCCTTGGAAATACTGTATGATGCAATCAGCAACAATGCCTGCGATGTGGTTTATGGAACCTATGCTAGCATTGACTTCGAAATTCCCACCAAAATCACATACCCCGATGAAAAACAGGGGATGTTTGCAAATATTGATGAAAATGAACGAATCATCGCATTCCCCCCGCCATCCATCTGGACAAAAATATTCAAGAGAAAATTTTTAATTGAAAATGAGGTTTTATTTACGGGGTTTTTGGGAGAGGATGCCATTTTCATGTCTAAAGCATTATCTAATGCTAATGGAATAGCCTATTTGGGAGATTCCCTCATATGCTATCATGATTTAAACAACAATTCAACAACAAACAGGATAAATTATAAATATCTGTCTGAAGGTTTGATATCTGAAGATTATTTATATAATTTTTATTTGGATATCGGAAAGGAAAATTTCTGTAAGATAAGAGGGGAAAGCATGCTGGACTTCTACCTAATACAATTTTATAAAGCAAAATTAACAGAAAAAGAAGTGAGAAACATTTTTCCCGAAATGTATAAGTTTACCAACAGATTTAAGGAGCTTGGCCTCAGACCAACACATCCAATCAACCAAACCCTATTTGAACATATAATGAAAAAGGATTTGGATTCCATCCTAATCATGAAAAACATCAAAGTGAAAAATGAAAACCGGCTAAAAGCGTATCTGGGTAATCTTGCCAGCAGATTAAAATGAATGAAAAAGGTGATCTTAGTGAAGAAAATTCTATATGTATTGCATTCCGGAATGACGGGAGGTTCTTTTTTTACCACAAAAGATTTGATGAGCAATATTGATGACGAATACGAAATCTATTTGCTCAGTGGCGAAAATGACTCATTAAGATTATATGAATTTCTGAATAACGATTTCAGATTAATAAAAAAATATCCCAGACACTATAAAACAGACAACCCCACATCCGAAAATATGAAATGGTCCGCCAAGGAATTTCACAACAGCTGGTTAACCTACATTTACTTTGATATCCTAACAAAATATGACATAGATTTAGTTCACATAATGCATTTAATTAACCATAGTTTTGATTTGCCCGCAATAGCTAAAAAATTAGACATTCCAACAGTGCTATCCATACATGACTTTTATTATTTATGCCCATTTTATACCCTATTGGATGAAAATAAGAAATATTGCGGCGGAGTGTGTAAAAATAATAATGAAAACTGTTATATCCCAATGGATTCGCTGAACGACATAAATTCCAAAGAATTCATTGGAAAATGGCGTGAAAATGTTTTGAGAATGTTCGAATCAGTAGATACATTCATATCCACATCCAACATTATTAAAGAGTTATTCATATCAACATATCCTCAAATCAAACCAGAAACCTTTAAAATAATCGAACATGGAAGGGATCTGGCTAAAATTGAAGACCAATGCTATGAAGTTCCGGTGAAAAACGAACCGATTAAAATATTGTGCTTTGCAAACCATCTAAATGAGATGAAAGGGTCTGAAGTGATTAAAAACATTAAAAGGGAAGACAAAAACAATCTTATAGAATTTCATTTTTTAGGAAACTGTTATGGAATTGACGAGTGTGGCACAAATCACGGACGTTTTGAAAGGCAGGATTTCCCCAAAAAGGTCAGAGAGATAAAACCCTCATTTGTCGGAATATTCTCAATATGGCCGGAAACATATTGTTATGCCATTACAGAATCCTGGATATGTGGAATACCCGTATTGGGCAGCAATATTGGGGTTGTGGAGGATAGAGTCCTGAAAAATAACGGCGGATGGATCATTGATATAAACAATCCCAAAAAGACTTATGAACAAATCATTGAAATATCCAACAATCCCCAGGAATATTCAGAAGTCACAGACAATATCAACAGAATGAACTTTAAAAGCACAAGGGAAATGGCAGGCGAATACAAAGACATCTACAATAAATTTCTAAAGGGTGAACCCGTTGAGCGATAAATTAAAAATGATCCGCGATTCCATAACAATAAAACGGTCAGGATTATTTCAAGAGGACTGGTTTAAAAAGGAATACAAATTGGACGTCAAATATCCGATAAGATACTATTTGAAAAATTGCATCAAATCCTCTTTAAATCCCTCACCCAATTTTGATACCGTCTGGTATTTGAACCAGAACCCGGACGTTAAAGAAAGCGGAATGAATCCCCTCGTCCACTACATCAAACATGGCATCGGCGAGCACAGGCTTCCAAAACCGTTGATCCAAAAGAATACTGATAAATTTGATTTGAAAAACGATGACTACACCCCCTGCTTTTTTAAAAGCTATGAAAATCTATTAAACGAACATCAAAAAAATGATTTTGACAACACCGTAAAAATCGCAATATTCCTGAAAGGCTACGGCGAAAACTATATTCCAACAGATTACATCCGATTACTCATCCCATTTTACCACCTGTTCTTGAACAAAAATGTGAACTTATATCTATTTGATAAATTGAACACAAAGAAACTTGTAAATAATCAGCTATTCTATGACAAAAGACTGTTTGACATCATCATTACACATAGGGACTGCATTGACCTGAACATGTCAGAATCATTAGTTGAAGCATCCAAGACCCACGAAACAAAACTGATTTATGAAATTGATGATGACTTGATAAGCATCGATGAGACACATCCGAATTTTGAGGAATTTTCAAATAAACAGGAAGCGATCAGATATCTAATCGGCAATGCAGACACCGTTACCGTTTCCACCAACAATCTGAAGAACGTGCTCAGTGAATTCAATGAAAACATCGTTGTCATAAAAAATTCCATGAATGAATGCTTAAAGAAAAATAACATTGAGAAAGATAGTAACGCCATTAAAATCGGCTATATGGGAACATTAACTCATGAACAAGATTTTAAACTAATCAAACCTGCAATTGATTCCATTAAAAAAGAAACATCAAGAGACATCCATTTCGAAATCATTGGCGTTACAAATGAGGAATTGAATCAGGCAAAAAGAATTAACGTGCCCAAAGAATATGAAAAATATCCATATTTCATCGGATGGCTGAAACAGACCCTCGATTGGGATATTGCACTGGCCCCCCTTGTAAATAACAAACTTAACCAATCCAAAAGCGAAATTAAATATTTGGAATATTCCTCACTGGGAATAGCTGGAATTTACAGTGATGTCGGAGCCTATTCCGAAGCGATTGACGATTCGATTAATGGAATGCTGATTAAACACAATACCGCTGAAGAATGGAAATCAGCCATTTTGAATCTGATAGAAAACAGGGAGCTCAGGGAAGAAATAGCTGAAAATGCAAAAGAGGCCACTGAAAAAAATTATCCGATTCAATCGACGGTTGAAGCCTGGTCCAATGTAATTAATGATTTGCTACCCGACGACAAGAAAAGATTATTCAACCGGGCCAATCCCACCCCCCTACTCATAAACAGTGAATTCAGCCAGGACTACAAGACCCTCCTAAATTCGAACATCTTTGATGAAGGCTTCTATTCGAATAATTATTCCGCCAAAAATGAAAACTTAATCTACGATTATCTAACCGAAGGCGTTTTTAAAGGTTATAATCCAACAAAAGACTTTGATGCACAGGAATATGCAAAAGCAAACCAAATCGACATCAATAAGATTAACCCCTTTGTCCATTACATAAACAATTTCGAAAATAAACTGAAATCAGATAGGATAACCCCATCCAACATAGATGCCATCTACAAGAGCCTCACAAATGAAATATCAATAATAATCCCAATCTATAACGCTTATGATGACGTGAAGAGATGTATCGAAAGCGTTTTGAAAAATACTTCTAAAAATCATGAGATAATTCTAATCAATGACTGCAGCACCGATGAGCGAATCGATATTCTGATGAAAGAGTATGAAGCCCTGCCAAACACGACCTGCATAAGCAACACCCACAATCTGGGTTTTGTATCAAGCGTGAATATCGGTTTGAAGCAATCAAAAAACGACGTGATCATACTAAACAGCGATACGATTGTAACTCCAAGATGGGTTGAAAAACTAACAATCGCGGCATATTCCGATGAAAGGATTGCCACTGCAACACCTTTTTCCAATAATGCAGGTGCCTTTTCAGTCCCTGAATTCGCTCAAGAAAACTTGATTCCTCCCGATTTAACCATAGATTCCATGGCGAACATCGTGGAAAAAGTCTCAAACCACAGATACGTGCGAGTTCCAACAGGAAACGGATTTTGCATGTTCATAAAGAGACTTTCAATTGAAGATGCAGGTTATTTTGATGAAAAAACTTTTGAAAGGGGTTACGGTGAGGAAAATGACTTTTGCATGAGGCTAAAGCAGAAGGGATGGGAAAATATCATTGACGACACCACCTACATCTTTCATAACGAGGGATCCTCATTCCAAATCGAAAAATACGAACTGATGAAAAGGCATATGCGGATTCTGAAGGAAAAATACCCGACTTATGTAACCGAAGTGAATGATTTCATCTATTCGGACATGCTGAAGGAAATGCAGGACAACATCAGATATGGAATGGAACATCATGAATCAGAGAGATATGATAAAAAAAGGGAATTATTCATAATTAACAATATTGATGAAAAATATAATGAAATAAGCAGAAATCCCGATAACGAACAATTCATTTTAGATTTAGAGGACAAGTCCCTGTATAAGATAATAAACGGAACCCTGCTTAAAATTAAAAAATCAGATAACATTACCTGCAAAGGATTAGTTATCCAACTGTCAATCGATATGGTGCATTGTGATGATGCAGCATCAACTGGCTGTGATGAAATGAAGTTCTGCCAGACAAAGCAGCTATAGATGCGACATTAACCTATGTAAAATCTGTTGATGTGTTTGCTTTTGACAAATAACTTTTTGATGAAATTCATTCTTGACTCGACATGCAGATTGGATAAAGCCTTATCCACAGCATCAATATTGAAAGTCTCCTTTTCAACAAAATTAAAAATGAAAACATCACTTTTGTAATGCTGTGATTCCAAGGTCTCGGTCGGTCTGAAACTGGCCACAAAATCCTTTATGAAAAACACATCCCTATCAACTATCCTGGACGGATTTCCGTAGGATAAAGTGTTTGAGGAAATTCTGGAATTCGGCAAAACGAAAGACTCGTCCCCGATTATGGCACCGGAACCTATCTTAACCCCTCTGGAGATATGGGAAAAACGGCCCAGCCATACATGGTCACCAATGTAAACACTCCTTGAATGGTTTTTCCTGGATTTGGATTCGCAATCATAAATGGAACAGTAGTCCGAAGAAAAAATGTGCAGTTGATTGCTTAAAATGCAATCATCCCCAATAATAACGTTTTGACATTCATTGACATTGACACTGATTCCTGCACCGAATAACGAGTGTCTTCCCACATAAAAGGATGAATTGTTATAAATTAACAATCTGAATGCGTCGCCCAAATCCGAACGCAGATATACGACTGAATTATCGCCCTGGAAGGTCAGAGTCGCATTCAAAAAATTGATATTGCTGTCACACACCAAAATATTGTTCCTGCCTACAAAATTAATTTTGGAATTTACTAATTTGAATGAACCGATAACCTTATTCTCAACCAGGTCCCCCACCTGGTTTTCATCTGTAATTGTTTCCATTAAAAAACCTCCATTTAATCTAGATATAGTATATTATTTTTTTCAAATATAATTTTTTGGGAAAAACCAATAAAAAAATTCTTCAATCCCTGTCCCATTCCGGTTGCTTGAATCCCAATTCCTTTGCCAAATCCTTTTCCCATCTATTCTTAAAAAGCATCATGTCATACTTATCCTCATTTTTCTTCAGGGATTGGGTCGCCCTTTGAAGCTTATGATAGACCACCGCATCGGAAACATGGAAAATCTTCTTGTTCATCACATGCCGGACATACTCGGAAAAAATCCTATCAGACCTGAAATGTCTTCCCAATTCGGCATCCAATCCAAAAGAGTCATCCAAAACATCCCTTTTGATATATGTGCAGAAAAACGGTGCAAAACTCAATTCCAAAATTTCACCGTCATGGAAATTCCTCATATTGACAATGTTCTTGTGATGGGCTGACGGATTTACATCACAGTCAAAACCTGCAGAGGCATATGGAACATGGACATTCATGGTTGGTGTTCCGCCAGGCAATACCTGCTGGGGAACGACAATTCCGCAGTCCTCCTGTTCATAAGCGCATTTTTGCATGGCTTCTATTGAGCCTTCCATAAGTATTGCATCATTATTCAACAGCAATATGTCCGAATCATCATCGGAAATTTCAATCCCCTGATTTACTGCATAGGTAAATCCGTAATTGATATCATTTTGAATCAATTCGATTAGTCCATCGGATTTTAAGGAATCCAAATAATATCTGACTGGTTTGCTGGAATTATTATCCACAACAATTATTCTGATCTTATCATTTTCAAAAGCCAACACTGCATTGATGCATTCCTGAAGGTCATTTAAAGATTCGAAGCTAGGAATGACAATATTCACCTTTTTATCTAAAGTATAATCAATCACTTTTTTAGAATCATTGATATGCTGGACTGTTCTTGTCAGATTCTTATAGCCCAATTTCTTTTCAATGCTTCGCTCGTTGGCTGCGGATATGCTGTTATCCGTAACGCCCATATAATATTTTGACAGGACAACCGGGACAGAATAGACCTTAAAATTATTGCAGAATCTCAAAATCAAATCCCAATCAACCAAACGATATAATGACTCGTCAAAACCTCCAATTTCATCATATGCCCGTTTGGTATGGGCAAAACAATTCAAATCGATATAATTACCATTGCTTAACAGTGATTTATTTAATGAACCGAAACGCATGGCAAACGGAGGCTCATCATAATCGTCATATAAAAACTGGCCTGAATATAACGCATCGGCATCGGGCAATTCAATGAATGCACCTACCATCGCCTCAAGATATCTTGAGTCCCATTCATTGTCCGAATCCAAATAAAATATATATTTTCCTGAACAATTCTTTAAACCGATATTACGGGCAACGGAAACGCCGCTATTGGAATCCAAAAAGATGAGTTTGACTCTTTCATCATCAATGCCTTTCAGCACATCTCTAGTTCCGTCACTGCTCTTATCATCCACAACAATCAATTCAAAGTTCTCATAAGTTTGATTCAAGACAGAATGAATGGATTTCTTAACAATGGATTCCCTATTGTAGACCGGCATGACAATGGAAACCAGATCCTTATTTGAAGATGCGTTTTTCATCAGGTATTTGGCGATATTGTCCATTACGGCAAAACATCTTTTTTCCTCCTCCACAAATGGAGCATATAATATTGGGGAAACATAAGAATTAGCTAAAAATCCTTCAAAATCGGAAAAATTGACTGTTTTTTCTTTATTCCTGTCGCTTAACGGATTTTCTTTAATCAAAGATTTCGAAAAGACATTGCCGATTGGCAAATAGATTCCTTCCAGCTCCGCATCGTACTTAATAATATCCTTTTTCAGGCACATGTCATCATAATAAAGCTTCTTGATGACAGGATAATAATTATCAAAATCATGGAATTCCAAAAGGCGATTATAGGATTGGTCAATATCCTTAAAATCAATACAGTCATCAATTTCCAGCTCATCAATGAAATCCCTTAGTGAGATTTCATCAAAAATTAACGGAATCCTGCAGGATTTGCAAACGTCGATAACCTTAAACATCTCCGGAGACGGATTCAACAATATCACACTGTGCGGATTGAATTCATCCATTTCCGAAAGAAGGCCATCCCTGGAAAATGTTCCCCTGTTAACTCCGACGGACTCATCATGATTTGGAACATCGCCTAAAAAATGCATTTCCAGCAAATCCGAAGCGTCTTTCTTTTTAATTGCCTTCATCAAATTAAATTCATCCTCTGACAAATTGCCTGGAATCAATATTCTAATATTATCGGACATACCTTCATCAAGACCTGTTAATCTTTTATTTAAAGCAGGAGTGTGGATGACACGATTATCACCAATATTTCCAAATTTATCGGCAAAGACAGACAAAGAGTCCTCATCCGGATGGATGATGATCAATTGTTTCAGATATTCGGAAAGTTCGACATGCCAATTATCATAAATCACGTCAAAATCAACATCATCTCCAACCATGCAGGAATTTTCATTGAAAGCATTGTCAATATCTGAAAATGTGCCATTGAAAACGATAGGAATGCCCAATGAATTTGAAACATCAAATAAATCAAATGAATTGAGTCCGAAATCATTGATTTGAAGAATATTGATGTTTAAGGTGAACAGCACATTAAAATAAATTTCCCTGAGGTACTCGCATTTGAAGTTCTTATCAAATCTAATATTTTTGACATTCCATGTATGAATTACGCTGCCGCCTTTCCAAAGTTTAAAAAAATCATCGGCACATGTTAAGAAATAGCAGTCATAATGCAAGCGATTATAATAATTCAAAAAGTCCGCGGCCAGATGCAGTTTACTTTCCTCCAGAACATATAAAATCCTGTTGGACAATGAGATATCATTCCTGTCCCTAACGGCAGCATCCAATTTGGATTCTATATTTTTAATTTGAGGAGACCTTAGGAACTTATTGATTTTCAACCTATCTGAAAAATTTCCTTTCGCATCGGATAGCTTATCTGAGTTATCAGAAAAGAACCTGGAATCATGATAAATAAAAACCGAATCATCAACGACATGAGTTATGCCCTTAGGGACATCAAAGAATGCATCATTCTCTTCAAAATCATGATCGATTTCACCGATTGACTTTAAATTGCCCAATGCATCCTTTTTAATGTATACGCAAAAGGCATCTGCAAACCTTGAATCCAAGCCGCTGAAAATAGAAGATTTTTTAAGCAATGTTGAGATTCCTTCAATTGTTAGATTATAGTTGGTTCTGGAGTTATTGTATAAGTCTGCAATAAAATTTGAAATAGGGGAAACCATCCCAATATTCTCATCTGAATATGCCTTAGCAATCAATCTGGATAGCCAGTTGCCGGTGACAGTGGTGTAACTATTTAACAAAACCACATCATTCAAACAAGCAAACATTACCTCTTCAATTTTTTTTGGAAAATCCTTATAATCCGCAATAATAATTTCAGCATTGCAGCTTTTTGGAAGCTGATTGAAGAATTGGGAATAACTGTCATCCAAATCCGGGCCAATGATTAACTTTAATTCGAATCCTTCGGTCTTTGCCAAAACCAGCTTTATGGAATTGATTACAATGTCCGAATAGTTATAAATCGGGACAACGATTGAAGTTTTATTATCAAGCTTGTCCAATATCCTATCTACTTCAGCACCACCATACTTGTCGGCAAATCCCCAGCTATTGATCTCATACCCCCTTTCCTTTCCTATCAGAATATAGTGGGTCAACGGATTCCATGTATTGGAATTGTTTAAATAGGCATTCCTATAAAAGGAACTGGAAAAATTCGGGAATGGTTCCCTATGATTTTCCCGATACCCGTAATAAGCATAATGAAAGTAAGGATCCACATCAGCATTTTTTACATCAGGGTTATTTATCAAATACCAGTCAGGGTCAAATATTTTGGATTTTTTCATTATTTCAATGTTTCTGCTTGTATCGGTGGAACCTATTATCGGATAATCATCGGATGAATCGTCATATAAAACATGATGGACAAGAGGGTTTATTCCCAATTCCTTAACGAATGGGTTTTTCCTGACATACTCCTCTGTGTTGAATGCTTCGCAAGGATTGCAATATTCTTCCGCTCCAAATGTCAGATAATGATCAATGGGAGACAAATCACTCTCTTTAACATCAGGATATTTTGAAAGATAATATTTTTCATCGAACAGCTTTGAATTTTCAATGATGGCTTTGCTTTCACCCATTAAAAATTCGTTGAACTCCATGCCCACCTTTTCGTCAGAATATTTTTTGATGAGGGAATATAAAGTGGAGTTCTTATTTCTTTTAGACTTATTCAAAAAGATTTCCCAATTTGTAACTAAATTATCAACAGTATAATTCTTCAAAACGTCTTTCCAAGCATTCTTGTGAATTTTTTCACGAAGCGATTCACTTTCAATTAATTTTTTCATGTTTTTCTCCCATTCTTCAGCAGAATTAGTTTTTACCAATAATCCATTTGTTCCATGTACAATGCATTTACCATACGGTCCGACATCACTATAGATTCCGGGAACATTCAATGCAGTGTATTCCAAATATTTCAATTCGCTTTTACTTTCATTAATGTTATTATTATCAGCCAATGGGGCAATGGCAATATCCCATTCGATAGCATTCTGAATCCAACTTACAAAATCAGGATAATGTCTTTTATCAAAGGGTATATTTACACGTTGAAACCCTTCCAAATTATTATCAGATCCGCCCACCATTTCAAAAATGATATTTTTATCCGGATAATCATCACGGACATTGCTGATTGCCTTTTCAATTAACTTCAAATCATTAGCATGAGTGGTTGTGCCCATGTAACCAATCTTTATGGTTTCTCCGTCATTTGATTTGAAATTTTCATTTAAAACCCATGAATCCGTTAAAACGTTGGGGATTATCTCAATATTATTATTAAAACCTGATAAGCTATATTTTAATGAATCTGTTGTGACAGTAACTGCGGATGCATTTTCAGCCAAATATCTGACAACGTTGATTTTTTCCACATATCTCTTAAAATCCGGCTGTGTCGTATCCATATTAACCAAATCATCATCAATCTCATAGATTAATTTAATTCCATACAGCCTGCATACTTTTACCAGCAACTTAGAAAATTCCAAGTCAATGACATCCCTTTGAACAATGACCAAATCCAATTTACAGTCATCATCCAACAGATCTTTCCTAAACCCATCAATCTCCAAATCGTCAATTATATAAAAATCGAAATTATCATCATTGAAATTATCAAAGGCGGAAAGTAAACGGATATATGTGCTTGCAATGTATTTGCTTTTTCCTTTAATAAGCACGCCAACAATCTGCTTATCCGAACTCCCCCCATTCAATTGGGAATATCTTTTCAAATTATTAAATTCCATCGATTCATCTCTTTTAAAAATAATTTAATCATGCCCTACTGATTTCTCAATAATCTCTTCAAATAATTTTTTAAGGATTTGTTTTCCAATTTTGCTGACAGTTCCTCATTTTCGATTTTCAATCTTTCCAAATCGGAAGCCGCCACCTCCAAATCGTCATTTAAAGCTTTTTTAGATTTGGTTAAAATTGAATTGCGCTTAATCAAATCTTCATTTTCCAGAGTCAATTGGGTTATGGTCTCATCCAATCTTGAATTGTCCTCTTTCAATCTGATGTTGTTTTCAGCCAATTTTTTAGAGTGGAACTCGCCTTTTTGAACAATGCCCTCCAATCTTTTGCCATAATCATCCTTCAAAAATTCAATTTCCCTTTCATAATTTTCCACATCATTCCTGAAAACATTGATTTCCTTTGCAAAATAAATGTAATTGTTCAATAAGTTCTCCAAGGGATTCTCTTCAAAAGGATATTTCATTTCAATGTTTTTCATATAATCCAAATTGACAGGATGATTCTCCAATCCAATCAACTTTTCATTTTTATACTCCTGTTGATTTCCCTCCAAATCCAAGGAATACTGCTTTGCAAAAACTGTGACGTCATCCATGGAAATGTCAATGTCATTTTTAATCTTATCGAATAGGACCGTATAGTGAAAGCTTGTTCCCTTTGCAACGGTTTTTCTGGATAGCGTATTCGGATAACCAACCAAAACCTTGGACACTGTCTGATTAATGGACCTTAACGGGAAATGTGCCAGCCTAAGGCCTGTATCATCGAAACAGGTTATTTTATTTTTAAACTCATTATCCATGTCAATATCGTGATTTCCAATTGAAAGTTTTATATTGAACCTGTCCACCAAATCCCTAGTGATGATGACCTTATAATCGGTTTCCACATTTTCATCCCGAACATTTGTAATTCTTGAAGGTATGAATCTTACAGCCTCATCATCACCATTCACCGGAACGTAAGTTCTCCATTTAACCTTATAAAAAGAATCCTCGGGAATCTCTTCAATTATTGTTCTGGGATGTGCAGTGTCGGATGTGATGAACTCATCGCAATCCAAAGGGCAAACCACATCTGCCCCATGCTCATTTAAAGCCATATCCAACAAGTAGTTATATTTAATAAAAGGCTCGAAATACCTGTCCTCATCGTTCAACACCACTATCGGCAAATCTTCCTTTTCGAGCTGACTTAAAATATTTAACGTATCGTCAGTACTTCCGTTATCCAAAATTATCATCAAATCGACAATATTCAAGTGATACCTTACAAAAGACTCGATAATGTCGGCTTCATTCTTAATGGTGGTTATGGATACGATTTTCATTTTATGCACTTTTACGATATTAATTTCAGAATAATTCTAACATTTCATTAAAACAATCGAAATAATCAATTTTTTGAAATATTATCTAGATTGATAATATATATAAATATAATCCCATATATAATTATATTATACTTCATTAATAGGTTGAAAATATGGCTTCAGTAGTGCTTATTGGGAATCTTACAGATTATAGGAAATATTTTAATCTTCTTGAAAGGGAATTGAAAAAGGAAAACATTAAAATCGTCGGTGCACTTTTCGACAATGACCTTAGATATAATGTTTTGGATGGTTTTGACATCTATGAATCCCTTGATGATGTAGAAAATGTGGAATTTGACTATTTTATCTTATTAAGGAGATACAAAAGCATCCGCTCCGAACTTAGAAAAATGGGATTCAAACAAAAAGTCATATCAATCAGAGTCTTCAGATTGCCCAATTTTGATTTTCTCAAATATGAAAAACTTATCAAAAATCCCCCAAGCATCATCAGCAGGCATTGCTGGGGAGGATTGCTGTACCACCATTTAGGAATGAAATTCTATTCCCCATTCATCAATCTGTTTTTACTGGATTCGGATTTCAATAAGCTGGCAAAAGATTTTTCATATTATATCAAACAGGAACTGGTTTTTGACCGGGAGGAATATGAACATAACCTGAAGAGAAATTACCCTGTCGCCAAATTAGATGACATCTACATTCATTTCAATCATTATAATAATTTTGAAGTCGCCAAAAAGAGATGGGATACACGGAAAAAAAGAATAAGATATGAAAATCTATTCTTCGAAACAACAACTGAAAATGCCAAGATTGCTCGTGAATTCGACTCATTGCCCCTTGAACATAAGCTCTGCTTTTATTGGGGAAAATCAAAAAGCCCAAACATAATCGATTTCAGTGCTTTTATGAAGCCCAGTGAGAAGGGTTCCCTGGGGATGGTTGTGAACAATACCGCCAATGGTAAAATACCTTATTTCAATCCCATTGACCTGTTATTAAACTATAATTACAAATCAAGAATCGAACATAAAAAGTGAACTTGGGAAAAAAAACTCCTTTGGCATCCCCTCATGTCGGGAAAGTTAGCCGTCAAATCTCAAGATTTGAGCAAACCTAAAACTATTATCATCACTAGAATAAATATCCCATGCATCTCCAAGATTACCATTTTTCAAAAACTTTGTTGTTTTGAAGAATCGGCACCTATTTAATAATAATTTTTATATAAAACTATCAATAAAACATTATTCATGAATTCGCAAAAATCGGACAGCACATCAATTATAAAATTTAATTATAGAGATTTGTTAATATTCATGATACCCCTTCTCATATTCATAATATATTTCAACATATACTATCCGGGCATTTTGACTTTGGAGTCATTCAGTCAGCTGCATCAGATAGCTACAAATGAATTTACAAATCAATATCCATTTTTCCATACATTCATTGAAATGATCTGCCTTAAGATTTTCGGCAATCCTTCGGCAATTGCAATATTGCAGATACTGGTCTTTTCAGCAATGTGGACATTGATCTGCAAGCACCACCGTGATGACAACGCTCAAAACAGCAATGTATTTTTCATACAGGCAATCATCACTTTAGTCATCTGCCTGATTCCGATTAATGCGATATACTCAATTACATTATGGAATGACATTTTATTCTGTTACTTCTTAATGTTTTTATGTTTCCTAGTAAAGGTAATGATAGACAAGCAGGGCAATGTCGGCTTGAAATATGTAATACTTCTGGCCTTGACAATGGCCTTTGTGGCACATTTAAAAACAGGAGGCATCTATGTCGTAATCCCGACACTGATCATTCTTTCAGCATACATGTTTAGAAAAAAACCTTATTCAAAAAACATGTGTTTACTTCTTCCTGCGCTAACTATAATTTTAATTTTAGCAATTGCATGTTTAAATTTTGCCTATAATGTTGAAGACACCCAACAAGGTTATAAATTGCATTCAAACTTAAATGATGCAGCCATAGTGTGGAATATCGTCCGTGATGCCGATTGGACAGGGGAGGTATATTACATTAATGAAAAAGGGTCCAATATCGAACATACCAAGGACAAATATTTCACGTCAATCAACTCAACTCCAAAAGAGGGTTACGAAGATCTGAGCGATGTGAACCATGGCAGTGACAAATATAAAGCATTGAATTCCCTTGTAAATGCCGCAAGAACAAAACAGGTCATGGACACCCTATTCAACAGCCCCGCATTATACATGTATCTGGCAATAATCCTATTGGTATTGATGCAGATAATGTTTAAAACCAAGGAAATGTATCTGGTATACCTGCCCAATCTATTCAACATAATAATCGTCTTCCTAACAATACCCGTTCAGGAAAATAGATATCTGTATGCCAACCAATTGGTATTCTATCTGCTTGTAATCATGTTCATTAGCTTCCTGCTTAATCCTAAACGGGAGTTCGTTCATGATTCATCAAAAACTCCTGAAATTAGTGGCATAATGGCTGAAAAGGACGATGTGTTTAACACAGGCAATAGCTTAAACGAAGCCTATGAACTTGAAGACATTTATCCGAGCGAAGACATTCATCTGGAAGAACCTCCTGCAGAGAAAATGCCTCCTCAAAGTGAAGAAGCGTCTGGCGAGATAAACAATGAACTCATCGCCGCGATATTAAAAGAAATAGAAGATGAAAAGCGGGACAAATAACAAACAATACCAAACGCCCGAAAAGATAAGGTGCATTTAGTTTAAGATATGATCAATATTATTGGCACATGTGCACCGAAACACCCATATAATGAAATGGCGCTTCCAGTATCTTAAATAAAACTTCCCGCCAATGAAATGTATTTCATGCCATCTACATGAAGACTACAATTTAAATCCAGTTCCGATGAACTGAGCCACGTCACGTCCGGTGTCATCGCTTACATCAACATTGACAATGGAAGATGTCCTGCCACTTTTGCGGCATGTCGCCTTGGCAATCAGTTTCTCCCCCTTTGGAGCGGACAGGTAATGGATATCAACCTGCTGGGCAACAGTCAGCTGGTGGATTTGATTGGACAAAACCGCAAAGGCAAAATCGGCCAAAGTAAAAATTACGCCACCCATCACCCCACCATAAGCGTTTTTGTGGTCATCAGTTATCTTTAACGAGCAGACTGCAAAATCTTCAGTCAACTCATCCAATGTGACGCCTGTAATTACCGCAAACTTGTCCTTGTAAAAAAATTCCCTTGCACTTTCAACAGTATCAAAATTAGCCATCTTTTTCACCTACAAAATAGTTTTGGTTCACAAAATACTTATAATTTTTGAACATTTAATCACCAAACAGCCTATGGAAAACTAACTAACTTCATCAACTGAAAAGCATATTGAAAAACAGGCCTTCTAAAATCTCCTTTGAAGATGAGGAATCAGCCAAACCAACAATATCGAAACCAGACATGAAATGATGACTGCCGGAGGATAGAACAGATATCCGATCACCATTCCGATACCGACAACAATTAATGTTGAAGCCAACTGCAGGTTGCTTTCCAAAGCAAGCAGAAGTGCAATGTTTCCCCTGTCCACCTCCTTAAGGATATTGGCAGTGACAATTGAAAGGCAAGCAACAACCATAAAGTCAAGACCATAGCAAGCCTGAGGAACGAATGAATAGAAATTTTGAGCAACAAATAGTGACAAATATGGAATTAAGGATAAGACAAACATTGCCGCCCCAATCGACCACATGACTTTCCCATCAATCTTGTTTACGATTGAAAACAGATTGTTATTGTAGTTCCAGAAATTAAAACAGACAATGAAACTAATAAAATAGGCAATGAACTCCAGTTTCAATTCAAATAAGGCATTCCAAGTACCGTAAGAAGCCATTGTAATGTCAAGCACGATGACTGTTAAAATGATGGCTACAATTGCATCGAACAATGCTTCAAATCGTTCACTGCTTTCGATTTCAGACTTGGCCATGACAGCCAGTATAAACCAGTAAACGGTAGCCAGCAGACAGGACATGTAAATTCCCTGCGGATAAACCGTATAAGTCAGTAAAAATCCAATGAGAATAATTAGAATCGGAACATATCTTCTGTAATCCTTCAAATTAATTTTTTTAATCTTCTCGTTATAGGGATTTGCCCTGATAATCAAATAGGTGGATATTGTGTAACATACATTAACGGCTAAAAACAAAATTCCAAATATCGTTTGGGGAGGAATGGATTTGGGGTTCAATACCACCCATGTTGCAAAATATGGAATAAGCGATATCA
This sequence comes from Methanobrevibacter sp., assembly GCF_045644645.1. GTDB lineage: Archaea > Methanobacteriota > Methanobacteria > Methanobacteriales > Methanobacteriaceae > Methanocatella. Next base: position 19,259 of record NZ_JAZRHE010000111.1, read on the forward strand.
AACATATCATGACCCCATATACGGCAACTACAGAGTTGTCTATCTCATCAACCATCTGAAACAAATTGTGATCATTATACCAGGTGTTGAAAATGATTAAAAAACAGATCAGATAAGTAACATACCTTATGTTCAATCCCAAAACAGCACCCCAAGTTGCCATTTCGGGCTGGGGCAATTTTAAAACAAGCACCGTAATGATGATTGCAAGGATTGCATCCATGAATGTTTCGAATCTGTTTGTTTTCATGATTAAAGTTTTGATTTTATAATATAAAAGATTATTTTTAATGGATGCAGCCAGACCTATAGAAACGGAAAGTGATTCCAATAATAGAATGGAAATCTCTTTTGCCAAATCCTATTGGGATGGAAATTGAAATTACCATTGCAAATATTAAAAAAAGAAAACAATTGTAAACTCATTGGGGCATGCCCAAAATAGGAATGAATATTCTTAAAAAATAAAAAAGTCAAGGAAAACCTATATGAACCTTAGCCCGAACCGACAACTATTTCACCATTTATTATTACTAATTTAATAAAAAGTAATACCTATATAATATTAGATACAATATTATAATATATATTACCAAAAATCATTCACCATCTTTAAGGAATATTTTTGATTAATATCTTAAAAACTATTTAAAAGTGAGATAATTGATAGATTATAACATTCAAGAGGCACAGAACATAATTAAAAACTACAATCCAAATTTACTGAGATTTGATAAACATATTTTCAAAGATTGGTTTGAGAGAGGGTATACTCACCAATATGTTGCAGAATGCCTATTTGAAAAAATCCCCTTAGGAATTAATAAAACTACAGAAAACCGCTTTAAATTAATCTATCCTCATGAAAAAAATAAGAACATGGATTTATATATTATTATTGAGATAGATGATTATAGAAACATGAAAGTCATAACTGCATATGTCTTTAACAAAAGAAGAAGAGAAAGAATTGTGGAGAGATAGAATGAATATAGAAAACTCATATGAAGTAGAATACATGTATGATGAATCAGCAGACATACTTGGAATTAAAGCAACTCGAGATTTCATATATCATGAAACAATAGAATTGGATGAAGGATTACTACTTGATTTTGATGAAGATAATTTACCCACAGCTCTTGAAATACACGATGCATCAAAAAGATTAAATGTTCCAAAAAACAGTCTAAACAAACTAATCTTTTTTCATATGAAAGTTACTGTAGATGCAAAATCCATCAGCATTAATGCTATTTTTGGCCTTTTAATCCATAATAAAGAAAACAAGCAAGAATTAGAATCATTTACCTGCAATAACTACAACATTCCGAACATGGAAGCGGATTTAGTTACTGCATAATTCATTATATTTCTTAAGTGATTTATTTAGATACAACAATATTATTAAATTATAATATAACTAACTTAATATCAAATAAATAAAAAAAGAAGAGTTAAAAACTCTTAAAAAAAGAAAGCAAGGAAATCTATACGATTCCTTGTGCGTTCATAGCGTCAACAACTTTCTTGAATCCTGCGATGTTTGCTCCTGCGACATAGTTTTTGTCCATGCCATATTCGGCAGCAGCATCTGCAACATTTGCGAAGATATCTTCCATAATGGTTTGGAGTCTTGCATCAACTTCTTCAAATGTCCAGGATAATCTTTGTGAGTTTTGAGACATTTCCAATGCGGAAGTAGCTACTCCGCCAGCGTTGGATGCCTTACCTGGTGAGAACAATACGCCGTTTTCCTGTAAGTATTCTGTTGCTTCAATGGTGGTTGGCATATTTGCACCTTCTGCAACAGCAACAACACCGTTTTCTACCAAGATTTTAGCATCTTCTAATTGCAATTCGTTTTGGGTAGCACATGGAAGAGCGATGTCCGCTTTGACTGTCCATACGCCTTTGCCTTCGTGGTATTCGGCAGACGGTCTTGCTTCAGCATATGCAGTTAATCTTTCTCTCCTTACTTCTTTGACTTCTTTTAATAACTCAACGTCTATTCCTTCAGGGTCGTAAATCCAGCCGGTTGAATCGGAACAGGTTACAGGTTTACCGCCTAATTGCTGAGCCTTTTCAATTGCATAAATAGCCACGTTACCTGCACCGGATACGATAATGGTTTTTCCTGCAATATCGATATCGTTTGCCTTTAACATAGCGTTTGTGAAGTATAATAATCCATAACCGGTAGCTTCGGTTCTTGCTAATGAACCTCCAAAGGATAATCCTTTACCAGTTAATACTCCTTCATATAATCCTCTGATTCTTTTATATTGACCGAATAAGAAACCGATTTCTCGACCGCCTACACCAATGTCCCCTGCAGGCACATCGGTATCTGCCCCAATGTATTTGCATAATTCAGTCATGAAACTTTGACAGAATGCCATGATTTCCCTGTCGGATTTTCCTTTAGGATCAAAGTCAGATCCACCTTTTCCTCCACCAATTGGAAGACCTGTCAAGGAGTTTTTGAAAATTTGTTCGAAACCTAAAAATTTAATAATACCTAAGTTTACAGATGGGTGGAAACGTAATCCGCCTTTGTAAGGTCCGATTGCACTGTTGAATTGTACTCTGTATCCTGTGTTTACCTGAACCTGACCGTTGTCGTCTATCCATGGGACACGGAATTTTAATTGTCTTTGCGGATTGGTCAATCTTTCAAGAAGTGCGTTTTTCCTGTATTCATCTTCGTTTTCTTCAATTACAACCCTTAAAGATTCCAATACTTCGCGTATAGCTTGGTGGAATTCCGGTTCGGAAGGGTTTTGTTCAATAATAGTTTCAATTACATCATCTACGTATGACAAAAATATTCCTCCAAATAAAATTTAGATTTATATCATTAAATTTTCAAATTTTTTTAACAATATAGTATAATGTTTGAATCTTCTTATATTTAAATATTTTTCAATTTTTAATTAAATAACCGAATATTATTCAAAGAAGTTAATATATTGCTTATACATTTTATAACAATATTCAACATCGTTATTGGATTAAATAAATGATTTGGGATATTAATTCAAAATGTCTAACGAATATAATCAATTGATATACAAAGTCGGAAATTAACTTCCAACAAAAAATTCCGAAATGAAAAACGGCAAATGTACAAAAATTGTTACACTTAAACCCAAAATTTCGAACAGAATTGAAAATATCCATGAAAAAATTAAACAAAAACATATACAAAATTAAAAAGC
>NZ_JAZRHE010000112.1:0-2567 GCF_045644645.1 Methanobrevibacter sp.
TGTTGTTGATCGAAAATGAAGGCAACACAAGGGTAGGCACCCCCGTCCTCCAAGGTGCTAAAGTTGATGCTAAGATTGTTGAGCATCTCAGAGGTGACAAAGTTCTTGTTTTCAAAAAGAAAAGAAGAAAAGGTTATCAAACATTAAATGGTCATCGTCAAGAATTGACAAAGATCAGCATTGAAAATATTACTGAATAACAAACCCGAAAAAATTTAAATTATGGCACATAAAAAAGGTGTTGGTAGTTCATCAAACGGTCGTGAATCCCAAAGTAAACGTTTGGGCGTAAAGGTTTTCGGTGGTCAAGCTGTTATCGCTGGTAACATTATCGTCCGTCAACGTGGTACAAAACACAATCCAGGTGAAAACGTAGGTTGCGGTAAAGATCATACTCTCTACGCTCTTACAGACGGTATCGTTGAATTCCGTAGAAGAAGAGACGATCGTTCATACGTTTCAGTTATCCCAGTTGATGCTGAAATCGCAGAATAATCGTTACAGATAAAACGAACAGAAAAAAATCCCGAATTTCAATTGAAGTTCGGGATTTTTTTATTTGAAACTCAGAAACTCAAAAACTCAGAAACTCAAAATTACAGTACCTTAAAAAACTTCTGAGATTTTGAAGTTTAAAAAATCCTATTAGAATTCATGGAAGTAAATTGTACAATTTTATAATAAAGTGTAATGTTTATTACGGTTTTATGAATTTTAATAATTAAATTTGCGAAACTGAATTTTACAAAGCGTAATCTATGAAAAAATTTTCTTGCATATTATCATTGTATAGTTGTTGCAGTAATAATGCTTGTTTAAATGCAAAACTCATGTATACGAAAAAATTATTTCAAGCAATCATCCTAAGTATGGTGGCACTATGCTTAGGATGTTCAAAATCCAATATAAAAACCACTTTAGAATATGTTCAATGTGCGAAAAACGCTGTTGAAGACAATAAATATGTGAGTATAAAATTAACCAAGCATTCGCTTTTTAACGATATCGAAGACCCAACTGAGGTGTTTTATATTATTTATTGCTACGACAAAAAAAATCCATCTTTCACTGTTATCAATTCTGATTCAACAAAAACAATGATATTTGATAAAGAAAACTATTTTCTAATAGATCATAATACCAGAGAAATAGCATGTATAAACAAATGTAACAGTAATGGTAAAAAGGCTTATTGGAATATGAAAAATCATGCTAAAGGATATTTAAGAGAAATGCCTTATTATCACCAACTATTAGAAAAAGATCTTTATTCCGGCAACCAATTGATACACAAATCTGTCACTGACACATTTATTGATGGTAAAAAAACAAAGGTGTTTGCAAGTTTAACACCTATTGGATACATATACAACAACACAACATCAAAATATGACATCCCTATCCAGTATAGTGTTTATTCCTACGTAAATGTACACAATTATCATATTGATAGTGTTTTCATCAAAAACATCACAAACAATGATTTTGAACTAAAAACAACATATATCATTTCTGACATATCATTTGAAGACAAACAATCATTTTTTGAGTCAGTTTTAGATTTCAGCAAATCTATTTACTGTGATTATTCATTTCATGACGCAGACAATTTGCCTTATAGCATGAGGGGTTCTACAAATGATACAATCAATAATGCCATAAAAAACTATCCTCTGGTTTCTATACATGGAGACACGACATACATTAAAGACAAAAACTCTTGGATCTTATTAAATCTATGGTGTAAAGATTGCCCTTCTTGCATAGAAACCCTACTTAATTATAAAAACGAAATTGATTCTTTAGGATATAGGATACTTGAAAAAGAGGGAATTGAAATACTTGCAATAAATTATAAAACAGACAATATAGCTTTGTTGGAAAATATAGCTAAAAAAACATCTTCAAAAGATATTATGTATTCAGCAAAGGGTTTTAACACTTGTATCAGCATACCTTATCTTGGTTATTATTATCTTATTACTCCAGACAAAAACATTGTTTATAAAGATCATAATTTAGGAGATTATTCAAAACTATTAAACGCAAAAAAAGGATATGAAAAATAGCATCATTCAAAAATGAATATTATTAATTTTATTTTTACTAAGTCTAATTGCAAAAATATCAGCTCAAAGCGATGCGAAAATTGAATTCATTAATGCAACTCACGATTTTGATACAATAAAGCAAAAATCAGTCGCCAAATATTGTTTTGAATTTACAAACGTTGGCAATTACTCTGAAGGCAACGAGAAACATGTATTAAGAATCAAAGGGTTTGTTGTAGAATGATTTTTTTGTTTTAGGAGCCCGTTGCGTTAGGGATTGCAGCGGCATCCTTTGCGAGCAAATTGGGGATGGGATTTGGGAACGGGATTTGGGGACGAGAACGGGTTTTTGGGAGCGAGATGGAAATGATGGCGAGCAAAGATATAGCGGAAAGCCCGACGCGAAGCGGAACGCCCAGATAAAGTGTAGAGTGTAGAGTTGAGAGTGTAGAGTTGAGAGTGTAAAGTTTAGAGTTCTGTGTCAATGATATGTGTCAAAAAAAAACTTTCGCCTTT
>NZ_JAZRHE010000113.1:0-9454 GCF_045644645.1 Methanobrevibacter sp.
TATAAAGTAATTTACTATTTTTAAAGCATTTTATTAAAATTAGATAAGAATTAGAACGAATTTTCATCAAAGTGAAATTTCATCTGTAAAAAATTTAATCTGCAATCCCATATAATTTTACAGACTTTAATTTAAAAAAAAATAATTAAAAGGAAAAAATTCCCCTAATCGTTTATCTCATAACCTAAAGATTGTAAATTTTCTCTAATCTTATCAGATAAATCATATTGTTTGTTAGCTCTTAGCTCGGATCTTACTTCAGAAATCAAATCAAGCAAATCGTCTGAACCTGCATTGACCTCTTCAGATACAAAGCTAACACCAAAAATATGTGCTGCATCATCCAAAAATGATTTAATAGCTATCTTATCCCCATCAGATAAATCACCCAATTCATTTTTGGAATCATTAATTAATCCGAAGATAGCTGCAATAGCCTTTGGAGTGTTGAAGTCATCATCCATACTGTCAAAGAACTCGGTTACCCATTTATCTAAAACATCATAATCGGAATTGAATTCCTCTGTAACTTCAACATCTAAAAGTTCATAGTATTTTCTGATTCTGTCCAAACTTTTTTCAGATTGATGAAGTGAATCTTTTGAAAAGTCAATAGGACTTCTGTAGTGAGTTGACAGTACAAAGAATCTGAAGGTTTCTGCTTCATAGTCTTTTAATAAATCACGAATGGTAATGAAGTTATTGAGTGATTTTGACATTTTTTCTCCATTTACATTTAAAAATCCAGTATGCAACCAGAATTTTACCATTGGAGCCTTACCGCTTACAGCCTCCATTTGTGTAATTTCTGCTTCGTGGTGAGGAAAAATTAAGTCAAGCCCTCCACCGTGAGCATCATATTGGGGTCCGAAGTAGTATTCGGTAATAGCTGTATCTTCGATATGCCAACCAGGCCTTCCGTCTCCCCTTGGAGATGGCCAGGTAGGTTCATCAACCCCGACACGTTTTTTCCAAAGTGCAAAGTCCTGCGGATTTTTCTTAGTGGTTTCGGCAATGTCTCTGTGAGATTCCAATTCCTCAACATTTCTGTTAGACAACTTGCCAAATTCCGGGAATTTGTCGATTTCAAAGTAAACGCCATCCTCGGTTTCATAAGCAAATCCCTTATCGATTAATCTTTGAATTTGGTCCAATATTTCATCAACATGATCAGTTGCTCTTGCGAATAGGTTAACACCATTGACATTTAATTTGTTCATGTCTTCAATGTACCTTTTCTCAAACCTGCGAGCTAACTCATGTGCCGGAATTCCACTTTCTTTTGACCTATTAATGATTTTATCATCAATGTCAGTGATGTTTTGAATATAAAATACCGCATAACCTTTGTATTCCAAATATCTTTTAATTGTATCAAAAGAGATGTAGGTTCTTCCATGTCCAATATGAGCATCATCATAAACAGTAGGCCCACAAACAAATAAATTAACTCTGTTTTTATTTATAGTTTCAAAAGTCTCTTTACTACGAGTTAATGTAGAATAAACATCCATAAAAATATCTCCGTGAAAAAAATAATCATTAAGCAAAATAAAGGCAAGTGAGGGACTTGAACCCCCGTATTATGGTCTGCAGCCACACACCTAAGCCACTCGGTAAACTTGCCAGCAAAATTAAAAGTATAATAAAATATTGGTAAATGATAGTTTAAATAGTTTACTATTTTTTCCAATATTTTGCTATTTTGCTTCAGACCCCATACAAGTTTGACAATCTTCACCAAGCTCGGATTTGTCAATGTTAAGTTGTTCTAAAACGTCCACATTTTTTACATTTTTACATATCTTACAAGTTCTCGGAATTAAATCAGCTTTAGTAGCTTCCCCTTCAGATAATTGGCGAGCAAAGTCTTTAATCATGTCTCTAACATCATCATCGAGTTTAATACCGCTGCCACGTTTATCAGTTATATACTGGGATACAGCTGGTTGAGTGATGTCCATAAGCTCAGAAACGTCTTTTTGTTTCATGCCTAGATTTAAAAGCTCTTTAGCTAATTCTGATCTAATAGCTGGAATAACATACCATACTACAATTTCGCAGGGTGGTTTCATAATCAATCACCATTCTCCTTAAATAAATCTTCTAACTCTTCTTGCTCATCTCTAATATCTTCAGTTAAACAAATTTCATGCTTTTCGAATAAAATTTCGAAACGTTTATCGTTTTCTTGAAGATGTTTTTCGATTGTTCTAATAGCATCGGCAACAGGGTCAGGAAGTTTTCCATGATCAAGGTCAACTTCTTTGTTGACAACACCTTTACGTTTGACAATACGTCCGGGAACTCCAACACATGTTGATTCAGGAGGAACATCCTTAAGCACAACAGCACCAGTACCAATTTTAGAGTATTCTCCGATAGTGATGTTACCCATCACTTTAGCACCGGCACCGATAATTACTCCTTTTTCAACTGTCGGGTGTCTTTTAGTTTTTTCTGTACTAGTTCCGCCAAGGATTACTCCCTGATAAATTAATACATCATCTCCAACGATAGCTGTTTCACCAACAACAACACCCATGCCATGATCAATAAATACACGTTTACCAAATGTTGCACCAGGGTGAATTTCAATGCCCGTGATGAATCTTGCCAAATTAGAATTCATACGGGCTAAAAGCTTTAAAGAATGATTCCAAAGCCAGTGACTGATTCTATGGAACAATAATGCATAAAATCCCGGATAACATAGAAAAATTTCTAATGTTGACCTTGCTGCCGGATCTTTTTGCTTAATGGCTTTAATTTCATCCCTTAAATTATTGAACATCCGATAAAACCTCAAATTGATATACATTAGATATATAACATATGGTATATATAGTTATTCTTATTCAAATAACCAATCAACAGAGAGATATCTTTCACCATTGTCTGGTAAGATAGCTATTATTCTTTTACCTTTATTTTCTTCTTTTTTAGCTAATTCTAAAGCAGCCCAAGTTGCTGCACCAGATGAAATACCTGAAAATATACCTTCTTTTTTAGCAAGAGCTAGTAAAGTGTTTCCGGCATCTTCATTTGCAACCGGAATGATTTCATCAATTACACTTTCATCATAAATGGATGGAACAAAACCTGCACCAATACCTTGGATTTTGTGAGGTCCTTTTTCACCTTTACCCAAAGTTTGTGAGTCTTTTGGTTCTACTGCAACAATTTTAACACTAGGAACTTTCTCTTTCAATACCTTACCAATACCAGTAATTGTTCCGCCTGTACCTACACCACCGATTACAATATCAACTTTTCCTTCGGTGTCCCTTAAGATTTCCTGAGCAGTGGTTTCAGAGTGGATTTTCACATTTGCCGGGTTGTCAAACTGACCTAGGATAATTGAATCCGGAGTTTCCTCTTTTAATTCATTGGCTTTTGCAATGGCCCCTCCCATTCCATCAGCACCTGGAGTTAAAACCAATTCTGCACCTAAAACACTTAAGAATTTTCTTCTTTCAATGGACATTGTTTCAGGCATTGTCAAGATTAATTTATAACCTTTAGCGGCTGCTGCAAATGCAAGTCCGATACCTGTGTTTCCACTTGTCGGTTCGATGATTGTAGAACCCGGTTTAAGCAAACCTTTTTCTTCCGCATCTTCAATCATTGCAACCGCAACACGATCCTTGACACTGCCGGTTGGATTGAATGATTCTATTTTTACATCAACTTCTGATTCTAATCCTTCTGTTAAATTATTTAATCTTACAATTGGAGTGTTTCCAATAGCATCAGTAATGCTATCTAAAACTCCCCTTTTTAATTCTGGAATATTTGCCATAATCTATTTCTCCTATATATTTTAATTGGTCATAATAGTATATTAAAAATTATTTTAAAGTTATATAACATACGTTATTATAACTATTGTTATATAGTATTCTTTTACTTTATAAATGTTTTGGTATGACTAAAAATTATTGAACATTGTTCTTAAAATAATCGCAAATTTCAGTGCAGGGACAAATTTCACACTGAGGAGATATGGGTTTGCAGATATTCTGACCGAATTGAACCATCAAATCATTTAATTTAATCCACAAATCCTTTGGAGCAATCTTGGCAAGCTCAACTTCAGTGCCTTCGGGGTCTTTTGTATCAACCAGACCCAATCGATTTGAAATTCTGTGTACATGTGTATCAACCGGAATTGCGGGAAGCTCAAAGGCAAAAACCATCACGCAATTGGCCGTTTTTCTGCCAACACCCGGAAGCTTTACAAGTTCTTCAACAGTAACCGGAACTTCGCCGCCATACTCATCAATTAAAATTTGTGAAACCTCCTGAATTCTTGCAGCTTTAACATTGTAAAAACCGGCAGGTCTAATCAATTCTTTAACATCATCAATTGGAGCATCAACAACAGCATAAATATCTGGATATTTTTCAAATAAATTATTGGTGGCCTGGTCCGTATTTTCATCACGGGTTCTTTGAGATAAGATTGTCCTAATCAAAACCTTATATGGGTCATGATCCAAAAAGGTCCTAATCTCAAAAGTATCCTCTAATCTATTTATAAGTTCAATTACGCGCTCCTCTTTATTCAACATACCAACTCCAATTCAAATCCAAGTTCGGCCATTGATTCAATGAAATTAGGGAATGACACATCAAACACTTCCCCATTGGTAATTTCAATATCATGTTTAAGGCCAATCAGTGAAAATGCCATGGCCAACCTGTGATCTCCATGGGAATCAACAACACCTGATGAGACACCGCCAGTAATGCTCATCCCATCTTCTCTTTCAACTAATTTACAACCCAATTTTTCAAGTTCACGACAGGTTGTATCTATTCTGTCTGTTTCCTTGACCCTTGCATGGGCAACACCGGTAATGTTGGTTGTGCCTTCCGCCATTGCGGCAAGTACTGCAACAGTTATCAATAAATCTGGAGCATTGGACAAATCAACATCAATAGCTTTTAAATTGCCAGCTGACCCAATTTCAACATAATCCTCTCCACGAATGACTTTAGCACCCATTTTCTGGAGAATATTCAAAATTACTTTATCGCCTTGCTTTGAATTTCTAAATAAGTTTTTAATCTTAGCTTTTCCACCATTAATAGCTATTAGCGCTAAAAGATAAGATGCAGATGAGTAGTCTCCCTCAACTGTATAATCACCGGCAATATAATCCTGTTTAGTGACTTTAAACTCATCAATCCTGCAACTTTGGTGCTGCTTGTCGCAATTATCATGCTTTAAATAATATCCTTTTAATGTTTTGACACCGAATTTTCTCATTATGTCCAAAGTCATGTTAACATATGGCTTTGATTTGAATTCAGGCAGTACATATAAGGTAACACCTTGCCTAGATAATGGCGAAGATATTAAAATGGATGAAATAAACTGTGAGCTAACATTTCCATAGATATTGGTTTCACCACCAACATAACCCGGTTCAATCAATATTGGTGCCTTTTCATTATCATTCAAGGATTTTGTATTGATTCCTAGAGGTTTTAATGCATTCATCAGCAATCCCATCGGCCTGGTCTGTAAAGAGTCATCACCCGTCAATGTAACTTCATTATCGCTCAATGCGGAAACAGAAGTCATCAATCTTAGAGTGGTTCCCGAATTGGCCAAATCTATTGGTTCGGCAGAAGAGTTATGGAGTTTACCACCTGTTCCAATAACTTCCAAATAATCATCAGTTTTATTGATTTGAGCTCCTAAGGCTTTACACACTCTTATTGAAGACAAAGTGTCTTCAGAATATAACATATCATATAATTTTGATGTTCCTTTAGCCAGTGAAGCTAGGATTACTGCCCTGTGGGAATAACTTTTTGAAGGCGGTGCCTTTACAACCCCGCCGATTTCTGAAATATTTTTAACCTTAAGAATCATTCTATCAATATTATTTATAATCAAAAACCATTAAATATTTACCTATGAAAGAAATTGAAAAAATGAAAGCGGGTCTTGAATACTGTTACAGTGACGAGAAAGTCTATGCCCTTAAGGAGAATGCCATTAGAAACTGTGAAATATATAATTCAATTGATGGAACTGACAGGCAAAAACAGCACAAATTTTTAGAAGAAATGCTTGGAAGCGTTGGAGATAATGTTTGGATTGGAAAAGGATTTAACTGCGACAATGGAAAAAACATTTTCATTGGAGATTACTTTAACGGAAACTTCAATATTACAATTTTAGACTGTAAAGAAGTTCATATTGGAAATCATGTTATGATTGGACCAAATACATTAATTACTACCGTTGGACATCCCCTATCCCCTAAAGGAAGGCGTAGCGAATTAGCACAAGCCAGTCCAATCCATATTGGTGATGATGTATGGCTTGGAGGGAATGTTACAATTCTTCCAGGAGTTACAATTGGAAACAATGTTGTGGTCGGTGCAGGTGCGGTTGTTAACAAAGACATTCCGGATAATTCACTGGCAGTTGGTGTTCCTGCAAAAGTGATTCGTGAATTGGAAAACGACCTGTAAATTAAAAAAAAAGAAATTAGAGAAGTAATTATCTAATTACTTCAACAATCATATCCAAGTTTTCAGATTGTAGGATATCAACCTTTTTACCGGATGCCCCGACAATCTCTTTTTTGATGTTTAACATGTCTTCAGGAACTGCAATTTCGCCAATTGTGAGTTCATGTGATTCTTCTAAAACAGAACCTATTTCATCAATGTCAGTTGATTTCAAATAACCAATGATTTTACCGGCATCTTTTTTGAATGTTGGTCCGATTTGAGACATGTCCGGTTCAACTTCGATGATTTTTACATGAACTTCAGGTTTTCCTTGGCTGATTGCCAAATCTTTGATTTTTAATGTTCCTTTGATATCATCATCGAATTGGTTAAAGATTTCAACCAATGCATCATCTGAAGTGTATACATTTACTTCGGCAAGTTCCGCATTCAATGGGATTTTGGAAGCTGATTTGAATCTTCTAACCTCATCAATTAACTCAACAGTGGTTTCACCTTTATTTTCCATTTCCTCGCTGATCAATTCATCGTGAACTTCGGGCCATAATGTAGTGTGAATTGACTCATCAGAGAAGTATTGGTAAACCTCTTCTGTGAAGAATGGCGCAATAGGGGCTAATAGTTTCAAGGAAGTTTCAACAACCGTTCTTAAAGTGTATTTTGCAGCTCTTCTTGAGTCGTCTGAAACATCAGTGTATAACCTGTATTTTACGGCTTCAATGTATTCGTCACAGAAATCATGCCAGAAGAACCTTTCAATTGATGTGATCGTATCGGCGAAATTATAATCTTCAAATGCTTGATCAACAGTCTTATTTAAATTGTTGAGTTTGGATAGAATCCATAAATCGATTGGTCCCAAATTATCCTTAACATCTTCATATGATACTTCTTCATCAAAGATTTGCATGCTAATGAATCTGAATGCGTTCCAGAATTTCCTAAGGAACCTGTATCCATGTTTTATATCTTTCCAGTCAAATATTACATCAGATCCTGGAACACTGTTAGCTGCCCAAGTCCTTAGAGGGTCGGCGCCGTATTTTTCAATGACCTCTTCAGGCCCAACCACAAATTCAGGTCTTGACTTACTCATTTTATTTCCATCTTCGCCGAATACCATACCATTAATCACGATATCGTCAAAGGGTTTTTGGCCGGTTAAAGCTATGCAGCGTAAAGTTGTATAGAATGCCCATGTACGGATGATATCATGTCCTTGCGGACGTAGATTTGATGGAAAATGATTAACATAATCCTCATCAGGCCATCCTGCAATGGACAATGGTGAAATTGATGAATCCATCCATGTATCAAGCACATCTTCCTCAGCGATAAACTCTTCACATCCACACTCGCAGGCATGTTTTGGCTTATCAACTGTTGGGTCAATCGGTAAATCTTCAGCATCAGGCAGGATTACGGCTCCACAGTCCTTACAGTACCATACCGGAATTGGTGTTGCAAATATTCTTTGTCTTGAGATGCACCAGTCCCAATCCATGGAATCCGCCCAGTTTAACATACGGGATTTCATGTGTTCCGGCACCCATCTCATTTCATCTGCAGCAACTTTGGTCTTTTCAATCAAGTCACGGACTGCTACAAACCATTGTTCCTTAAGAAGAATTTCAACAGGAGTTTTACATCTCCAGCATTGCCCTACATTCTGGTCAACCTCTTCCTGTTTTAATAGATATCCTTCAGCATCCAAGTCTTCGATGGTTTGTTTTTTACAGGATTGCAAGTCCATTCCTTCATATCTTCCAGCGGCTGCTGTCAATGTGCCTGCATCATCAATAACGTCAATGACTTCCAAATCATACTTCTGAACCCAGCTCACGTCAGTCTTGTCCCCAAATGTACAAATCATTACTGCACCTGTACCAAATTCCGGATCAACTTCTTCATCTGCAATGATTTTTACCTTTTGATGTGATAAAGGCACTTCCACATATTTTCCTAAAAGGTGAGTGTATCTTTCATCTTCAGGGTGGATTACAACAGCCACACAGGCAGACATCAATTCCGGACGGGTTGTCGCAATCAGAATGCCCTCATCCTTAGGGTCGGCCTGCTTGCCTGATTCCTGTGAAGATGCAATATCCTCATATGAATCATCTACAGCAGGAGGAAAGTTAACATAGTTTAAAAATGTAGTGTTGTCTGAGTATTCGACTTCTGCAAAGGCAATAGCTGTCTGGCAGCGAGGACACCAGTTTACAGGGTGCTTTCCTTGATAGATCAATCCGTCTTCATACATTTTTAAGAATGAATACTGTGTTCTTCTCATGTACTCCGGAGTCATTGTCACAAACTCGCGAGTCCAATCCTGTGAATAGCCCATCGCTTTCATGTCCTTTTTCATGCTTGCAATGTTCTTGCCGGTTAAATCAATACAGTATTGTCTGAACTGTGCTCTTGAAACATCATTTTTCTTAATATTATAAGTTTCTTCAACTTTCACTTCAGTCGGAAGACCATGGCAATCCCATCCCTGTGGGAACAGCACATCGAATCCCTTTTGTCTTCTGTATCTTGCGTCCATGTCCATGTAAACCCAATTCAGAACATGTCCTAAGTGAATTGCACCTGTTGGGTATGGTGGGGGAGTATCAATAATATATCTAGGACGAGATCCATCTCCAATGTATTTGTAGATGTTTTCATCTTCCCATTTCTGCTCCCAAACCTTTTCTTTTTTAAAATCATAGTCTTTAGGAATCTCTTGGTTTGACATATATTTTCTCCTAATAAGTAAAGTAAAAATAATATTATTAATTATATAGTTCATTATTTAAAAAAGTAATTACGAAACTAAAAGAATCCTTCAATTTCTTAGTTTAGTTTTTCAATCAATTATTGTTAACCGAAATATCATTCCCGTTTACCGATATTAAAAACTGAGAACAATTTTGCAAAGTGAAAACAATGCAAAAATAGATAACTATATTCT
>NZ_JAZRHE010000114.1:0-3005 GCF_045644645.1 Methanobrevibacter sp.
TTTGATTGTGGTAGTTGTTTGCTTCCTCAGGCGGATGAAAAGGTAATGAAAACTATTTTGGAAAACGAAGACGAACTAAATGCCCGTATTTTCCAATTTCCTACATCTGCAATCAAACTGAATGATAGAAAAATCAACTACTATGATTTTATTTCTTCAATGGAAAACGAGGATTGCAACAAAGCAATTTTAAGAATTGTGCCCAGCATTGATATTGAACTCATAAATGCATTTATTGATAACATTATTTATATATCCGATTTGCAAAAGGAATTTTATAAGACATACATTACGGCAAGATATGAGAAAATTTTTATGCCTATCTACAGGAATTTAATATGATAATTTATGAGGTCAAAAAATGTTTACTGAAAAAGAAAAATTGCTAGCAAATGAAGCACATTTAACAAAATCGCTGTTAAGTACAGGATTACACGCATTGAGAAAAGCCGATGTAGAACATATTGGATTGTTTTATCAAGCATTCTTTTCACTTTCGATTGGTCTGGAGCGTATGCTTAAAATTATAATGATTATGAAATTTCGTGTGAAAAAAGATGGAAGATTTCCTGAAAATCACGACCTGATAAAATGTGGTCATGACCTAAAGAAACTGTTAAAAGAAATTGGTATTGCGAGCTTTAATGATGAAATTAGTGATGATATAATTTCTTTCTTAAATGCTTTCGCAGATAAGGATAGATATTATAATTTTGACAGCCTGACTATTTCAAATTATAACAAGGATAATCCTTTAGCCAAGTGGAAGCAAATACAAAATAAAATCCTTGAAACCTATCCTCGCAAAACAATATCAAATCAACATTTATATGCAGCAAGAGTGTTAGATCATTGTTCATGTGTTTATTTTGATGATTTAAGTGGAAATAGTATTGATTCTGTTGAATACCTGGTTTTGAATCAATATGATTGCGAATATGCTCAAAGCTATGCTGTATGGCATCTGTTTCAAATTATTAAAACATTGAAAACCTATATATGTTCATTGGAGAGAGAAAAATATTTTATGCCTGTCATAAGTGAATTTTTTGATTATTATACAGATTATTGGTCACGAAGCGAAATTAGAAAAAAGAAAAATTGGATGAATATATAATCTTTTATTCATTCAGGAGGTAATATAGTATGAATATAAAACTTAGACAACATCAACAAGAAGCAATGGATTTGGCATTAAAGAGTTTTGCTGATGGACTGCACAAAATTAGCATAAGCATGACCGTGGGATCAGGGAAAACTATAACGGCCTTATCAATCGCACATAATTTTATTAAAGATAATAGAGATGCTAATGTTTTGTATTTGAGTAGACATAGATTAAGTGTTGAACAAATAAAACATATGTTAAGAGAACAAGAGATGCAATATTGCATTGCAACAAGCATGAAAAATTATAAGAATGAGAGTTATTTAATAACGACGTACCAAGACTTACTGGACAACTATAAAAAAGTGTCGTTATTGAACTTTGCACTCGTTATTTGTGATGATGCCGATACGATGAAATCACCATTGTATAATAAAATTTTCTCTGTAAAAAATTCCTGTTTCCTAGGGTTAGTCCAAAATGCTAATATGGACGAAAAATGCTGGTTTTATGATTCTAAAACTATATTCGAATATTCACATGCTACATACATAAATGAATTTTATAACGAAAACATTGCTATCAATGAATTTATTGCTCCATTGCTTGAAAAATGTCGTTTTGAAAAAATTAGAACTAATGAATTTTTTGATTTTTCTCAATATAAAGTTGAGCCGGATATAATTGCACAAATAAATGGAGAACAAGTTGTTTTTGAAGTAAAAACATACCGTGGTATAAAAAATGAGTCGCAGATAATCAACTCTGCGGTTCAACACATACAAACGATAAAAAGAAGCGCATTATTGGACAATTATATCAAGTGTCACTATGGTATAATAATGTTCTGCGACATAAATGAAGATTTGAAGCGTGAATTGATTAAGAAAAATAATGTCTTTATATGGGATATAAAAAATTTACTGCATATTTGTAATGGAGACGAAGAATTAATATCCAGGTTATCAAAACTGGTGCCTTATCCGATCAACGACATTAATCCGGCTGAGCCGTTCGGAGCTTTTGTAAATATCCTTGCGAATGATAATTGCAATTCAAAATCTTCTCCCGTTTTATCAAAGGGAGAAGATTTGATAGATAGGTTAAATAACTGTAATGCGGGAAAAAGTAACAAAAACGCCATACTATATGAAGATATCTGTAATGATATAATAAAATATTTATTTGGTAATGAATTTTCCCAGTTTTCTACACAGCATAAAACAAAAGATAATATGTTTAGAATGGATCTGCTATGTTCGTTAAAGGGAACTACCGAATTTTGGAGATTTATTATACAGTTTTATAATACAAAGTTTGTTGTTTTTGAATATAAAAACTACACAAATAAGGTAGACCAAAATTTAATTTATGTAACTGAGAAATATTTATTTTCCGCTGCCCTAAGAAATATAGCATTTATCATATCGCGCAAAGGATTTGATGAAAATGCACATAAAGCGGCTTTAGGTGTGTTAAAAGAAACCAGAAAATTTATAGTCGATATTACAGACAAAGATTTGATCGAAATGATAAAAATGAAAGAAAAAGGTGAAGAACCATCAGACTATTTACTGGATAAAGTTGAAAACTTATTAATGAGTGTAAGTAAATAAATAATAAGAATAAGCGATAAGCATATGCTTAAACAATGTAAGAAACTACAGGGAGTTCAAGTCTCCTCATAATACTAATAATATACAAAAAGAAGCGAAAGACTCATAAAAAGGGACTTTCGCTTCTATCAATCATATTTGAGACTATCCCAAATTTTGTGTAAAGTCTTGAATAGACCTCCAAGATGATATATAATAAAAATATCATTTTGGAGGTTTTAATTATGCCAAAGTACAAATTAAGTCCCGAAGAACGGGCAGCGGAAGCAGAAAGAAAAGAA
>NZ_JAZRHE010000115.1:0-7278 GCF_045644645.1 Methanobrevibacter sp.
GTTGATTATATGCTATATGAAAAAAATACATTTCAAAAGAAGTCTGAAAAGATAAACATCCATTTTGGATTATCTTATCCCAATATTTATCGCACAGCAATGTCTTCTTTAGGTTATAATATATTATACAATTACATTAATGAACGTGAGGATACATGGTGTGAAAGAATAATATATCCCAATACCAATTCAATTGAATCAAATACACCCGCCAAATACTTTGATATACTGAGTTTTTCTTTGCAATTTGAAGAAGACTATTTTAATGTATTAGAAATGCTTAAAAAGGCTGAAATTCCACTTAAAAGAAAAGAACGTGGGGAAAATGATCCATTAATCATAGCAGGCGGACCCTGTGCAACAGCAAATCCCATGCCGTTATCCGATTACATTGACATTTTTATTATTGGAGAAGGTGAAAAAATAATCAACACCTTTTTAGACAGATATCTTGAAAGACCTGATAAAAATTTAAAAAAATTTTTAGACATCCCTGGAGTTTATATTCCCGAGTTTAATAATAAAGCCAAAATAGCTCTAGTGACCAATATGGATGAGGCATACCACATCACCGACCCGATTATAAGTAAAAGTGATGATGAAAATTACCAAACCATTTTTAATAATTCCATTATGCTAAATGTTTCAAGGGGATGCAGTAGAGGTTGTAGATTTTGCATGGCCAGCTATCTTTATAGGCCTACTAGAGAAAGCAGTTATGAAAAATTAGTAGATGTTGCAATAAAAAACAGACAAAAAACCGGTTTAAACAAAATTACATTGATTGGTGCTGCAGTCTCGGATTATAGTAACTTAGAAAATCTTATAGAAAATCTTGAAAAAGAGGGTTTTCAAATTTCAACACCTTCTCTAAGAATTGAATCGATTTCCAAAAAAACATTAGAAACATTAAAGCAAAGCGGACTTAAAACAATTACTCTTGCTCCAGAATCGATTGATAGATTAAGGAAAGTAATTAATAAGGACATATCTGATGAAAAAATATTTTCAGTAATACAAGATGCCATCGACTTAGATTTTAAAATAAAATTATACTTTTTAATTGGAATTCCCGGTGAAAGTAAAGATGACATTAAAGAGCTCATTGACTACATGAAAAAAATAGCTGAAATGCATACCAACATTAAAAATGTAAAATTCAGCATAACTCCAATAATTCCAAAACCGCATACTCCACTACAATGGGAGCAATATGATTTTAAAGATATTAAAAATAAAACTAGGTATATTAAAAAAGAAATGAGAAGATATAACATAAAGTGTGAAAGTCCTAAAAAAGGTATGATTCAATATATATTGTCTTGTGGAAATAGGGAAGTTGGAGCGCTTATTGAAAAATCTTTGACAAAACCTCCAACATTAAAAGAATGGAAAGAACTACTTCCAAATTATAGTATTGATGATGAACTTCCATGGAACAATATTGATGTTGGAATAAATGAGAGATTTTTGAAAATAGAAAATAAACGATTAAGAAATTTGAAACAAACACCCTGGTGTGAAACATCCCCATGTTATAAATGTGGTGCATGTGAAAAATAATTACCATGAAAAAAATGATCTTACAACAATAATAAAAATTACAAAAAAAATAATAAAAATATAACAAGAATAACTAATATATAATATATAATAGGGGGAAAAATATGGTAAAACCTGCAAACAGAACAAACTCAATTGAGTTATCGCAAATAAGAAAAATGTTTGAAGTGACAAATCCTGATGCAATAAATCTTGGAATAGGCGAACCAGACTTTGATGTTCCTGAAAACATAAAAAATGCAATGAAAGAGTCTATTGATAACAATGAGACCCATTATACATCAAATAAAGGAATAATTGAATTAAGAGAAGCGATTGTGGAAAAATTCAAAAAGGATAATGGAATAAAAACCAATCCTGACAATATCATCGTGACAGCCGGAGCTAGTGAAGGATTATTCATGTGCGCACAGGCATTTTTTGAAAAGGGCGATGAAATAATTCTTCCAAATCCTAGTTTCTTATCTTATGAAGCATGCGTCAATTTATCCGGTGCGAAGATAATTCCAGTTGATTGTACAATGGAAAATGAATTTAAATTAAAAACAGATGATGTTTTAGAGAAAATATCCTCTGATACAAAAGCTATAATGTTAAATTCCCCTTCAAATCCAACAGGAGCCGTAATGGAAAAAGAAGATATAAAAGCAATAGCCGATTTATCTATGGACCACGATTTTTTAATAATTTCCGATGAAATTTATGAAAAAATCATCTATGACAAAAAACATCACTCCCCTGCAAAATACAGTGATAATGTAATTACTTTAAATGGTTTTTCAAAAACTTATGCTATGACTGGCCTTAGAATTGGTTATTTGACAGCAAATGAATATAACACAGAACAACTTCTTAAAATACACCAATACAATATAGCCTGTGCCAGTACAACCTCACAAAAGGGCGCTTATGAAGCACTAATAGGCCCTCAAAATGAAGTGGAAAAAATGGTTAGTGAATTTAAAAGAAGAAGAGACTTAATAGTAAGCAGATTAAATGAAATGGAATATGAAACCGTTAATGCTGAAGGGGCATTTTATGTATTCCCAAAAATTGAAGCTGAAGATTTTGTTCAAAAAGCGGCAGAAGCGGGCGTGATTACAGTTCCAGGAGCTGCTTTTGGATCGAATGGAAAAAACCATGTGAGGATGTCTTATGCAAACTCATATGAAAATATTGAAAAAGCCATGAATATCTTAGAAGAGCGTGTAGTTAATGGATGAATTTAGAAGTAAAGCAGGAAAAAAAGCGGTTATGGTGGCAATTCTTGCAAACTGCTTTTTAACAGTTTTCAATATAATCATAGGACTTTTGTCTGGAAGTTATGCGTTAATATCTGAAGGAGCGCATACATTATCAGACATAGTGACCTCAATTGTTGCTTATGCCGGCTTCAAAATAGGGCAAAAACCCGCTGATGAGGAACATCCTATAGGGCATGGGCGTGCAGAAGCGATAAGCGGATTGATAATAGTCTTATTCCTAGCAATGGTGGCATATGAAATTATGAGCGGAGCCATTGTAAAAATTCTAAACCCTGCAGCCATAACCATTCCAAACACACTTGCAGCAATAATGGCCTTTTTTGGAATAATAATTAACTATTCTGTTAGCGAATACATTATTAATATTGGTAAAGAAATAAAAAGTCCTGCAATTATAGCCGATGGGCAACATCAAAAAACAGATATTTTCTCATCAGTTGCAGTCCTACTGGGAGTTATCGTGTCAAATATAGGTTATCCTATACTGGACCCGTTTATTGGATTAATAATCGGATTTCTAATTCTAAAAACAGCTTATGAAATAGGCAAATCAAATTTAGATAATATTATGGGAAAAGTTCCATCACAGGAATTTATTGATAGAATTAAAGAAATTGCAGATAACACACCTCCTGCACAGGAAGCACATAATATTAAAGTAGATTACTTAGGATCATATGCACTGGTAACATTACATGTCAAACTCGATGGAAATTTAACTCTGAATGAAACGCATGAAATTGTACATCAGGTCCAAGACAATATTATAAAAGAAATACCTGAAGTTAAATATGTGATGGTTCATGCATGCCCTATCGGATTGCAATATGACCATGACCAAGAAATAGATAAATATTAAACGCCGGGACGGGGATTTGAACCCCGGAGGTCATAAGACCATCGGATTAGCAGTCCGACGCCGTACCAGGCTGGGCCATCCCGACAACTTAAAAAACAATTATAATAAATTATATGTTAAAACTTATTTATAAACTTAATTATTTTAACAAATGGCACGTTCAGAAGTGGACTAATCTCAAAAACATAAGTGATCTAAAAAACCCAACTCCACCCCGGGATTCTACAAGCATCGAATGTTAATAGTAGAGCTGCACCCTACCGGGCCTGACCCATTCCCATATTGAAGATGACTAACTTTTACCCTCCAGTAAAAATCTCACCACCACCAATCCTGCAGGACGAGGTTTCTATGTTGTTTTTTCTAGGCTTATACTCTCTTAAAAAGCCGCCTCCTGAACTTCGACCGCACCAAAGGGGGTGTGTGCTTACAGAGGACCCCTAACCCTCCAGTCTAGCCAGTAATAATATATGATTTTAATGTTATATAAAGGTTAGCAAAATAGCTTACTAGAACAAAAAATAATTACAGGAAATAATAAAAAAAGATTTTCTAGAAATATAAATTTTTATAGTAACTAACTAAAAACTTTTAAAAATGGAATAAAATAAATAAAAATGAGATATATTAAAATATCTCTTGAATAATATCTCCATCAGAAACAATTCCAACTAATCTACTATCTTCAACAACAGGAAGCTGGTTTAGAATTCCAGATGAAGAAACACCTTCTTTCATCACATTAATAGCTGTTTCAAGACTGTCTTCAGGTGAAACTGTAACAACAGACTTAATCATGATTTCATCAACACAGGTTCCCAATTCATACTTGTCTAGAATCAAATTGTGGCCAACATCAGTTGCTGTGATAATTCCAACCAATTTATCATCTTCGACAACAGGAAGAGAACTTATTTTATGTTTCATCAATTTTTCAAAAGCATAAACAACATCAGTGTCTGGGGCAGTAGTAATTACATCAGTTGTCATTATTTCTTTTACTTTCTTGTTTAACATCATTTATTCCTCCGAATTTTTCCAAAATATCATTTACCATGATATCTATAGTTTCGTTAATATCCACATTATTTATAATACATGCATCATGAATTTTTGCTTGTTCAACTAAAAACAATTGGGTTTTTCTAATATTTTCAAAGTTATCCATATATCTTTCAAGAGATCTTTTAACCCATGGCTGACGGCATCTTGAATAAAATCTTTGTTTGTGAGATTCCTCATCATCAACAGTTAATGTAAAAATTATAATATTATTATTGTCCATCAAATCTTTTCTAATAAAGCCGGGAACAATATGAACACCCTCAATAATAGTACTTATACCCTCTTTTACGGAACGCTCAATAATTGCCTCAATACCTACATTAACAACATCCACATGACTGATATACCCTTCAATGACCGAATCTATTCTGATTGAAGGAGTTCTTATACTTCCATAAGCATCAAAACTTGATTTATGGATAACCGGACTTAATTCTTTAGAAACAATTTTACGCATTACTTCCCTAATCATGTCAGTGCTTATAAGGTTTTTTAATCTTAACCTATTCGCAAGCTCAAAGGCCATTGAAGAAGTACCTACACCTGAAGCACCGCCAATGAGAATGATTAAAGGCTTTTCAGAAGTTCTAAGAGATCTCCAATTTTTATATTTCAATGCGATTTTCGGGTCTATTCTCTCAAGATGGTCTAAAACAGCAAATGCCAAATCAGAACTAGAAATTTCAGTGATATTTTTCTTCAATAATTCCTGTTCAATATCACTAGCAATTTCATGTGCTCTTTCAGTTCCGATATCAGCAACATTAAGTGAACGAGACATTATTCCTTTTGAAAATGGTTCCTTATACAGTTTCCCATCAACATCTCCGACAACCCATATCACAATAATCACATTCCATGAATTAAATCTGATTAAATATTTCGAATTATTGTTACATAAAACTTGTTATTTGATTTTTTTGATATAAAATAAAAAAAGAAAAAAAGAGAGAATAAAAAACTTATTCATCTAAAGATACAAGGCTTAACTCATAATCAGAGCCGTCTTTAATATCAATTAAAACAGCACCATTATCTTTAAGCATGCCTGGATTTGCTACATCAGTAGTTTTTCCGATTTTACTAATTGATTTTGCTTCATGGATATGTCCACAAAGATTAATTTCCGGTTCAAATTCATGAATTGACTTTTGAATTCCCTGACTTCCAACATGTTCGCCATTTTTAACCCTATCTGCATCGGTGTTAAAAGGTGGAGCATGAGTAGCTAAAATTCTTACTTTAGGAACATCAGAATTATAAACATAATCGTAATTAGCTAATAAATCGTATACCGCTGCATAAATCTTATCGTCATCCATTTCACCAGGAGTGTTGAATGGAGTAGGATTGGAACCTCCGAATCCAAATAATATTGCATCACCATAAGCAATAATATTATTGTGGAGACAAAATGATACTTCATTAATAGCATTGCATATTCCTGTAGGGTCACAGTTACCCGGAATAGCTATTACATCCACACCGCAGTCAGCAACTTTATTGATAAAAGTTGAAACGAACTCTAAAGGTCCAAAGTTAGTAATATCTCCTAATATTAAAACTAAATCAACATCATTATTATTTAAGTAATTGTATAAATTTTCGTTTTCTTCACCGTGAACATCACTTATCGCCAAAATTTTAGTCATTTAATCACCCTAATTCTTCTAAAAAGAAGGATCCCATTTCTTTTAGGCCAACTTGAAGATCCGGTTTATCACCATGCAATTCAATAGTTACATCATCATCAAATTCTATAATGAGACCATTCCATTCTGCAATTTCTTGAACTCTTTCTTCAGCTAATGGAACCTTTAATGTGATTCTTCCAGTAGTTAATCCCGGAGGAGTATTTACAAGAAATGTTGACCTGGACTTTGCGAATTCAAATACTTCATTACCTTGCATAACCTGCTTTAATAAATCAAGCCAATAATCAACATATTCATCCCCCTCTTCTTCAGATATAGTTAAAAGAGTTGCTTGAATATTATTTAAAGACATTTCAGCTTTTGCTAAACCATTAATCAAATCAGGATGGGAAGGATCTCTTTTATATGAACTAATTGATGATCTGATTAATCCCATCTCGGGGTTAATTCCATTTGGTATTTCATATCCTTTTTTGGTTAAATCGGAAATGAGATGCTGAAGAACTAACCAGTTTTGCTCAGAAGGTAAGCTCATAAATGTCCACCTATAATTTTTAAAGTAGTATGATTAATCTTAGCATCAGCGTCTTTTAATTCCCTTTCAATTTCACCAATATTTTCATAAGAGTCTAAGAACAAAACATGGTGAGTTGAGGTACCGGCAATGTTTAAAATTGCAATTTCATCACTTTGCTTTAATTCTCTTTTTTCAATTGTTGCTTTAAATTGCACATATGGTTCATATTCTTCAGGAAGGTCAGAATACTTAAATATGCCATCTAATGTTGCTAAAAACATAATTACACCTCTTAAATAGTATATACCATTTTATTTAATTAATCATATATAAACATGTTTGCGAATAATTCGT
>NZ_JAZRHE010000116.1:0-19345 GCF_045644645.1 Methanobrevibacter sp.
TGGAGTTAAGATTCTTTCAATAGCAGGGTCGTCTGCTAAGTTCATGAATACTGTTAATTTTTCTAAAGCTCCAGTACGTTCGAAGTCTCTCATAAAGAAGTTTGCTTCTTCGTTTGTAATACCCATAGCTGCGAAAATTACCGCAAACTCGTCGTCTGCACCAAGTACTTTTGCTTGTCTTGCAATTTGTACAGCTAAATCGTTGTGAGGTAAACCAGACCCTGAGAAAATAGGAAGTTTTTGTCCCCTTACTAATGTGTTCATTCCGTCAATAGTTGAGATACCAGTTTGAATAAATTCTTCAGGGAATTCACGGGAAGCAGGGTTCATAGGAGCCCCGTTAATATCCAATTCTTCGTCTGGAATGATTTCTGGTCCGCCGTCAATAGGCTTACCAATACCGTTAAAGATACGACCCATCATGTCTCTGGATACACCGATTTTTGCGGTTTGACCGGTGAATCTTGTTTTGGTATCTTTGGTGTTTAAGTCATTTGTTCCTTCGAACACTTGGATAACAGCAACATCTTTAGTTACTTCAAGAACTTGTCCACTTCTTTTTTCACCAGTAGGTGTTTCAATATCTACAATTTCATTGTAACCAACGCCTTCTACCCCTTCAACAACCATCAAAGGACCGGAGACTTCAGATACAGTAGTATATTCTCTAGTTTTAATATTTGTATTCATTTTTAAGCCTCACTGCATTGTTTAGTAATTGCTGCTTGAATTTCTGCAATTTTTTCGTCAAATTCATCTTGGTGTATGTATTTCATTTTACCAATTTCTTCTTTAACAGGTAAAGCTACAATGTTTGCAATTGGAGCACCTCTGTTAACAGCTGCAAGAGATTCTTTGTAGAACAGTAAAATGGTTTTTAACATTTTGTACTGTTTATCAGGAGCACAGTATGTGTCCACATCGTCAAATGCATTTTGCTGCAAGAAGTCTTCTCTTAACATACGGGTGGTTTCCAAAGTAGCTTGGTCAGATTCAGGTAATGCATCAGGACCAACCAATTGTACAATTTCTTGTAACTCTGATTCCTTTTGCAATAGGCTCATAGCTTGGTCACGTGTTGCTCTCCAGTCTGCTGCTACGTTTTCAGCCCACCATCCTTCAATACTGTCCACATACAATGAATAACTTTGCAACCAGTCGATTGAAGGGAAGTGACGTTTATCCGCAAGGGATGCATCTAGCGCCCAGAACACCTTACAGATACGTAATGTGTTTTGTGTAACAGGTTCGGACAAGTCCCCACCAGGAGGAGATACCGCACCGACTACAGAAATGGATGCTACATGTGATTCTGTACCAATGGTTTCTACCCTTCCAGCTCTTTCGTAGAATTGAGCTAATCTGGATGCCAAGTATGCTGGGTAACCTTCTTCCCCAGGCATTTCTTCTAATCTTCCTGAAATCTCCCTCATAGCTTCAGCCCATCTTGAGGTTGAGTCTGCCATAAGAGCCACATCGTAACCTTGGTCACGGTAGTATTCAGCAATTGTAATACCAGTATATACGCAAGCTTCACGAGCTGCTACCGGCATGTTAGAAGTGTTTGCAATAAGAACAGTTCTGTCCATCAATGGGTTTCCGGTTTTAGGGTCGTCAAGGAATGGGAATTCGGTAAGTACTTCAGTCATTTCGTTACCACGTTCTCCACATCCGATATATACAACGATGTCTGCGTCTGCCCATTTAGCTAATTGCTGTTGTGTAACAGTTTTACCTGATCCGAAAGGACCTGGAATAGCTGCTGCCCCACCTTTAGCTACAGAGAAGAATGTGTCTTGTGCTCTTTGACCAGTTACTAAAGGTACATCAGGGTCTAATTTTCTAACATAAGGACGGCTTCTTTTTACAGGCCATTTTTGGAGCATTTGAACTTTTTGACCTCCCACTTCAGCGATATCATCCAATACTGTGTAATCGCCTTCAGGTGCAATTTCAGTAACTTCACCTTCAAGTGTTGGAGGAACCATGATTTTGTGCAATACTGCAGTGGTTTCCTGTACTTCACCAAGCACGTCTCCACCCTGTAAAACATCACCGACTTTAGCTACTGGTTTGAAAGTCCATTTTTTCTCTTTGTTGACGGAGTCTACATCAATACCTCTTGCAATAAAGTCACCAGATTCTTCTCTGATGATTCTTAAAGGCCTTTGAATTCCATCAAAAATAGAACTCATTACACCAGGACCAAGTTCTACTGACAATGCTCCACCAGTACATTCAACTACTTCACCCGGCTGGATACCGGCTGTTTCTTCATATACTTGGATAGTTGCGGTGTCACCTTCAAGCTCAATGATTTCACCGATAAGCTTCTCGTCACCTACCCTAACCATCTCAAGCATCTGAGCCCCTCTCATACCATCTGCGACAATAACAGGCCCAGCGATCTTAATAATATTTCCTTCAATAATCATTTAACCATCTCTACCCCGATAACTCGTTTAATAAGGTCATTTATTTGATCAGATGAACCTTCAGAGGACCCATCTTTATCAGGTATTTCAATTATCATTGGTAAAACATCAGAACCTACTTTTCTGTTAATATAATCTCTGATTTGGTTTGCCAATTCCTGTGTAATAATAATAATTGAAATTTCGTCTTCGAAAAATTTATCAAAAGCTGCAATAGCCTCTTCAGAAGTGTTAACTACTTCTGCTTGTTTGACACCACCTAATCTAAATCCTGAAACGGTGTCAATATCACCAATAACTGCGACTGAACTCATATTAACATCTCCATGATTTTAGAATTAGGGAAGTCTGCTTCTCTTTTCGCTCTTGCAATAATTTTTAAATTTTTAATTTCGTTTTCTTTTTGACTTAAATAACCAATAATTGGACCAATACCTAATGGTTTTTTAGATGCTAAAGATTTTGAATACTCGGAAGTGTAAACGTCCAATGCCTTTTCAAATACTGCAACTGAACCGGTTTCATTGTAAACTGGCATCACATCAGTTAATGCTTCAGCATATTTTGTTCCTTCCAATCCGGATATTACATTGGTAACATCAGGAGATTCCATTAAATCTTTTAGTTTCCATTCACGTAATTGGTATCCTTCTTCTAATATATAAGGAGAGATTGCATCATAATCAAGACCATCTGCTTTTGCCCTTATAATTAGTTTAAGATTAGCTACATCAACTTGTGTTCCAACATAAGAGTATAATATTTGCTTATTTTCATCGGATGGAACATCAGTAGAACGTAATAATTTGCCCAAATAATACTTATCTAAAGCGGATTCTAATGGAAGAACCATTTTAGTATCTTCATATTGTGGAAGAGCATCTTCTAAAGCTGCGGCGTATTCTGTACCATCTAAACTTGTGACTATGTCAGTTACATTGTCAGCATCAACTAAAGATTCCAAATCACCATATAATGATCCGCGAGGAATCAGCAATTCCCTAGTTTCTTCAGTTGAAAGGCCTACTTCTTTAGCAGTTAAAAGACTTTTGATGTTGTCGATGTCTGCTTTTTTAGACATTATAACAAACGGATCTTTAATGTCTTTAGGAGCTAAGCCGGCAACAAAGTCATAAGTATTAGCACGTTCCACGTCTAATGCTTTATCAAGAGGATATTCATCTAAAACATCTGCATAATCAGGAAAACCTCTAAGATAGTTTTCAACTTCTTCAACTTCGCTGGTTTCAACGAGTTCAGAAATCTGCTTTTCATTGAGCAGTCTTCCTTTTCTGGCTCTCACTCTTGAACTTGGGTTGAAATAAGGATAAATGTCCAAAACTGGTCTGGATGCAACAATTACAACAATCGCGCCAACAATAAGCACTGCAACAATACACAAGACAAGTGTTAACTCTGGTGAAAGTCCAAGAGCGCTTAGTGCTGTAGCATTATCTACCATAATTTATCCTCCTCAATTATTTAAATAAAATTTCTGCAACTTCACTACGTAAGATACTTTTATATCTTTCTAATCTAGCTTCAATAGTATTATTTACTTCAATATCTCCATTACTGGTTTTTAAGATAGCTCCACCAATAGCATCGATAGGTTCGCCTAAAGTGAATTTGATGCCATCTAATTCAAAGCTATCAGATGAAGATAAGTCTTGTTTGAATTTATCTGTATCGGCTTCGTTTAAATGGATAATTAAATCATCAGTTCCAATTTCAGCAGCCGCTTCTTGAATCATTTTTGCTAATGAGTCTTTATAATCATCATTACCTTCAGCAGCGATTGCTTTTAATTCTCCAGTTGCTTGATTGAAAGCCGCTTCGATTACTTCTTCTTTAGCGCCTAGTTTTGCTCTACGAGCATTCATCTTAGCTTCAGAGATAATTTGCTGATATCTCATATCAGATTGTTTTTTACCGTTTTCCAAAATTTTAAGTTTTTCAGCTTCAGCTGTTTTTTCAGCATTCGCGGTAATTGCTGAAGCATCAGCATTTGCATCCTGAATGATTACATCAGCTTTCTCTTGGGCTTCAGACATAATGCTTGAAACAATTTTATCTGTGCCTGAGCTCATAAAATTGCCTCCTTAACCAGCTAACATTCCACTGAATACCATGAGCAAGATAGCAATCAAGAAACCGTAAATAGCTTGGGTCTCTGGCAATGCAGAGAAAATAATACCTCTAGCAAACATGTCATTGTCTTCAACAACAGCTCCAACGGATGATGCTGCTGCCATACCTTGTCCCATACCGGAACCTAAACCAGCAAAACCAATTGCTGCACCGACACCAATAGCTACAATACCTACATTAATATCCAATTTGGATAAGTCACCAGCTAATAAACCTGAGAATACTAATAATAAAATTGCAATCAAGAAACCGTAAATAGCTTGGGTCTCTGGCAATGCAGAGAAAATAATACCTCTAGCAAACATATCATTGTCTTCTGCAACTGCTCCTACAGATCCAGCAGCTGCCATACCTTGCCCTAAACCGGAACCTAATCCGGCAAAACCAATTGCTACTCCAGCACCAATAGCTGCTAAAGCAGTACCTGTAATTTCTGCTACCATATTTAATTCACCTTTTTGAATAATATTGATTTTTAATAATTTAAATTATATAAATGAAAAATTTTAATTTTTAACTTTAGTAAATGTTCTTTTTGCTTTGAAAGCTTCGAATTTTCCTTTACCTGCCATGAAGAATTGTGAGAAGAACTCTACATAGTTCAGACGTAAAGCGTTAATAAATGCACCTAATACCTGGAAAGCGAAGTTTGCAATGTGACCAAATACAAATATGATTATTGCAAGCACTATTCCTGCATATGGAACCATACCGTTTATCATTTGAGCTAAGATGTTTACTGTCATGGCGATACCACCAGTAGCCAAACATAATGCTAAAAGACGAGCAAATGATAAAACGTCCCCCATGAAACCGAAGACATCCATTAAACCATATGCGCCGTTAGCCCATACTAACATTCCAAGAGCAGCAATTATTAATATTCCACCCAAAATCAAGCCTATCATACCGAGCATTCCCAAGTATCCTAATACAAGGAAAATAATACCGGCTTCGAAAACAAACCAAACGATTTGAGAACCGATAGCCTCTTTAGTATTGCCGTATCTTAAGTTATCGATTGCACCTATGATAAATCCTATATTTACATATATAAGACCGAGAGCAATAGCGATTAACAAAATAGTATCCGGGTGTTTGAATGCTTCAACAGGAGCAAATACTGTCGGTAAACGGAAACCTGCCAATCTTTCTGGGAAATCCCCAATAAAACCATTGGTCAGCAACCCTAGTATAACGGCCCACAGACCGGACCAGATTAAAATCCAACCAAATGAATGCATGGATTCCTTAATTTTACCTACACCTTTCAATAAGACAACACCAATAGCTGCCACAACCAAACCATAAACTGCATCGGTTAAACAGAAACCGAAGAATAATGGAAATGTGATTGCAACAAATATTGTTGGATCAATCTCATTATAACGTACTGGGGAGTACATATCAACAAGATATTCGAAAGGCTTTGCATACCATCCGTTTTGTTGTAAAACAGGAACATCTTCATCATCTGTACCTTCAACTTCAATTAATTCGAAAGCACAGTGACCTTCAGAACATTTTTCAACTAATTGTTCAACTTTTTCAGTATCTTTTACAGGTACCCATGCTTCAAGTACGTAAGCATCCTTAGTTTGAACAAAAGAAGAAAGTATTTCATTCTTTTCTTTTTCATTTTCTAATTGTTCTTTGAGCGCTAATATCTCATCATCCCACTCTTCAGCGACTGCTCTTAATTCTGTTTTAACAGCAGCACGTTCTGACTCGATGGTCAATAATCTTGAATCAGCATTTGAAATAATATGTTGAGGAGTTCCTTCAACATCACCTACTTCAATTTTCTCAAAGTCGAATTTACGAAGTGTTGAATAAACATCATCACTAAATTCTTTTAATGTTACTACAGTGATAATTTCTCCTTCCTTATCATCCATAGGAACAGTAAATACCTCTAATTCGTCTGTCAATTTACTTAATTCATTTTTGATTTCTGAAGAAGATTCAGCATTAATCCTACCAACAGTAGTAGAAGTGTACTTGGAATCTTTTAAAAGAGCTAAATCCATGTCAAAATTAGATAAGCGATTAGCTAAACTTTTATTAGACTTGAGTTCACTTGTTTCAGCATCGAGTGCGGCTAGCTTTCCTTCAATAACGCTTGTTTTACTCTCTACCTGAGCCAATGTATCTTCAGCCTTCTTGATAAACTCTTCAGTGCTTAAAGCCTCAACTTCTTTTTGAACGGGCATGTCCGGACTAATAAAAGACATTAAAGTATCTTTTAATCCATGGCCTTCTGATAAAGAATCTCCTAATAGTTCAGATATACCGTTAGTTTTCATTAGAAGTGAAGATAATTTACCTGTGTAAGGAGTAGCCTTTGCAGGAGCTACTAATTCCGCCAATTCAGGATCCTGCTGAATGCTTTCAGAAATATCACTGACTTGTATAAGCCCTGATTCGTGGAGCGCATCCACTGTAGGAGCTACATACTTTTCCAGTGTAACTATTCTAATTTTACGCATTCTAGCTGTCTTGAACATATAAACTCACACTACAAAATATTTTTGACAATAACTGAAGCAGCATCATCGACATTCACCATAGCTTTGTCCTTTAAGGCTTTAACATCACCTACGGACTTTTCGGCAATTGTCTGTGCTTCTTTTTTAGCTTTATCTTCTGCATCAAAAACAGTATTTTTAGCTTCTTCTTCTGCTGCGATTTTAGCTTCAGAAATAATTTCTTCAGCTTTTAATCGTGATTCCGCAATCAAATCTTTTGATTGGGATTTTGAATCAACAATGAGTTGTTCAGCATCAGATTCAGCTTTTTTAATCATTTCGATTGCGCCTGATATCTCTGCCATAATTAATCACCATGGTACATTTATTTTTATTATGCAATATATATATCTTTTACGATAATATTTTGATATAAATAGCTAAAATTTAATTTTGATTAAAAAAAAGTATTCAAATTATAATAATTAGATTAGAAAATAATATAAAAAAAGAATAAAAGAAAAATAAGTTATCTGTAGAACCATTTTAAAATACTAGGCGGTAATTTTTGTAAATAAGCAAGGATTGCTATAATAATGATGATTAAGCCCACTACAATAAGTTCCATATTGTATGGAAAATCAAGTAACATATACCCACAAACAGCAATGATAATACCTTCAAAGAAGAATACCGCCTTTGTCCATGGAGGCTTGAACATTATAATAAAATATGCAACGGCAATCAACACGAATATAATGGCTGTAGCTATAACATCATTTGTCAATGGCTGATGTCTTAATATTGGAGCAATTCCCCAGACTATCAACGCTAAAGCCAGCATTACACCCAATAATTTAAACATTTTTACATTTCTCATATTAACACTAATCTTAATTTCAATTTCATTATATTTATATCATTATACAATTAAATGAATATACATGGAAAGAGCAGTATGGATTATATTGAATAAGGACTTTACACTGACTTTGGATGGTGAAATCAATAACGAAAGACTTGTTGATAAAAAATTTTCACCAGGAGAGGATATCTGGACAGAAGAAATCCCACGTTTGGGGTTTAGTGATGAAAATGTTCAAAAAGACTACGATGATTTTATAGGTGACATTATCACCTTATTCACTGAACCTGAAGTGGATAAAGTATTCATAAATGCAAAGATAGGTGAAGAATCTGAATATGTTAATGCCAAAACACCGCTTTTAATTCGAAAAATAGAAGAATATAGTGTAGATGAAATTATAGAGTAGCATCTGCCTTTGCCAATACTTCATCCATACTATTGAATTCGAGTTTTTGACCGTCCTCATCCTCTTTTTCAGTTGTAATCAATACATGAGGGGATGCCCAGAGATAGGAATATGTGAAATATACCACATTAGCTATCAAAAACAATGATGAAACCATAAGGGCAAGAATGAAAATTGCTATCTGAATTATGGTGTTGCCGTATCTCCTTTTCTTCATCAGAATAAAGTTCTTATCGCTTTCAACGGTTTTGAACTTCTTTTGAGACAGTTCTTCAGAAATCCTTTCAAGGTCCTTTGAATCCTTGGCGCTTAAAATAAAAAGTTTCATATTAATCCAAATAAACGACAAATTCATCCAATTCTTTTCTTGGGGTGTCTCTTGGCTCAGCATTGCCATAACCTAATGGGGTGAACAATACTGCTTCTTCATTTTCATCCAAATCCAAGAATTGATGAGCCTTGTTTTTCTTAAATGCTCCAATATAACAAGTGCCCAATCCAACATCGGTTGCTGCAAGAATCATGTGATCCATCACAATAGTTGCATCAATATCTGCTATGTTTTTTCCATCCCATGGCCTTGTCCATGCCTTATCTCTTAAAGATACAACACACAATACATAAGGAGCTTCTACAAACCAGCTTGCACCATAAATTTCAGATAATTCCTCCTTATGCTTCTTAGTGTCAATTACATACACTTTAAAAGGCTGATAGTTAACACCTGTTGGTGCAATTGTTGCCGCATTCAATACATATTCAAGCTTTTCCTTTTCGACTTCCTTGTCAAGATATCCTCTAACACTGTATCTTTCATTAATTACATCACTAAATTCCATTTTTATTACCTTCCATAATATTCTATGTCATCCAAATCGCAAAATTTCCTAAATTCTTCTTCATCCATTTTCTCTTCATGAACATGAGCTATAATTCCCGGAATTCTTCCAATCATGAATATTCCAAGGCCAAGTTCAGGGTCAAAGCCCAAATCAGATAGGATAGCTGCATTTGCCCCGTCAACATTTAACTTTATTCCTTTCCTTTTATATATCAAATCTTGAAGAGCCAATGCCAATTTAATGTGAGGCCCTACAAAACCTTCTTTTATTGCCAAACTCATCAATTTATCTGCCCTGGGGTCAACATCATGATACCTATGACCAAAACCCGGCATTTTATTATCCCCAGCCATATATTCATTATGAATTTCAATAGCCAAACTGGCGATTTGCTTATTATTGATCTCGGAATTTTCAGTCAAGTACAATGAATTAATTTTAGATTGGTATAATTCCATAGTCTGCTCAATAGCTCCCGCATGCTTGTGTCCAAAGGATAATAAAGCTCCTGCAACGGCAGAGTTTATTGGAGATCCTGACGAAGCCACCAAACGTGCTGTTTGAGTGCTGGGCGGAGTTACACCATGGTCACAGAAAGAAACTAAAACATGATTAAACATTTTACCCTCCTTAACAGAAGGTATTCGGCCCTTTAACATCAAATAAATCATATCACTATATCTGATTTTCTCTATCAAATCTCTTTGATTATAACCTCTGGTTATGATCCTATCCTTTTCAACTCGGGAAATGGATGTTTTTAATGAATGAGGATTAACTCTAAAATTATTCTCTTGCATGATTGACCCTTCCTAATTATTAATTAAAGATAATTTCCATATAAATTTTACAATTTCAGACAGGCCACTCTCGGTTCAACAAAACAAGACGGCCTTACAGATACTATTCTAACTCCACTTGCCCTTTGAGGCCCAATATTTACATAAGAACCTAAAGCGGTTGTTTTTCCTCCAAACCCCATTGGGCCAATACCACTTTCGTTTAATGACGAAGTTACATAATTTTCAATTTCGCTTTGATTGTCCAAACTGCCATAAGCAATTGACCTTAAAAGAAGCGATGTTGCTTCAAAATGTGTTCTTCCAATACCCACCGATGGAATTGAAGGCGTGCAACCCAACATTTTTAATGATTCGCCTAACCAACTAACAGCCGTGTCAATGACATTCAAAAAAGACCTTTTGTGATACACCCTAAATGTCTTGGCCCTGATTTCAGGACCTCCACCCTCAAGCAAAAGATGAATGTTTAAAGTATCTGGAGAGATATTTCTCCCATAAGTTGATTCGTCCATGCCAGTATCAATTAGAACTGAAGCCGGTTTAAGCATCCCTGGTTTTTCAAATAAACCTTGGCTTTGTTCAATTCGCTCCACAGCAGAACCTTTAACTGCCATCGGCCTTGCAGGAAGATTATTTAAACCAAATTCAATCCCTTCATGAATCTGGATTAAGAGTTCACCGGTGATTTCCCTTTCACTACCCGCTTCAATAATAACATGAGGAATTCCAGTATCATCACACAATGGAAATTTAGTCCTTTCGGCAACCTGATAATTTTCTAAAATCTGTGATAAACACCAAGAGGCATTTTCATTAGTTTCTGTGTCAATGGCTCTTTTCAAAGCTTTTAATTTGTCTTGAGATAGCTTTGTTGAAGCTTTAATTATTGACTCAGAAATCTCATTTACTACATCCATAAAATCACTCTGGAATTGACAAATAACTGGAATTTTCCGGAGATGGGATGGCCTCAGGCAAATAATCATCAATTACTCTTTTAACCAATTTCACTTGTTTTATACGGGCTATTGCCTCTTTTTCTGTTGTATCCCAGTTATGATTGGCTGCAACTGACCCCCCTGTTTTTAGATATACCGGTGAAGCCACCCTAATGAAATCAGGAACTTCATAATGTCTTATGAATCCTCCGGTTGATTTAGGATTTTCAGTATGCAAATCAATTGGAATCTCAATTGCATTCCTAATTGCAGCAATCATAGGAATTTGCAAATCTCTAACAGGATTCAATGAATTTAGACCAATTCCTTCAAGCAATTTAGCCGATGCAGGATTTGAATGACCTGCATGGGAGGATAATTTGAAGTGGACATTCAATGGTATTTCACCTGCCTTTCTCATTTTATTTAATGTCCACAATAGACCTTCATCATACAATAATATTCCACGAACACCCAATCTGCAAGCTCTCTTTACATCTTCGATTGCATAAACTAAATTATCATAACCTCTAAGCCGGTACCCGATTCTACTTCCTTCTTTGGTGTGAACTGTTGCTGACGTATCATAAGTTGCCCTTGGACCTACTGCCAGGAATAACTCACAACCGTAATTGACGGCCAAATTAACCATTTCCTTAATCTCATCATCAGTCAGCATCATTATTCCCTTAGTTTGAGTGACCCTGTGAATAAAAATGTTGTTTTTAACTGATTCCTTTAAAAGAGCATTCATAGTTTTTGGAGATTGGATTCCCGGAACTTCAAAACGGTATTGTCCGCCGTCTTTAAATCTTTTATCAGACTTAAAATCATCATAAGTTTCTTCAATACCTATTTCCTTAAGAAATTTTTTTGTATCGTCCATAATATCTACTCGTTAAGTTTGTCAACAACATATCTCATAGAATAATCTTCCAAAGTATCAATAACAGTCAAATTCTTTACATCATATTTTGGGTTTAGGTCTTTGAATTTATCAATTAATTCCCTTAACTGGAATGGGTTTTCAAAGTCCCCTTTTGGAAGTAAAGTAATATTCTGGAAAACACCGTTTCTAAATTGTTTATCTAATTTAATAATAATATTTGAGGGTCGTTTATCCGGATATAACTCATTCAATTTCTCATCGGGAATTATGATCATGGCATTTACAAGATTTTTAATGCTGTTTACCACATCAACAGTGGAATAATTATCTAAAAGCCCATACTCTATTAGTTGGTTGATTCCATCAACACTGACTTCACCAACCACCAAAGCGATAGCCACCGCATAAGGCAAACTTTGTTTAAGTTCTTCCAAACTCTTTGGATTGAAGTTATTATGCTCGGAAGCGACATTATATGTCTTTACGGCAATATTTTCTATATGGTCATACTCATCACCTATGCTTGCTTTGAGTTTTAATGCCGTATCTATTGATGAGTGCAAGTGTCTGCAGAACGGATATCTTTTAAAGTAAATATCTCTCACATGGACTTTTCCAACATCCTTCAAGACCTTTTCAAATGAAAAATCCTCCTTATTATAATCAGTATTGTCAAAAACCATTGTTTTTAAAAATCCTTCATCGCCTTCAAATATAGTTCCACTACCTGTAAAACCATTTCGAGCAAGCAATGCAGATAATAATCCATTATATGAAGCTTTTCCAGCATGCAAAACTTTACCCATCGAACCTCCATGGTCAGATTCCAGAAGCCCTGCAGCTTGAGTTCCGCATAAACCCAATGCATTCAGAGTTTGTTTTTCATCGAGTTTTAACAATTTAGAAGCAACTGCCCCCGCAATAAAAGTTCCAATAGTGCCTGTTGTATGAAATCCTTTATTTCTGTGATTTGGATTTACAATTTTACCAAGCAATATCCCAACTTCATAACCTACAATAACCCCTTCCAAAAATTCTTTTCCACTTAAATCATGACTTTCAGCTATTGCCAGTGCAGTTGGAAATATGACCGCCCCCAAATGAATTTGGGCACCTCTGTGACCATCATCCAATTCCAATACGTGAGCGGAAACAGCATTTAAAAAAGCAGCACTTAACATATTGGTTTTTACATTCCTACCTATGACTGAAGCATTCAAATTTAAATTCAGATTTCCTGAAAATATTTCATCGACTGTATTGAAAGCTATTTTTGAAGCATCCTCTAAGGTTCCCCTATATGTTACGCCAAAAAAGTCTAAAAATGCCGCTTTGACTGTGCTAATAGACTCTACAGTTGCTTGTTCATATCGATAATTAGAAATAAATTTAGAAATATTTTGTAAAAACATAAAACACCTATAGTTAGTATATGTAAAAAGTAGTATTAAATAGTTAACTTACACATTGGAACAATTTTTTACATTTAATTTAAAATAATTATTAAACTGCAGGAACTCCTGTTAAAACCAATACAATATGCGCCACAATAGCCGCACCATAATAAGTTGCTGCAATCACCAAAACAGTTATGACAACTGCTCTCCAACCCAAAGCCTTGAATTCATCCCAGCTTTTACCCATACCAATACCAACATAGGCTAGAAATACAGTAACAATGGACAGAAGTTCTACCTGAGATACATAATGAAGTACAAAATCAGATGTCGGCATTCCTGGAAACGCAATTGCAATACCCATTATGCTGATATATACAATTGATGAAATGTTTAATGGCAGATACCTTTCCATCCATACTCCCATAAGAGTAACAACAGATAATATTAACATCCCCACTAAAGAATCATACATAGGATGTTTATAACCTAAATAATTACCTATTACAGTAATAATTGAGAAAATGATTAATAACAAAATCCAATTAAAAATACCATGAACAGTAACATTTTCGGATCCGTCAATTAAGTCAGGCATTATTCATCCTCCTTTTTTTGTACGATTGCTTCCCTTCCAATTTTCGGTTCCAACCAATCATATACTTTTTCAGTCAATGGAAGTGCAACAAATATTACAATATAAATTCCTACACAGAACGAAAGTAGATTACTGAATCCAGCAAATGCCTCGATTTGAGTTTCCATTCCCGGAAAAGCTGCAAGAGTCGGTCCAATAGCTGCCGCATTCATACTGGCACTTCCCACACCACTGGCCATTGCATATGCATATGGATGCAGAGGTATGAAAGATAATGAGAATGTAACTAAAAAGCTAATAAATATTGTACCTATAACTGTCCCGATGATAAATATTGCAAAGACCCCCCTTGATTCAGGAGAATTGAAACCGTATTTATCAACGACAACAGCGACGTTAGGTTCCCTACCAATAGAGTTAGTCATACCAATAGATTCTCTTTTAAACCCTAAAAGCAATGCAATTGGAAGGACTAAAATGGTTGCCAAGTGTCCCAATTCCTGTAGAATTAACGCAGGCCCCATATCAAAAATTAAACCTATTGACTGTCCGCTAGAAACTGCTAATTTAGCAATTAAAACACCAATGAAAAGCATCATTGCCCCTTCAGCAATACGCGCTTGTTTTCTTTGAATCCATTTGATTGGTTTGGCTAAATAAAAAACAAGACCCAAAATAATAGTATAAATTAAAGGCATTATTGTTATGGCAACATCTTTGGCTATTGGAATTTTGATAGTTCCTATCAACTCAGCAATAACAACTAAAAATAGCACAGTAACATGTAATCTGTAATCTCTCCAAGGATTTTTATTCAAAATCCTCTTATCCGTCTTTTCACGATAGATGTGCTCAACTTGCCCATCATTGTCTTTCATTGGAATAAGTGTCCACTCCCAACCTAGCACAAAAAATTATCAAAAATGCTTAATTAATATAATTTTCTTAAAACATAATATTAAAATTAATAGCATTTAATTCTCAAAAATTCACAAAACATGAATAAAAACATATGAAAATATAGTAAAAAGTTCACTGAATAAGAATAAAAATAGGAATTATTTAATACGGCAAAGTGGTTTTGACAAGTGCCTCCTTGCAGAAACGGGAGTTTCATAAAATTTGGAGTTTATTAATTTGCGTGAAATTTTAACAGGAACTTTTTCGCTGGATTTGATCTTATTCCCGCATTTTTTACATTTGAATCCCTTGTTTTTACCCGCCGAAGTCATTCTTTTTCCACATTCACATATCGGATTTTGATACTCAACATCATTCAATTGCAAAACCTGAAATTTTTCAATGTTAAATGTATTCTGCTCGCCAATACCACCAAAGACTTTTATGATATCTCCCGGCATCAAATAGGATACTGTTTTTCTAAAGTTTTTCGTAGGTTCATAGGCTCCGCATTCAATCTCTCCGGACTCGTCAGTTATATAAAAGAACATGTGCCCCCCATCGATAATAGTGGGTTTATTTTTTACCTCACCCACAACCTCATAGCATCCAAATTGATTCATATTGGAGATGTTTTGTGCTTTTTGAATGTGCATATCCGTATGTTGATTTGTTTTAAAAATACACCAGTCCACAATGGGTTCTTTGACTTTAACAATATTTTTTGCATTTTCAAGTGATTCAACAGTATTTGAGCGAATACCATATAAAACGGGACATGGTGTTTTAGGCTCAATGGCAATGTAATCTTCTGAATAATCAATATTTTCAAATGTGTCTGGAAAAGTCTTTTTATCCATTTCATAAACGGATTCATAGTCAATCTGTCTTTTGGTACCGTAATTTTTAGAATCCCTATATGTTAGTAACTCGAAAGTATAATCTGATAATGGTAGGCTAATAGCTGCAATTGATCCGATAATTCCCCTACCTTTTTTGAATTTATGTATTTCGCAACCTACTGACTTTCCGAATTCCTCCGCTTCATCTATTGTAATGAATTCATAGATTGCTCTGAATGCATAATCCTGCATTTCTTTTGTGATTTTCCCCTCATAAAAGATTACACCAGGATTGGTGTTGTCACAATCAAACATGGAGAGTTCTTCTACTTTAGAAAGAACGATTCGGCGAGCCAAATTAGCTTTATCATCATTTAATATTTTTAAACTGACTCCACCATTTCCACGGGTCTTGAACCTTGCAAAAGGATTTAATCTGATTAATCTGGGATACTCTGCAAGTTCAATTCCATTGCCCTTAAACTCATTAATTATCTGACTTGCCAGATATGTTGTGCACATCCCATCAGGAGAATCAGTATCATCTATTCCAATATGTAAATACTTAATTATAATCACCTTTAAATTATAAAATATATTAGAGTTATAACAATATATAGTTTACAAGGGGATAAAATGTTAACTCGAAGCCAGCTGCTACAACAAATTGAAAACTTATTAAAATCTCAAGGTTATAAAACTTCTGACATATATGACCAAGGATCATTTGATATTGTGGCACGTAAAAACTTACTTATCCTACTTTTAAAAACATTTCAAAATATAGATAGCATTAATGAAAGTAATGCTCATGAAATGAAGCAATTAGCCAACATATTTCTCGCTTCCCCGATAATCATTGGCGAAAAATCAAGAAATGGAATGCTGGAAGAAGGAGTAATCTATGAAAGGTATGACATTCCGACAATTGGTTTTGATACATTGAAAAATATGATTTTATACAATGAATACCCTGAGATTTTAGCGGACAGGGGCGGATATTTTGTTAAAATCGACGGCAATGTCATAAAACAATATCGTGAAGAATATTCATTATCCCTAAAAGATTTAGCGGATTTGGCACATGTATCCAGAGCTACAATGTACAAATATGAAAATGAAATTGTACGCGCAAATACCGAAACCGCAATGATTTTAGAGGAGATTTTGAATACTAAAGTTACATTAGATATTGACTTATTAAAACAACCACAACTGGAAGATATTAAATTTAATGAAGGTGATGACACACTTGATTTATCAAAGCTAGGGTATGGAGTTGTCTCTACAAACAAAAGTCCATTTGATGCAGTTGCTAAAATGAAAAGTTCAGATAAACATTCACCGTTAATTGCAAATGTGGAAAAAAACAGGACTGAAAAAACCTTAAAAAGAATGGCAATCCCTTTAAAAGACTTGTCAATGGTTACAACATCCGAACCGGTATTCATCATAAACAATGAAAAAATAAAGGAATCGATTGGAACAATCCCTGTGATTAAATCTTGGGAGTTAAAAGAGTTTGAAAACTCAAAAGAATTATTAAAAATGATAAGAGAGCGAAAAGAAAATTAAAGTGGTATTATGGAGAATTTAAGTATTGACGGACTGGAAAACTATCCTATAAAATGGGTCTGCAATTATGCAGGCCAAAAGGCAATTGGAATTTGCGGAAAAACACAAAAAATAGCCATGTTTGCATCTGATGAAAGAGTATCTAAAATTTTAGATGACATAGTGATTGGCACTGATGAATCACAGGAAGGATACGGATGTGAAGAAAAGGGCAGATGCTGCAATTTTGAATGCGAATTCTGTGAAATTTCTCCAAGGCAATACCTGCAGATAACCGGCAAAAAACCGTCTAATAAGAATATAAAAGATTTGATAAATGGTTTGAAAAAATTAAATGAATCTCTTGAGGAAGAAAATTTGGTTCCTTTCGATGAATATGAAGTAATCAAATTCTAATATTGCTTTAAAAGCTCGAAATCCTCACGGGCCTCTTCAACTTTAGCAACCCCAATTGAGACGGCATCGATATAATCTAAATTTTTAAAAAATGTAAATGATTCTTCTGGCTTTAAAACACCAGCCGCTAAAATTCTGGTGGCTATTATTTTTTTATTTAAACTTAAAACCCTATCAACAAATTCTTGTCTTTGAGAAGCATTGAACGCATTAATATCCATCATATAAGATATTGAATTAAAAGGAATCATATAAAAATCAAACAGTCCCATATCCAAATTATCTGGAAGCAAATCAGTGGTTTTTGATGGAAACGCCGTTACAATGCCCGAAAGGGCACCAGTATCGTTAATTTCAGACAATATTTTTGAAGTTAATTTCCAATCATATCCATCAACTATAAATTCATCAACCAACAT
Organism: Methanobrevibacter sp.; assembly: GCF_045644645.1. Classification (GTDB taxonomy): domain Archaea; phylum Methanobacteriota; class Methanobacteria; order Methanobacteriales; family Methanobacteriaceae; genus Methanocatella. The sequence continues at coordinate 17,928 of NZ_JAZRHE010000116.1, forward strand.
CAAAGGGCAATCATAGCTTGAAAACAGCTCAATGTCCCTATCCCAATCGACTTCTTTTGCAACTTCATAATTTGGATTTAAATAATCAACATCCGATTTGCCAATCGTAGCGATTACTTTCATCTCATATCCTGCATCAACTGCAAGCTCATATGCCTTAAGCAAATTCGGATTATTGACAAGGTTAATAGCCCTTATTCCATGACTGTAAGCTTCTTGAATGACTTCGCAGACATATTGCGGATTGTTATACAAATCATCTAAGTAAAGCCTTGACCTATGGCCATAGTAAAGCTCTGCCATAAATGGACCATATCCTAGAATCGTTTGCGGAATGGATTTGCCTTTAACTTCAAAATCGTCTAAAAAAATTGTATCACCTTACTCTTTTTCGACTACAACAGCTGTTCCATAAACAAGGATCTCTTGCATGACATTGGATATTTCATTTGAGTCAAATCTAATTGCAACAATTCCATTGGCACCCAATTCTTTTGCATGGTCAATTGCCCTAGTTAAAGCTTCATCCCTTGATTCTTCCATCATCTGGATGTATTGTTTGATTTCACCGCCAAACAATGACTTAACGCCAGCACCAATTTGTCCGCCGGCTCCCCTACTTCTGACTGTTAAACCCCAAATGAACCCTTTTGTCTCAACGATTCTGAAACCCGGAATGTCATTTGCAGTTGAAATTGGAAATTCATCCACACTTACCATATTCATCACCTAATTTTTTATTTGTAAATCAATTACAATTTAATATTTTTATTTAACTTATTAATAATATTTGTTATTATTATTGAAATTATAAATATAATATAAAACATATTTTTAACTAATATTTACTATTAAATATTCTTTTAAAAAAAAACAATATGGTGAAAAAATGAAAGTATTAATTGCTGATGCTATTAATGAGAAAGGTATTGAAAATTTAAAGGAAGTGGCTGAGGTTGTAGTAGACACCAGCATCACTCCTGAAGAATTGGCAAATACCATCCACGAATATGATGGAATTGTAGTGCGAAGTAGAACAAAACTTACTGCAGACATTATCCAAAAAGCAGACAATATGAAAATTATTGCAAGAGCAGGTGTCGGAGTAGACAACATCGATTTGGATGCTGCTACTGAAAAAGGTATAATGGTAGTCAATTCACCAGAATCTACTTCCATTACTGTAGCTGAACATACCATGGGATTATTACTTTCCATGGCACGTAAATTATCCATTGCAGACAAATCTGTAAAAGAAGGAAAATGGGAAAAGAAAAGATTTATGGGAGTTGAACTTAGAAACAAAACTCTCGGTGTAATCGGAATGGGAAGAATCGGTTCTCAAGTAGTGAACAGATGTAAAGCATTTGAAATGGATGCTGTTGCATACGATCCATACTTGCCTGAAGAAGTAGCAA
>NZ_JAZRHE010000117.1:0-3333 GCF_045644645.1 Methanobrevibacter sp.
CTTGTTTTTAATAATTTATTTTGGAGGGGTAAAATGAGCAATCAAACTATAAATGAAGTATCTGAGATACTTGAATATATTATGGATAATAATACTGTACCTCGTAACATTAGAGAAGCTGCAAGTGAATCTAATGATCTCTTAAAGGATGAGGAACAAGACCAATCCGTAAGGATTAGTACTGTCTTAGGAAAACTTGATGAAATTAGTAACGATCCTAATATTCCAGTTCATGCAAGAACTTTAATTTGGGAAGTTTTATCAAAATTAGAGTCCATCTAATTTTCTTTCTTTTTATTATCTTTGTGATTTAAACGATTTATTCACATCATATTGTCTTTTTGAAATTTTAAAGCATTCTGATTATCATTTTGAAATGGCTATAGCTACCGTAACACCATCATATGAAGTTTTTTTATAGATCAATTCTGAATCAAAACCTGCCATAATCAATGCAGATGGTTCACAAACGCCATAAATACCGAATTTTGATTTTACGAACTCAGATTTCTGTATATCCTGTGATTCAAATAGCCTTAGTTTTTCAAGATTTACAAAAGAGATTGGAATGTTCAACTTATCTGATAACTCCAACATCCCCTTTTCATCTTTTTTGATTTCGGCTGAAGATAATTTATTAATCCTTGATAAGTCAATGTCCAGTTCCCTGATTGAACTTTTTAAAGCATCATAAATTTTTTCGCATTCTTTTCCGCGTCTGCAGCCCAAGCCCACAACAATATCACGTTCTTTTAAAATCAACTCATGCTCATCTAAAACAGCATGAATTTCATCCTTGTCTACTTTTGATGAAAAAGTAATTGAAACGTTTATTTCAAGTGTATTATTGTTCAGATATTCAAATAAATAATTAAAATTCTTATTTGGATTAACGACAAATGAAATTTCCTTATCATCCAAAATAGATTTATTGAAAAATAATATTTCCTTAGAATTATCTATAGATAAATAAAGGTCTTTTGCAATAACATCAATTCCCAATTTCTTATTTACATCTGTGGAAGTGGTAATAACAGGTGTTGCGTCAATCAGATTTGCAATTTTTTTAGTTAATTTATTTGCTCCACCTAAATGACCAGATAAAGTCGAAATCACGAATTTTCCATTATCATCAATATTTAACACTGCAGGATCTGTTACCTTTGACTCTATAATAGGAGCAATTGTTCTGATTAAAATGCCTGATGCCATTATCGCTATTATAGCATCATATTCTTCAAATAAATAAGGAAAATATTCTTTAACATTTTTATGATATAAATCAATTTTAATTATTGTTGAATCTGAATCTAATTTTTCCTTTATTGATGATGATAATTCATAACCTTTTTTTGAAACTGAAATAATAGCTATTTTCATAATATCACCCTAGTTAAAATTAATAATAAAATAATTGTTAAAGTAAATAAAATCATTGTCCACTTTGATAATTTCACGGCATTTTCAATATCTTCAATTTCAATATCTTTATTTTCATCCCCTAAAATATATGTATCCTTCTTAACAAGTTGAATATTGAGTGCTCCTGCTGCAGATGCCATTGTATAACCAGAATTTGGGCTTGGACATTTTCTGGCATCTCTCATCATTATATTAAAACTGTTTTTTCCATCCAATCCAAGTAAATATGCTGAAATCACAAGATATATTCCTGCTATTCTTGATGGAATAAGATTCATGAGATCATCTATCTTTGCTGGAGCAAAGCCGATATTGATTAATTCATCGGTTTTATATCCAAGCATTGCATCGAGTGTATTAAACAGTCTATATAAAACCGGAACTAACAGCAATATGTACAATTGATTATCAACAGGATAACATAATAGAATTAAAGCAAAAATAAAATAGTAAAAAATTGGAGCTATATAGGAATCAGTGATGTTTTCAGTTAAGCTTTCAATTGTTGCTGAAACAATGAAACTTTCCGTGAGCTCTTCAGTATTTCTACTTACTAAGTATGAAACAGATTGCCTTGCTTTTTCTAAACTTTCATTCAAATCATTTTCAACACCAATCGCCGTATCCAAAAGCATTTTAATTGAAAAAGAAGATGACAACAATACTGTAAATATAATAAATAACAAAACCAAATTGCAACATCCAATAATATAAATCAGATACAGAATCACACTTGTCACAAATACACAGCAAATGACAAGTAGCAATCCTGACAATCTGTTTTTAATGCCGATGAAGACATTCTTGAAAAAATTAATTATCGATCCCATTATGACAACCGGGTGAATTCTCCCTGGAAGTTCACCAAAAACAACATCAACAACAATCGACAACAATAAAGCAAGTATAATAAATATAAATAAATTTAATGAATTCATATTCCAAATCTCTGCAAAAATAATATCATTAAATTTAAACATAATTTATTTTATATATTAAAAAAATAAATATTTTATTATTAATTTTAAAAGATGATACTATGGATTTAGAAGAAAAGATTAGAACATGGCTAATGGATGAAGATTCACTTTTAGAAAAGAAATTTGATGAAAACGCGGATTTTCATTATATTATTGAATTTCCAAAAGAAAACATAATGGATGTAGTCAAACCTAAAGGAAAGGATGCAATTGTTGTTGCCTGTGCTACACAGGTCTCTCCAGAACATCTCACACTAATGAATTCATCAACACCTGAAGCCAGAAGAGATTTTCTTTTTGATTTGCAATTCGGATTTAACAGTTATTTGGTTGATTTTGATCTTAACGTTAACAAAGACGTATTGCAACATTTTGTCGTTACTAAAACCATTTATGAAGACGGTTTATCTAAAAACGAATTTATGAAAACTCTTAACAGGGTATTTAAGTCAAAACTATTCTGTATTTTTTTAATCAACAAACAGTTTACCAATGTTAATCCCAACATCAAACCTTCCAATGAAAATGATATGTTTGTCTAGAGAGGGAGAGGTACATTTCAAGTATATGTATTTCGGGGGTATTTGAAGACTGAAGAGGTGCATTTCATCTGTAACACTTGAAATTTATCTTTTCATTTTTAGCTTTATTTTTAATTTAAATTAATTTTTAATCATTTATTTATAATTTAACTTTTTATTTTCATTTTTTCATTGCCGTTACACTTGAACTTCATGTCTTGAAAATTGATTTTTGGATGAAATCAATTACACTTGAAACACATCTCTCTCACTTAATTATAAATCATGATAATTTTTTCAAAAACATTGTTTTTCAAGCCATCTGAGAGCTTTATTTTGTTGTCTACATCTGATTTTTACACTTGAAATTGTTATTTTATATTTGAAATAGTACAATTTCATATTTAAAA
>NZ_JAZRHE010000118.1:0-20839 GCF_045644645.1 Methanobrevibacter sp.
TAATTCGTTTTCACCAGCCGCATCGACAAAAGTATCTATAATGTCTGAAGAAACACAATCGCTATTGATTAAAATTATATTTGTCTCAATGCCTATTTCACATAAACAATCATATAACGCATCTAAATTTTTTCCATAGTATTCAGGAAAATCTAATGCCTCTTTTAAATAATCTTGCCCATCCTTTTTAATTAATCTTCCATCAAGTTCCATTTTAAACCTCTTTAAATGTATTATAGTGATCGGCAGTATAATAAACCTTGAAATCACCAGTATTATAAACTATTCTTTCTGCTCCGCGACTAGTTCCGTTTGCATTAATATCACATTCTATGTATTTAGAATCACTGTCCGGGAGCACATGTTGTCTATTGGTAAATGTGTCTCCGCCTATACTTTTTCCCGGAGCATATTTTTTAAGCGGTCCACCTTCCCATCCCAGGTCGCGTGCTTGTTTTTTGGTAATATAATTGCTTGGAAGCTTGTGGTACTCTTTAATATAAGCTGCTACCTCATCCACCGTACAGTATTGACCATCTTCAGTTACATTAACATTGCCTGAAGAATCAGAATCTCCATGCTTAAAAAAGTCAAAAAATCCTGCACTTACAGATCCTATTAGGAACAATGAAATAATCAATGCAAGGATAAATACAATTTTTTTATTCATTTTATCAGCTCAATATAGTCTTTAATAGCATCTTTATAACTTCTAAGTGGTTCAAACCCACTTTCAATCCATTTTTTATTTTCCAATACAGAATAATGTGGTCTTGGAGCCGGTCTTGCAAATTCAGATGCCGTTACCGGGATGACTTTTACATCTTTACCTGCGAGTTCAAATATGTATCTTGCAAATTCACACCAGGAACAGCTTTCGGAGTTAGTAATATGATAGATTCCATAGTAGTCAGTTTCAATTAACTGTGAAATAGCTTTAGCTAAATCCGGAGTATATGTAGGTGTTCCAACCTCATCATAAACGACAGTGATTTCAGAATGATTTTTAGCTAATTCCAACATGGTTTTTGGAAAATTTCCCCCATTAATTCCATATAGCCATGCAGTACGAATTATAAAAAATTTATCCAAAATCTCTAAAATGGCTTCCTCTCCCTTAAGTTTACTTTTTCCATAAACACTAATTGGGCCTATTTCATCGTCTTCCACCCACGGTCTTGTATTTTCACCATTGAAAACATAATCAGTACTGATATGAACTAATGGGCAATCGATTTCACTGCATCCAAGCGCTAAATTCCTAACACCTTCGCCATTAATATCATATGCTGTTTCTTGGTTTTCCTCGCAGCCATCAACATTAGTATATGCGGCTGAATTAATAACAATGTCCGGTTTGTTTTCACTTATAAATTCAATAACATGATTTTTATCAGTTATATCTAATGATTTAGAAGTTGTAAGGATTAAATCATGATTATCATTTAAAACTTCAATCAAATCGTGCCCTAACATTCCATTTGAACCTGTAATCAAAATTTTCATAATTACCACTTAAAAGATTAATATATGTTAAAATATATATTATACTTAATATTTAAAAGAAGGGAGTTAGAATTATGAAAGTGTGTATTATTGGTCAGGGCTATATTGGTCTTCCAACAGCAGCTCTTTTTACAAGAAACCACTGCGAAGTAGTCGGTGTGGATGTTAATGAAGAAATTGTTAATAAGTTAAACAAAGGAATTATTCACATCGAAGAGCCAGGAATTTCCGAAATAATTAAAAATGCAGTTCATAATAAAGTATACAAAGCCTCACTAACTCCTGAAAAAGCTGATGCATTTATTATAACTGTTCCAACCCCATATATTATCGAAAATTATAGCTGTGATTTGAGTTATGTCGTAAGTGCATGTGAATCCATTCTTCCATATTTAGAAAAGGGAAATACGGTAATCATTGAATCAACAATAGCTCCAATGTCAACTGATGAAACCATAAAGCCCATTTTTGAAAAGGCAGGTTTTGTAATTGGTAAAGATTTGTATTTAGCACATTGCCCTGAAAGGGTTCTGCCGGGGAAAATCTTGAAAGAATTAGTTCATAATGATAGAATAATCGGTGGAATAACACCTGAATGCTCTAAAAAAGCCAGGGAAGTCTATGGTCAATTTGTTGAAGGAAACATAATGTTGACTGAAGCTAAAACTGCAGAATTATCGAAATGCATGGAAAATACGTTTAGGGATGTTAACATTGCGCTTGCTAATGAACTTGCAAAAATTTGTGCCGAAATTGGTGTTAATGCATTGGATGTGATAAAAATGGCAAATAAACATCCAAGAGTTAACTTACACTCCCCAGGCCCCGGAGTTGGAGGGCACTGCCTTGCAATTGATCCGTACTTCATTTATGCAAAGGCTCCTGAAACAGCAAAAATTATCAAATTAGCACGGGATACAAATAATTCAATGCCTGATTTTGTCTGTGAAAATGTTAAAAAAATCATTTCAAAGGGTAAAATTGCAATATTTGGAGTTTCATATAAGGGAAATACGGGGGATGATAGAGAAAGCCCAGCTTATGAAATTATAGCAAAATTAAAACAGGACGGCTTTGACATTGCCATTCATGATCCCCATATAAAAAATGATAATTATCTAAGTTTCGATGAAGCTACAAAAGATGCTGATTTAATTTTAATTCTATGTGACCATAATGAATTCAAATACCTAAATTATAGCCTAATTTCTAAAAACATGAAAAAACCGATAATATTTGATACAAAAAATATAATCAATGAAGTTCCAAAGGAAATTACATTATATAATTATGGGAACTTATATGAGCTATATAATCAAAATGATGTTTAAAATATTATACCAATAGATTAAATAATAAATATGGTTAATAATGTTGATTTGACATCCAATCCAAAGAAGCATTTTGGAAATTATCTAAACTATTTAAAAATCAATAATTTGATCTGGTTCTATCTGATTGCCGTTCCATGCTTTTAAGCTACTCCATTCAGCAGCAGGAGAAGTCCAAAAGTCATCATTCGCATCCAAACCCAATGCCAAAAATACTGCACAGCATAAATAGATGTTACCGTTAGTAATATTCTTTTCTGAAATACTGTCCTGAGAGCCGTTTAAGCCAATGACCAACCATCCTGAACCAAAGTTTTGATTGCCGTGGAATTGTCTCATTAAAACTTTTGTTAATGCGGATCTAACTTGAGCCGGATTAATATTTCTTGGTAAAATCTTAAGAAGGGCCGCTTGAGACAACAAATGAAAAACTCCGCAACGGTAAGAAATGGCATTGCCCACAATAGGATAAGTTCCTTCAGGTGAAATTGTTCTTTCAAGTTGGGCGGACAATCTGGATGACCTCATCAACTGTACATCTAAAAATTCGCCTTCAGAAAGACCATATTTTCTCATTACTCTTAAAATATCATTTAGCATAGGGTGAATAAACATGCTATTGAAGTAATTTGATTCAAAAGATTTGCCATCACAATAAATTGCGTCTCCCAAATAATATTCATCTCTAAATTTTTGAATACCATAAGACAGACGTTCCTTATCGCATTCGCCTGTAAATTCCAAGAGTGCGGCTTCAATCATGGCAGTGTATAATAGCCAATGATTCTCATATGGTGCGATTTCTCTTGTCTTTTTAAGATTATCAGTAATTATGGCTTGAACGCCCATTGGCAAATTAAGCCAAACCTGATTTTTGGCCCTAAGTAAACCTTGAGCAAATAAAGCAACTTCAACTAAAGATTGTTTAGGTTCTATAATGAATAAATGATCATTGCCATTTGGATCGACAGCATTTCTAATAGCTTTTAACGTCAGGTTAATATATCTTGTTCTTAATTGACCTTCTTCAGTAGCACCAGGTCCTAATTCCAGCCAAGGAGCTATTCCATTAAAAATACGTGAAAATGCCTCGAGATATACAAACTTACTATTTTCTGGAGTATTTGACATTACAGGCATTTTTTTCTTAAGTGAGCCATTAGCCAGACTATTTAAAACTGGATAAGCTATTTTCTGTAATGTTGATATCCAAAAAACCCTATCCTCCCAGATTGAAGGTTCTTCCTCTACAACAGGTTCTTCCTTTTTTTTAAATCTTTTAAAAATTGAGTTGCTCATGAAATATAATATGTTAAACATAATATATAAATCTCCAAAAAAATGAATTTTTAAAAAATAAAAAGAGTTTATATATTTTATTAAACAAAATACTTATCATTATTAAGAGGTTGAAAATATGCCAACAATGTCAGAAAAAATATTAGCTAGAGCATCAGGAAAAGACAGTGTAGAAGCTGGAGATATTGTAATAGCAAATATTGATATAGCTATGACTCATGATTTAACCGGACCTCTTTCAGTGGAATCTTTTGAAAAAATAGGAGCTGAAAAAGTTTGGGATTCTGCAAAGATTGTTATTCCATTTGACCATCAAGTTCCAGCCGATTCAATTGACTCTGCGAATAATCATATTGTTATGAGAAATTTTGTAAAAAAACAAGGAATCGAAAATTTTTATGATGTGAATGCAGGTGTCTGTCACCAAATTCTTCCGGAATTAGGTCATGTTGTACCTGGAGAAGTAATCGTAGGTGCGGATTCACATACTTGCACACATGGCGCATTGGGTGCTTTTTCTACCGGTATCGGATCCACCGATATGGCTATGGTATTTGCTGAAGGTAACTTATGGTTTAAAGTTCCTGAAACAAATAGATTCAACATCAACGGTGAGCTAAAAGAAAATGTATATGCAAAAGATGTTATTTTAAATATTATTGGCCAAGTGGGTGCAGATGGTTCAACCTACAAGGCATGTGAATTTGCAGGGGAGACCATTTCAGATATGAGCGTTTCAGATAGAATGGTTCTAACCAACATGGCTATTGAAATGGGAGGAAAGACAGGTTTGGTAGAGCCTGACCAAAAAACAATAGATTATGTTGAAAGGCGCTCTAATAAACCATACAAAGTATTTAAAACAGATTTAGATTCCTCATCCCTTAACATAATTGATATTGATGTAAGTGATTTGGAACCCCAGGTAGCATGCCCCCATAATGTTGATAATGTAAAACCTGTAAGTGAAATTGACCAGGAAATTGACCAAGTGTTTATCGGTTCATGTACTAATGGTAGAATTAGCGATTTAAGAGATGCTGCAAAAATTCTAAAAGGAAAACAGATAGCTAAAGGAACCAGAATGCTAGTAATACCGGCATCCAAAGAAGTTTATTCAAAAGCGCTTGATGAAGGATTAATTAGAATATTTATTGATGCGGGAGCCCTTGTATCTGCTCCATGTTGCGGTCCATGTCTCGGAGGGCATACAGGAATTATCGGACCTGGAGAAGTAAGTCTTTCAACCTCAAACAGAAACTTTAAAGGCAGGCAAGGTTCACCTGATGGAAAAGTGTTTTTATCCTCTGCCGCTGTTGCTGCTGCTTCAGCGATTGAAGGAAAAATTGTGGCTCCGGAGTGAAATAATGAAAGGAACAGCATGGAAATTTGGAAATGACATTGATACTGATATTATCATTCCTGGAAGATATTTGATTTATACAGATGAAGAAAGACTATCCCAACACTGTATGGAAGGTGTGGATGATAAATTCAATGAAAAATGTAATAAAGGAGATTTTATTGTAGCTGGAAGGAATTTCGGCTGTGGCTCTTCAAGAGAACATGCCCCCATAGCTCTTAAAGGAGTTGGAGTCGCAGCTGTAATAGCTGAATCCTTCGCAAGAATTTTTTATAGAAATGCTACAAATGTAGGCATACCTCTTCTAGAAGCTCCAGGAATTACAAAAATTGTAGAAGATGGGGATGAAATTGAAGTGGATATGGAAAACGGAACAATAACTTCAATGAATGGAGAAACAATAACATTTAAAAAATTGCCTCCATTTATGTTAGAAATATTGGAACAAGGTGGGTTAATTGAGTACCTCAAGAACAAAAGATAAATATAATATTGCCGTTATTCCAGGGGATGGAATCGGTAAAGAAGTTATGCAAGCAACAATATCCGTATTAGATGAGTTAGATATTGACTTTGATTATGTTTATGGTGAAGCTGGAGATGAATGTGGTGAAAAAACAGGAACTCCGCTTCCTAAAGAGACTTTGGATATTATTAGAAATGCAGACGCATGTTTATTTGGTGCCGCTGGTGAAAGTGCGGCTGACGTTATTGTTAAAATACGTCAGGAAATGAAAATGTTTGCAAACCTAAGACCAATTAAATCTTATCCTAATACTAATGCATTATTTGATGATGTTGACTTTATGATTGTGCGTGAAAATACCGAAGGGTTATACATCGCAAATCAAGAAAAATTGACTGAAGATGGTGCGATTGCCAAACGTATTATTACAAAAAAAGCTGAAAAACGTATCATTGACTATGCTTTTGATTATGCAAGAGATAATAATAAAAGCAAAGTCACTGCGGTTCATAAAGCCAATGTATTAAAGAAAAGTGATGGATTATTTAAAAAAATATTCTACGAAGAAGCTGAAAATTATCCTGAGATTGAAACCGAAGATTTTTATGTTGATGCAACAGCAATGTATCTTATAACACAGCCACAAAACTTTGAAGTGATAGTCACAACTAATCTGTTTGGAGATATCTTATCTGATGAAGGCGCCGGACTTGTTGGAGGGCTGGGTTTAATACCATCAGCAAATATCGGTAAGGATGGAGCATTGTTTGAACCCGTGCACGGTTCTGCACCAGACATTGCAGGTGAAGGAAAAGCAAATCCGATTGCAATGATGCTTTCAGCAATTATGATGTTAAGATATATTGGTGAAAATGATGCAGCTGATAAATTTGATGCCGCCATTTTAAAAGTGCTTGATGAAGGAAAAACCTTAACAAGTGATTTAGGTGGTTCTGCAAGTACTATGGAAGTGGCTGAAGCTATTAAAAATAATTTATAAATAATGGAGAATAAAAATATGAATTCTAAAAAATTAACAAAAATGCAATTAGCAGCACTGTTTATCATATTCATTATGGTAATAAGTGGGGTAGCAGGATTTATACTTTTAGTATTGAGATAAACTTAAAGGAGATGGAAAAATGGTAAAATATGAAATAGCAGCAGTAGTTGCTGAATTTAATTATGATATAACACAGATGATGTTAGAATTAGCTAGAGCAGAAGCTAAAAATAGAGATTGTGAAATTACTAAAGTGGTAGCTGTTCCTGGTGTATTCGATATGCCACTCGTAATTAAAAAATTATTACAAAAAGGAGAATATGATGCTATAATCACTTTAGGTGCCGTGATTGAAGGCGCAACTGACCACGATCAAATTGTGGCACAACATGCATCACGTAAAATTGCGGATTTAGCATTGGAATATGACACTCCAGTTGCTTTAGGTATTACTGGTCCTGGAATGACTAGAATTGATGCACACAGACGTGTTAAAAACGCGAAAAGTGCAGTTGAAGCAGCTATTAAAATGTGTGACAGATTAAAAGAAATTTAGTGATTGGATGGAAATTCTTAAACCCAATGAATTAAAAGAAAAATTTAATAATCCTTGGATTGCACCATACCAAAAAGTTTTGACTATGGTAGATGGTGACAAAGTCGAAATTGTCGAATACCATCCCTGCATATCTGGATCTCACTGGCTGTTAAACCAATACCGCAATAATTCTGAACTAATCGATTCAGCTTATCGGGACGGAAACAAACATGTCTACTCCTGTCATGTTGGTTCCAGTCCTCTTGATTTGAAAGCTAGTTTTAACGCTGCAGGAATAGATGAGATTATAGTTGATGGTGATGAAGTCAAAGTAACTCATGCCGGACTTGCAGGAGCCGGTGTAGGTGCTGGAATGTGTAGAGGAATGGGTGAAGGTGTTAAATACATCGAACTTATTGAAACTGGAGGAGGTTCAAAAGTAGGAAAAGCTACTGTTGTGACTCCAAAACTTCAGAAAATTGTTATTGGTGTAGATGATACCGATACAAAAGATGCTGGAGCTACATGGACAATGGCTCATAACCTGGGTGTTGAGCTTGCTAGTGAAGGATTTGAATATCTAGACCATATTATTGTCCAATTATACCCACATAACCCACACAAAACTCAAAATTGTGTATCTATTGCTCTTACCTTTGCTGTTGAAGAATCTAAAAAAGAAGATTTGATAAACAGAGTTATTGAAATTCTTAAAAGGGATACCCTATCCGATAAAACCGCAATAGCTATCTTGGAAGGTCTTGACATTCCTGAAAAATTAAGGGAATATTCAATAGCTACAAAATCCGGAATGATGGATGTTGAAACTGCAGAATCTGTTGCAAAAGAATTAGACATTCCATTAATTGCTGTAACAGGCGAGCAAGGTAAAGTTGGTGCTCTTGCAGCACTTGGACTTTATAATGATGTAGAAGAAGCAGTTAAAGCTTATGACAAAAAATAATCTAAGAATCCAATTTCTTAGATTTTACTTACTATTTTTTTCAAAATCAAAATTCAAGAAGTTGCCGCGGTCACTTTTCAAAAACTGTTTAATTGAAGTGGAATTCGTATCCTTAAAGATTATCCTAACATCATGATTTTCATATGTGAAATTAGTGTTATTTGTACAGTTTAACGAGCTTACAGGCTCATCATTAACTGCAATATAATATGTGGAACCGTTATTAAAGATACCGTCTGACTCGGCAATGGAAACATTATCAACTATAACTTCAAAGGTTGATGCATTAACATTTCTTGAATATACAACAAAGTTTTCAGTTAATGTAGTGTTATTATTATCATAATCATGAGATATCATAGTGCCTGCAAAGATGCTTTTTAAACGGGTGTCTTGAATAATATCCTCTGACTCAACATTAAGTGCTTTTTTAACCTCAAGCGGCAATCTGAGTGTGTTTGGCTCACCAGGCCTTGTTTCATTAATAGTATAAATTTCACTTTTTATCTTAATGGTATCGTTAATTTTAATACCTAATGTCATCATTGCCTCGGAAGGCATACGGATTTCGCCGGATTCATTTTCAATTGCCGTATCAATTGTATATGGGCCTCTAACAGAAATTGAATTGTCAGTTGGTGTATCATCAGCATAGATAATTAAATTTCTTGAATTGGGTTCGATAGATAAAACACCATTTTCAAAATGTGCCGCTCCAATAAATGTTGAAATCATCAACAACAACACAATTATTGAAATAATCATTGGGAAATGTATTTTAATAAAAGATTTCAATAAATTACCTTTTGGTTTCTTTCTAAACATCGCAATAGATTTTATAATGACTTTAATGATATAGTAAATAGCTATAATCAGTCCTACAATGGAAATTAAAACTCCCAATGCAAGAGGAACCTGTTTTACAAAAAATATTGTAAATAAACCAAGAATAACAAATGTTAAACCTACAATTGACATACGAATATAATATCCTATGTCATCAATCATTATAACTCTGCCATACTTGTTAGCGCGGCTTATGATTGTTCTTACAACCTCGTTTGCCATCATGTTCAAATCAGAAAGAGGAGACATGTCATGTTGTATTGCACCAATGTCCACTTCCATGATGGATATTCCAAGTACATCAGCGTCAATAACTATCCCTACATCAACACCATAATCTTTTTCAAAATTAATTTTCTTCAATACTTCCTTGCGTGCTGCAAACTGACCGCTTAAAGGCTGTTCAAATGAAATTTCAGGGAAGAAAAAGTTCAATAAGGGCTTAGCGGTAAGTTCAGTTACACGTCCGCTTTCGCGAGCAAATTTAGTTTTGGTGATTTCGGCTTTTCCAAGTAAAATCGGTTTAATAATAGCCTCCACCTTTCTTGAAGTCAGATTATAAATGTCTGCATCAATGAAAGCTATAATATCACATTCAGCCTTTTGATATCCGGTATATAATGCCTGACCTTTACCCTTATTTGTTTCATGATTAATGACGATGGCTCCGGCTTTAATGGCTTCTGCTTCCGTATTGTCTGTTGATCCGTCATTAACAACGATGATTTCATCTACAAACGATACATTTTTCACTACCTCAATCACTTTAGCTACAGTATCCTCCTCATTGTAGGCCGGAATAATCACTGAAACCTTTTGATATTTTTTAGGTTTTTGCGTTTTAATACCTGCAAGCAAAAATGCAATTAGTACAAAAAACCAATACACTTAAAATTCACCATTTAAAAGTTTAATTATTAATATTTTGTTTTTTAAGTAGTATAAATATTATTACCTCCAAAGTATAATTTTACAATGTGAAGAAATAAAAAAAATTAATTTAAGGTAATTCAATGATAACCCAAACACTTGAAAACGAATTGAACTTAACCGATTGGCAAGTAAAAAAAGTAATCAAATTAATCGATGATGGAAATACAATACCGTTCATTGCAAGATATAGAAAAGATGTCACAGGTTCTTTAAATGATGAAACACTAAGAAAATTTGACGAAAGACTGAAGTATCTTAGAAATTTGGAAGAAAAAAAAGAAAAAGTCATCAATAGAATTGATGAACTTGGAAAACTCACAGATGATTTGAAAAATAGGATATTGAATGCAAAAACACAAGTTGAACTTGAGGATTTATATCGTCCATATAAAAGTAAAAAACGGACAAAAGCAACGGTTGCACGTGAAAGGGGCCTTGGTGGACTGGCTGAAATAATTTTGGCCCAAGATGTAAAGGAAAGTGTTAAAAAAATAGCTAAGAATTATATTAGTGATGAAGTTAAAACACCTAAAGAAGCTATTGAAGGCGCAAAAGATATAATTGCTGAGGTGATTTCCGATAATTCCGAGTTTAGAAAAAAGATAAGACAGAATACATTTTTTACAGGTCAGATTCAGACAAAAGCAAAAGACAAGGAATCAAGTACGGAATATGAAATCTACTATAATTACACTGAAGATTTGAGAAGGATTCCTCCCCATAGAATTTTAGCAATAAACAGAGCTGAAAAAGAGGGGATTATTAAAGGAAAAATCGTCTGTGAAACAGATGAAATCATAAAATATCTTAACAGACACGTTCTAAAAAACATCTCAGACATTCCTGAAAAAATTGAGTATAACAAATTTACAACCCCAATAATCAAGGACTGTGTTGAAGATTCATATAAACGATTAATTTCACCTGCAATTGAAAGGGAAATAAGAAACTACCTAACCGAAAAGGCTGAGGAAAAATCAATTGAAGTATTTGCAAAAAACTTAAATCAGCTGTTAATGGAAAGTCCATTAGTGGGAAAGACTATTCTCGGTTGGGATCCTGCCTTTAGAACAGGTTGTAAACTAGCCATTATTGATGAAACTGGAAAAGTGCTTGATACCGCATTGATATATCCAACGGAACCCCAAAATAAAGTTAAAGAATCTATTAAAACTGTCAGAGAACTAATTGATAAATATAATATTAATGTAATAGCTATTGGAAACGGTACGGCATCAAGAGAGTCTGAAGAGATTGTAGCCGAAACAATAAAAGGAACAAAAGTTGAATACATAATCGTTAATGAAGCGGGAGCTTCCGTCTATTCAGCTTCAAAACTGGCTGATGAAGAATTTCCGGATTTCACAGAAGGTGAGAGAAGTGCCGTTTCAATTGCAAGAAGACTTCAAGACCCATTGGCTGAACTCGTTAAAATTGACCCGAAATCCATTGGAGTTGGCCAATATCAGCACGATATGAATCAAAAACAACTGTCTGAAACATTAACAGGGGTTGTTGAAAAAGTAGTAAATGAAGTTGGAGTTGACCTAAACACGGCATCATACAGCCTTTTAAACTACATTTCAGGAATTGGAAATGCTACCGCAAAAAACATCATAAGTTACAGAGAGGAAAACGGAAGTTTTACCAATAGAAAAGAGCTGTTGAACGTCAAAAAATTAGGTAAAAAAACATATGAACAATGCGCCGGCTTTGTAAAAATAGATAACCCTGCCTATCCTTTGGACAATACCACAATTCATCCGGAGTCTTACGGCGCAACATACAAACTGTTAGAAAAAATAAATTGTTCAGCCGAAGATATCGGTTCCAAATCCCTTAAATTGGACAACATTAACCTTGAAGAGATATCTGAAGAATTGGATATTGGTATTGAAACCCTAAAAGACATTGTTAAAGAGCTTAAAAAGCCGGGGCGTGACCCCCGTGAAGATATGCCAAAGCCTATTTTGAGAAAAAATGTTTTATCTATTGATGATCTGGAAGTTGGAATGATAATGCAGGGAACTGTTCGAAATATTGTTGATTTTGGTGCTTTTGTCGATATTGGAGTTCATCAGGATGGATTGGTCCATATATCACAGTTGGTAGCTGATAAATATGTAAAACACCCATTGGACATTGTAAGCGTTGGAGATATTGTTGACGTTAAAGTCTTGGATATTGATTTGAAAAGAAATAGAATTCAATTGTCTATGATACTTTAATATATTTTAAAATAAAAATTATATTGTGAAGAAATAATTTATTTTAGAAGGGATTTTTTAATGACACCAAAGATAATGATAATTCTTGGAAGTGGTTCTGACATTGCCATTGCGGAAAAAAGCATGGACATCTTGGACAAACTTGAAATACCATACAGTTTAAAAATTGCATCCGCCCATAGAACTCCAAATCTAGTTCGTGAAATTGTCAGCCAAGGTACGGATGCGGGAATCGAAGTGTTTATTGGAATTGCAGGTTTGGCTGCACACTTGCCGGGTTCGATTGCTGCCTATACACGCAGACCTGTGATTGGAGTGCCGGTTGATGTGAAAACTGGTGGAATCGATGCGTTACACTCAGTTGTACAGATGCCATATCCTTCCCCTATTGCGACTGTAGGGATTGATAGGGGAGATAATGCCGCGATACTTGCCGCCCAATTCCTTGCAATCCACGATGAAGAACTTCGCCGAAAAATAATTAACTTAAGAAAAGATTATGCTGAAAAAGTCAAATCAAGTAATGAGGAAATAGTTCAAAAGATTGATAGGAAATTCATCCGAAATGACTTTTTGAGAATTAAAAATATGGAAATAAACAAAGTTGAAGTAGATGAGGACGCCATTAATCAGTGCAAAAACCAGGACGCGGAAGTGGCAATAATTGTCGGAAGACAAACCGATATGGCAACCGCAAAAAACGTTGGGGTAATCCTAGACAGGCTTAAAATCAGCTATGATACAAAAGTTGTCTGTCCAATAAGATCCACTAGAAAATTTACCAATTATGTAAAATGCATGAAAAACGTGAAAATATTCATTGGAATCAGCTCCAACTCCTCACAGGTGACAGGTGGAATCGTAGGCCTTACCGACAGGCCGGTCATAGGAGTCCCTTGTACCAATGAAAACGGCGATAATTACATGCTCACTACAGTTAATATGCCGCCGGGTGTGCCTGTTGCAACTGTTGGAATAAACAACGGTAAAAATGCTGCAGTTCTCGCAGGAGAAATCCTTTCAATCAAAAATCCAAACATGACAGAGCTATTAGATAAACTAAAAGACAAAAAAATTAACTTATAGTGATAATATGAACATCAAAGATGAAAACATAATCGAGATTACAGATGAACTTTCATCTGAATATGAAGTTTCAAAGGTATTGAGGCAATATCCTAAAGACACCCTCATTATCAAAAATGTAAAAGGACATGATATTCCAATAATTACCGGAATCTGCAATACACGTGAAAAAATAGCCAGATCAATAAATTGTGAAGTTTCTGAAATTACCGAAAAAATTATAGAGGCTATGGAAAAACCAGTTAAAGTGGATAAATTTACTGATTTTTCCGAATATGATACATTGGACATTGATTTGGATAAGATTCCTATTTTAACACATTACAAAAGAGATGGTGGAGCATATATCACTGCGGGTGTTGTCTTTGCACGTGACCCCGAAACTGGAATCCAAAATGCTTCAATCCACAGAATGATGGTTTTAGACAACAAAAGACTCGTCATCAGAATTGTTCCAAGAAATCTCTATACCTATTTCCAAAATGCTCAAAAAGCAGGTGAAGATTTAGAAATTGCCATAGCAATCGGAATGGACCCTGCAATTTTACTTGCAAGCACCACTTCAATCCCAATCGATTATAATGAAATGGAAGTGGCCAATGCATTTAAAAATGGAGAACTAACATTAATAAAATGCGGTGATTTGGAAGTTCCTGAAGCCGACATTATTTTGCAGGGAAAAATATCCGTGACAGAAACAGTGGCTGAAGGTCCTTTTGTTGATTTGACCGACACTTATGACATTATCCGTGACCAACCAATCATAAATCTGGAAAAAATGCATATAAAAAAGGACAATCCATATTATCATGCAATTGTTCCTGCAGGATTTGAACATAAGCTGTTACAGGGTCTTCCACAAGAACCAAGAATATTCAAAGCCGTTAAAAATGCAGTTCCTACAGTTGAAAATGTTGTTTTGACTGAAGGAGGTTGCTGCTGGTTACATTCAGTAATATCCATCAATAAACAAACTGAAGGCGATGGAAAAAATGCCATTATGGCCGCATTGTCCGCTCACCCTTCACTCAAGCATTGTGTTGTTGTAGACACTGATGTTAATGTGTTTGATGCTGAAGATGTAGAATATGCAATAGCTACCCGCGTTAAAGGTGACAGAGACATTATGATTGTTCCGAACGTGCGCGGATCATCCCTTGACCCAGTAGCTGAAAGTGATGGAACAACTACAAAAATAGGTGTGGATGCAACAAAATCACTTAAAACCCTAGAAAAATTCGAAAGAGTTAGTTTTGGAGAATAAACCAACTCTCTATTTATTATTTTTTTGTTAATGCCATTCTATTTTTCTGCAATGTAGAATGCTGTTCGTTTGCCTGTTCTGATAGATGAAACAGGATTAAAGCCATTTTTTGCAAACAAATTCTCCATCTCCCTTAAACCATAAATATGATAATCGCCCGAATCCGAAAATCTCAACACCACATTCATAAGCCCCCTGATGCCTGTCGGAATATAAGGGTCTCCAATCAAAACTTTTCCGCCATCCCTTAAAACACGATGCATTTCCTCAAGGACTGTATTCGGATGGATATAGTGATGAAATGAAGCATTGCAGACGACAATGTCAAATGTATCATCAGAAAAGGGAAGCCTTTCGGCATCGGCAACATTAAAAGAGGCTTTTGCTTTACAATTGTTTTTTGCCTCAATAATCATGTTTTCCGAAAAATCGACTCCGAACAATTCGTATCTGCCGTCCGGCAGGAATGTAAACAGGTTTCCGTTTCCGCAACCGACGTCAAGAATCTTTCCTAACTGTGACTTTAGGATTTCATCCACTAGGACATCATACATGCCCTGGACAAATTTGCCGTCATCCGAGCTGTTATAATTGCTGGCTGTTTGATTAAAATGCTGTTTGGTTTTTTCCTTTGAATTCATAATCATTACTCCCCCAAGTTGATTGACAATATAATTTAGGGGAATTAAATATAAATGGCTATTTGGCGATGATTTCAAGATGCAAAATGGCTTCAGTGAAATGCGAAAAACATTCATTGAAAGTTTGAAATATTGCTTTGAATATTCCATCAGAAAAGACTCATTTCAAACACTATTAAATTTTCCTTAAAATATCTATTAAATACTCCATTTCTTCTTTGAAAAATTTTGTGAGGACATCATTTCTATCCCTAAATTTGGGGGCAGGTTTCCTCAAAATCCATGAATTCAACCCCAAAATTACCCATTATCCTCACCAATTCCGAGGACATGAAAATTTATCAAAAAAAAACACCCTGAACTTCCTCACCGTTAAATATTTCCCAAATGAATATTCTCGATTCCCTTGTCAATGGCTATCTCCTTTGCCCTGTACAATGTTTCGGGATTTGTAGGTGAAATGTCTCCCATTTTATAATAGGGAAACGCCCTTGAAAAATGCAATGGAACTTCAGGACCCAATTCATTTACAACAAAATCACACAGTAGATTGATTTCATCAATTGAATCATTATAATCATTAATGATTAAATTAGTAATCTCCAAATGCTTGCCTTCAATATAAACCCTTTTTAAGTTGTCCAATACCACGTCCAAATCAGCGCCGCAGACTCTCTTATAAAAATCATGTGACATAGATTTCAGGTCTATGTTAAATGCATCGACAAACGTTAAGATCTCTTCAATGGACTGGTGTGAAAAATATCCGTTTG
This sequence comes from Methanobrevibacter sp., assembly GCF_045644645.1. Lineage (GTDB taxonomy): Archaea > Methanobacteriota > Methanobacteria > Methanobacteriales > Methanobacteriaceae > Methanocatella. The sequence goes on from NZ_JAZRHE010000118.1 coordinate 16,242, forward strand.
TTACATAGATGACTTTCAAGTTTTTGGATTTTGCCAAAAGAGAAGTTTTTCCGCTGAAAGGCAAGTGTATGGTAGGTTCATTATAGGTCCAAGCAATTGATTGGCAATCATAATTTATTGCATTTTCCACGATCGCTTCTGGCGTTATTTTAACCCCACGAATATTTTTATCATGTTCATGTGATATCATATAGTTCTGGCAATGCAAACATGTCATGTTACACCCAAAACCGCCTATCGAATATGTGAAGGTCCCAGGCAGAAAATGATGCAATGGCTTTTTTTCAATAGGGTCGGGACTCAAAGATGAAACGATGCCATAGCTGGTATCAAAAAGCTCTCCGTTGATGTTTTTGTGTTGTCTGCAGACTCCAACATTGCCATCGGCTATCTTGCAATAGTTCGCACAGATTTCACATCTAATCTTTTGGGTTTTGGAGCTTTTTTTGTAAAGGCTGTTATTCACAAACATAATGTTCATAACCCCTGTTTTCAATTGATTCAACGAAACCGTTTTCCAACGTGATTTCAACAACGTCCGAATCTGTCACTTCACCGATGACCCTGTAATCAATGTCCAAATATTTCAGCCTATCCTTTGGAATTGTAAACAACAGTTCAAAATCCTCTCCAACATGCAATACCAGGTCCAAATAGTTCAGGTCTAAATTTTCACAATATTGCCTGTATTCATCAGAGATGCCCAAAAGCTCCTCATATATCATGAATCCGAATAAGTCCCTTTTTATGTGATGCAGTTCGCTTGCAAGCCCATCAGTGATATCGGTTGCTGAAGTTGCACCTGATTTTCTCAATGCAATTCCTTCCTTGATTCTGGCCAGTGGCTTCAGGGCTTTCTTAACATAAACGTTATCCAAAACATCAAGGTTAAAACCAAGTGCCGCATGACCAATATCGCCCGTAACCGCAATGACGTCGCCGATGGAATAGGTATCCATCATTAACGGCCTGTCGCACAGGCCCAGTGCGGTTCCTGAAATTATTATCTCAGATGCCTCGTTGGTATCCCCACCAATCAAGGGAATCGAATAGTAATCGCAGGCACTCAAGACACCGTCAATGAGTTCCTTAAAGGAGTCCAAATCCAAATCTTTCGGAACTGCAATGGCAAGCAAAAATCCTAAAGGCTCGGCCCCCATTGCCGCAAGGTCACTGACATTGACCGTCACGACCTTAAAGCCCATGTCAAAATAGGACATGTTTTCGGGAAAATGCCTTGACTGGATTAGCATGTCACTGGTTGAAATTAAATTTGTAGAACCGAATTTTGTAATCGCCGTATCGTCCGGAGTGATTTCCTTTGAATTGGATATGATATATTTCACCAATTCCTTTTCTCCGATGTCTGAGACTTTAAGTGACATGAATATTAATATAAATTTCAAATTAAATAAATCTTAATAAAAAAAGTTAAAAAAAGGTTTCAGAACTACAAATTGTCTGAAACTCTATCCTTGATAATCTCAAATAAACGTGCGTCAATACCGATAGGGTCAGTCAAAACGATTTCCCCATCGAAATGGACTTCCTCTTCATCATGGTCGTGATGGTGGTGATGATGATGTCCATGACCGTGGTCATGATGGCCGTGATGGTGGTGATGATGACCTGAAACGGATTCCTCATCAAAGTCGCTCTCAATACCCAATAATTTTGGAATGTCCCTTTTAGTGTGAAGTCCATGGGCAATGAAAACTGGCACGACAATTATCTTTTCCAAATCGTTTTCGGAAGTTAATTTTTTAATAGTTTCGGGAATTCCAGGTTCTCTGATTTCCATGAATCCGTATTCCACAATAGCTTCTGGAAACTCTTCAAGATACATTTCTTTGTAAGCTTTAATTACTTCTTCCCCTTCAGGCAATCTGGAACCATGGGATAAAAGTAAAATTCCGGTTTTTTTATCATCCATAATAATCATCCTCAATATAATTAAATTCTAAGTTAAATTTTGTTAACTAATATTGAATAAATTTTTTTCGAAAAAAATATATGAAAAATTATAATTTTTCATTAACCATGTCAACTAAAATATCAATTAAAATGTCATCCGCTCCAATAGGTTCGGGATATAGTATTTCACCGTCAAAATCGACAGGTGTCAAATCATGTGAATGATCGTGGCCATGTCCATGGTCATGTGAATGCTCATGTTCATGTTCATGGGCTTCCAATAATCCTAAAATGTGTGGAATGTCATGAGTTGTATGCATTCCTGGAGCGATAAATACTGGTACGACAACCAATCTGTCAATCTCATTTTCAGCAGTTAATTTATTAATAGATTCAGGGATGCTGGGACCGCATAATTCCATAAATCCAAAACTAGATGGAAAATCTGTAGTTTTTTCGAATTTATTGTATAATGCTGTGGTAAATTCTTTGTTATAATTTAACCTGGATCCGTGTGATACAAGCAGAATTCCTGTTTTTGCATCGCCGTCAAGCTTGGAATCGGCTAAGGCTTCCTCAATTCTTTTGTCAATGATATCCAATAATTCATCGCGAGGCCCAATTGAACTTAATAATTCGATTTCACCATCAAATTCAACATCGTCGGCAATTGACAAATAATGTTCATCCGGATAATTTCCATCAGGACATCTCGGATCAACTTCCAAAGGCTCAAGGCCGAGTAAAGTCGGAATATCAATGTTTGTATGAATTCCCGGAGCTAAAAATACTGGAAGAGCTATGATCTTATCCAAATCGTCGACTTCTCCTTTTAGGATTTCTACAGCTTCGGCAATGGACGGACTGGAAACCTTCATATATCCAATTTCTGTTGGAAGTCCTGTTGCTTTTATGAATTTATCTTTTATTTCAGTGAAGGTAACTTCCGCAAAAGGTAAGCTACTTCCATGGCTTACTAAGATAACAGCAACGTTATTTGATGACTTTGAATTTGTATCCATAGGAGATAACTCCATCTTCCCCGTCTTCTCTAATCTTTCTGAATACCATTTCTACTTCATCGCCAATTTCGATATCATCAACATCACAGTCAACGAGTTGTGATGTTAATTTTGCACCTTCCTCAAGTTCGATGACAGCTACAGCATAAGGAGCTGACTTTTTGAAATTGTCCGGCGCAGACCTGATAACTGAAAATGTGTGAATTTTTCCTTTGCCTGAAAATTGGAAAGGCTCAAGATTTCCTTTTCTCCTGCAGTTAGGACAAACTACACGAGATGGGAAGAATAATTCTCCACAGGTTGTACATTTTGAACCTATAAGATTGTATCTTTGTTGTATGTGACGCCATGTTCTTACAGTATCTGACATGTAAATCCTCCATATATTTTCTAATAAGTATACTTTCTAATCAATAATATAAATAAGTATTTTTTTTATTACTAATTATTTCAATTTCAAAAAAACGTATTAACATATATATGAAAAATCATACTGTCGCAGTTGAGAAATAAACTTATAAATTTTCTGCTAAAATCAGATTATGAAAATTGACTCTAAAGGTAATATAATAGTAGGAAGCGTTGCTATTTTAGCTATATCAATGTTATTAATATCCATTTTTATAATTACAAGTATAAATTATATAGAAAGCGAAAATATTGAATTAAAATCAAATAATAATTTTAAATACATTATCGATGACTATAGTAGAAATGTAGAAACTCTAGGAAGGGACTCAATAGCTGAAGCAACACAGAAAGTCTATAACGGGCTGCCTGTATACGACAGTGAAAAACAGATTAAAAAAAATTTGAACAAAAGATTAAACGAAAAAAATGAGGAATTTGAAAAAAAATACGGAGTGGAAATATCTTCAGAAGCCCTTTCGGTTGAAAACACCGATAGTCCCTGGGAAATTCTATTAAAAGTAAAATTAAACGTAAAAAAAGACAATATGAAATATACAAATATTATCAAAAGAAACACTTCGATTGAAGGTCTTAAAGACCCTCTGCCAATAGCTAAGCTAACAATAATGTCCGGGATCCTAACATACAATAATAAGATTCATTATAAAAATGCGATAGCCGGATATATGCTTTTACATCAGTTTAAATCTCCTGAATCATATATTGAAGCTACAGCACCATTATATATTAAGAAATGCCCCTACGACCCATATATTCACCACGGCGATCCGGGAGTACTCAAGGATTGTCTGGATAACGGCTATTTTCACGAGAGTGCTGATGGAAGCTGTTATCTATGCCGACTAGAAGGTAAAGGAAAATGTCCCCATTACGGTTTGGAAGTATTTATTCAGACACACACGCCAATAAATAACGAAACGTTATCCTGCTCTGACCATGTAGTATTTTCCGACCACTATTACGGTACCAAAATAGATGAAACGGATTTTAACAGCCTAATCTTGGACAATTCCCATAGGAAAAAATACGGGTTGGTTGAAAATGGACAATAAAGGGAACATTTCACTTGAAATTGCAATAATCCTGATAATATTAATTTTAATAACCGGAATTGCACTATCGTTAATTGAAACAGGCAACCAGAAAGCAGTAAGAAATATGATAAACGAACATGATGAGCTTTTAGTTGAAAGTGTCGTTGACAATTTAATAAACAATCCCGGAAACACC
>NZ_JAZRHE010000119.1:0-6162 GCF_045644645.1 Methanobrevibacter sp.
AGGATTATTCCTATTTTTTGCTTTTAGATGCTAACATTTAAATGCTTTCAACATAATAGTTAATATTAAAGCTTGGTGGTGAATAACATATCATTTTATAATAGATTCTCCAATTTAGAAAAAAGGAACAATGGATTGAAATCTCTGTTGTTGCATGACAAGTTGAAACATGGCAGTTATTCATATAAACACCTGGAAGATAAAATATTGCTTATTTTAAATGAATATAAAATTAACAAATCCATCACATTGGCTGCTTTTAACAGTGGATTCAATCCAAATTTGGTGCTTAAATGGTTTGTTGAAGGACAAAAGGGAAATCCTAATTTTGAAATATTTTATGATGGTATAAAAAGAATTAACAATCTCAAAGATAATACGGAAGATTTAGAGATCACTGACAATGATTATGAGATTGAATATGTTGGTGGTAGTTGGGTTTATACTACTTATGTTGATGGTGAAAAAATATCTGTAATTTCATCTGATTTGAATCATTTAAAAGAAAAGGTTTCAGATAAAAATCTCCCTGTTTGTTAGGTTTCAATGAAGATATCCATTATTGGCATGTAGATTTTGTAAGATATGTTTTTTAATAATTGGATGCGAATAAATTTCCGATTCAGTGGATGCCAATTATTTTTTCTTAGAGTTGGATCCCAAATTACTTAATAACCTTTCAAGCTTATTTTGTTTTGCAATTTTTTTATAAGTGGTCTTCCAGGCAATGTCGCCTATTCTCTCCCATTCCTCATCATTTTCCATAAATACGTCAAGAACCCTTTTTATCTGATTTGATTTAATTTGCTCTTCAGGATAATTTTCGAGCATTCTTGAATATCTTTCGGGATCGTTATTCCAATATGGGGAATCATTGAAAGACCAAAAGACATCATCGAAAATAAGTATTCCGCCGGGTTTTATAAGCTTTTTTAATAAGGCTGTCGCCAAGCCGTCATGATAAAAAGTATGCGCCCCATCAAGATATACTAGATCAAACAGATCCTCATTTTCAAGATACAATGAACTTAAGTTCCAGGTATATGAATCGTATGTGGTGTGGGTATTGCCCATGGGATATAGTTTGCAGTTACAGTAATCCAAATCTTTTAAATCGGCTTCAAGTTCGGCCACATCATCTTCAAAAGAGAAAAAATAGAATGAATCAATATCCCTTAATCGTTTAACTATTTCTACTGATGTAACACCTACTCCAACACCTATTTCAGCAACGGTAATAGGCTCTTTTTTAGATTCGAGGAAATCATCCAAGTGTAAAATAACCTGTTTACATGGTTCTGAAATAAATTGTTGTTTCTCTGTATTAATTTTTTCAATCATACTATCTTTTCCTATAATATTTACTTTAAATATCCAACGGATATTGTTTGAATTGATATTTTCGGGTGATATTCAACAATAATATGTATTTCATTGCTTTAATATAGTTCTAAGATTTTCACTCCAAAGCACTCTTTTTTTAAGCAGTAATGAATTTTTCTTCAATTATTTATTTAAATTTTCTTCTTTAATAAATTTTGTGAGTTATTATTTCGCCGATAAGCCAATGTTAAAAATCATATGTCAAAATGCTCTGAAAAAACACTAAAACATTTATTAATTAGTGTGCACAATCTATTTGTATGTCTAGAAACAAGCGTGTTACTATTAGCGTCAATAATGACATTGACTTGAATTTTCGTAGATTAGCCTCCAGTAAGATGTTATTTAAGACAGGATGGTATTCAGTATAGAAACCCTCCACTTTCTGGAATTGCAATACATTTAGTTACGGTTGGCATTGCTGGTTCTAGTTGGGGTTTTTCTATTGATTATGTATCTAATTATTTTTTTTTATAATTGGTTAATCTGGATTTAAATTATATAATTCTTAATCAACAATTTTTCCCGTTTACATAGAATAATAATATTTATAAATTGATTAGGGATGTAAACTTCAATCATCAATATCCTCTGCAAATAGCACATTAATTTTACAATCAACTGTTTTTATTATCCAATTTTGAATAATATTCAAATAGATTTATTAATGGATTGATGCCATACTTAAATATGGTAATAAGAATTCTATCAAAAAAACATTTTTTTTGTGCACATGAAAAAAAATAAGAATTCCTATTGCTCGACATGTCGTGTAAAAAAAAACGGGACAAAACATGCGAAATATTATAGTAAAAAAAGCGAGTTGAATTTAAAAATGGATAAGTTGAAAACAAGAATCTTGCTGATTTCACTACTCCTGGTATTGCTGTTATCCCTTCAGGGAGTATCCGCAGTAACCGATGATAATGAAAACCTAGCAAGCGAAAGTATTGATTTATCTATATGTGATAACACAGATGATGTGAGCTCAGATAAACTATCTGCAGCATATGAACCAAACGACCAGGATGAAGCCTTAAGCGATAATCTAGATACCAGTACATATTCCGGGCTAGCCAGCGAAATAGCCAACGGAAGAGGTACCGTCGTACTGCAACATGACTATTATACTTATGATGAAGGTTCTACTATTACAATTTCTGATAATATCAGAACCCTTGATGGTAACGGTGCAGTTATTGATATGGCAGGATCAAATATTCGGGCATTTAATGTAAATTCTGTTAATGAGGTAACAATTAAAAACCTAACAATCAAAAAATGCTAACTATAAGGGTGATGGCGGAGCTATTTACTTCGATTGGTGGGGTACTGTGACAAATTGTAATTTTATTAATAACTCTGCCAGTTGGGATGGTGGTGCAGTTTACTTCGGGGATGAAGGTACTGTAACAAATTGTAATTTTAATTGTAACAAAGCAACGGGCTTTAATGGATGGGGTGGTGCGATTCTATTTGTTGATACTGGTAATGTAAGAAATTGTAATTTTACTAATAACACCGCAACCAATGGTAATGGGGGTGCTATCAGATTCAATATAGAAGGTACTGTAACAAATTGTAATTTTACTGGCAATAATGCGACTACTGGTTCTGCAATTTACTTCGGTAGCACTTCAGCGACTAAAACTGTTTCCAATTCCTGTTTCTTAAACAACAGGGCGAATGCAGAAGCTTTAGAAGTAACCAAAAATGATAACAATATTACAATTACTTTCAAAGGTAATGATAACCTTTTAAACGCAATCTATTCTAATGGTGAAGTTAGCTTTACCAATGTTACTTATTGGAGTGCAAAGGGAATCGCAAACACTGGAAGTTCCGCTATCAAACCTTCAAGATCTAATAAGGAAGCTGGTCAAAACATCACTGTTGGCGTGGTTGTTAATGGTGAACTTGTTTTGAGTGATGTTAAAGTTACAGATGAGAATGGTATGATTGTTTTGGATATTAGTACTGGTGAAAATTATTACATCAGTGCTCACCATGATGCAGATTCATACTACACTGAAGCTGAAAAAACAATTTCAAACAACACTAAATTCAGTGTGAATGTTACCTCCCAGACAACCAACAACAGGACAGTTAACATCACTGCAAAATCCAACATTCCAAATGAAGTTATAAAAGGTGAATTGCGATTTATCCTCCCAAACAGTGAGGAAATTAGTGCCAATTATGCTGGTAATGGAACCTGGTGGGTGTTATATACATTTGCTGATTATGGAGTCTATGAAGTCAATGCATCATATACTGGATTGGATAGTGTAACTGTCAATAATGCCAATATAACTGTCAATAAAGCCAATTCCACTTTAACTGTTGGGGATATTGTATTTGACTATAATAGTACTGGTTCAACTACAATTTCATTTACTGGTGCTACTGGTGTTGATGCCAGTGTTGTTGAGCATCCTGATGCTAATGTTAATGTAAATGGCAATACCATTACAGTTTCAGGTTTGAATGCTGGCAATTATACTTTAAGTGTCACTACTATTGCAGATGCAAATCACAATAACGTGACAAAAACTGCTAAGGTCACTGTTAACAAGATAAACTCAACTTTAACAGTCAGTAATGTTGTATTTAATTATGGTGATTCAGGCTCTGCTACAGTTTCATTTACTGGTGCTACTGGAGTTAACGCCAGTGTCGATGACCAACCTGATGCTAATGTTAATGTTAATGCTGATTCAATTACAGTCTCAGGTCTGGACGCTGGTAATTACACATTAACAGTTACTACTATTGCTGATGCCAATCACAATAACGTGACTAAAACAGCTAAAATCACTGTCAATAAAATAGACTCAACTTTAACTGTTGAAAATGTCGTATTTGATTATGATAGTACTGGTTCTGCTTCAGTTTCATTTACTGGCGCAATTGGTGTTAATGCTAGTGTTGTTAACCAACCTAACGCTGTTGTTGATGTTGAAGGCAATATTATTACCGTGTCTGGTTTAGATGCAGGAAATTACACTTTAACAGTCACTACTATTGCAGATGCCAATCACAATAACGTGACCAGAACAGCTAAGGTTACTGTCAAAAAGGCAACTCCTAAAATAACTGCTAAAGCAAAAACATTCAAGACAACTACTAAAACCAAGAAATATGTAATTGTCTTGAAGAACAATGTTAATAAGGCAATAAACAAAGCAACAGTATACTTAAAAGTCAGTGGAAAGACCTATAAGGCCACTACAAACAGTAAAGGTAAGGCTACCTTCAAGATCACCAAACTCTCCAAGAAAGGAACCTACAAGGCTGCCATAACCTATAAAGGAAACACTTACTACAACAAAGCTACCAAAAAGGTAACCATTAAGGTTAAGGCTGTTTGGAAAACAGTTTCAAGAGGAAGCAAAGCCATAACTACTGTTAAAAAGATTCAAAAGGCTTTGAAGAAAAACGGATATTATGTTCCATACCCAGTTGATGGAATCTATCAGAAATACACTGAAACTGCTGTCAAACAGTTCCAGAAAGCCAAAGGTCTCAAGGTAACCGGTAAGGTTGACGAAAAAACCGCTAATAAACTTGGATTAATTTAAAAATAAGGATTTAAATTCCTTATTTTACTCTTTTTTCTTTTTAAACATAATAACATATAATTTGCATATGTCATGTTTCCAATTAATATAGTTGATAATTCAATATCTATTTTTTTTTAGATTTGATTTAGTATAACTTTTTTTCACAAAACATTAATCATCAACCAAAAAATATCTTAATCACCAACTAGCAAATATGTTAAAATCGAATGCTGCATTAACTAACTGAACAATCCCCTCTCCACATTAAAGTTTTTGTTGTATTGTCTTCAAATGCAAAAAATGGTCTGTCATTTTCAGGATATTTTAATGAAACTCTCATTGTATCAATTGAACTACCTCAACAAGTCAAAAAATTTAATCATTGGTAAATATCAAATATATATTATACTTATGTTTAAAAGTCGTTATGTTAAAATATTTAAAAGTAATATGTTGGAGGATTATAAATATGAATGAAAGGGCTAACAAAAATTCTTGGATTCCATTAATAGTTGTAGCTTGTGCTTCTTTTATTATAGTATTGGACTCTTTATTTATGAATGTTAGTATTTCTCATGTTGTTGCTGATTTGAATACTGATGTTAGCACTATTCAAATGCTTGTGTCGTTTAATACTCTTATTACGGCTGCGTTAATACTGCTCAGTACCAAACTTCAGGACATAGTCGGTAAAAAGAAACTGTTTTTTATTGGTGCTGCACTTTTTGGTATAGGCATATTTACTGCAGTAATAAGTTCAAGTGTTATAATGTTTTTTGTCGGATGGTCAGCGATTAAAGGTGTTGCCGGGGCATTAATGCTGCCGGCTATAGTTTCAATAATAAGCGGAACATATTCAGGCAAAAAACGTACAATTGCTTTGGCAACTCTGGGGATAATGGCAGGACTTGCAGATGCTTTTGCTCCACTCATTGGTGGGGTTATTACAACTTATTTCAGTTGGAGATATGCTTTTGCATTCGAATTAATATTCATTTTCTTTATTTTAGTAATGCAAAATAAAATACCTAATTTCAAACCTACTGAATCTAAAAACGATTTGGACATTATAGGTGCTATAATTTCTAGTATAGGGCTTGTTTTGCTTGTACGTGGTATTTTGACTTTGACTAAGGATGTTACTACCAGTATAGGTGAGATAATTTTGGGATTAATAGTCCTTGCAATCTTTATATGGTATGAACTCAAAAGAAAA
>NZ_JAZRHE010000120.1:0-1897 GCF_045644645.1 Methanobrevibacter sp.
AAAGAATTAAATCCGATTTTATTAAAAACAAGTCCCATTCAACACTAAAGAAATAAAATAAATGGAAAATGAATTTAGTAATACTTTTTTATTAAATAATACTACTGATATTAATAAAAAATAAAAAATATGTATTACTAAAATTGAAGTATAATGAAAGAAAAATTTACTTCCAAACCGATTCACACTATTGTCAAGGCATTTGGCACTTTTTTAAGCACGTTTTCTCTAACTGGAATCATTGTTGAGGATGCAATTGAAAAATCAGCATTTTCAGAAGCGGCCTTATCATCACTTTCCCCAATGACGGTTGCGTTTAACACACCCTGCAGGTTATCAACCGTATTCCTCAATACCCATTCATCGACATCAGAAATTATTATTTCATCAACATGCCTATCCAGTTCATTAGCAATTACCCATGATATGAATCTTCCTCCATGCAATGCAATAGTATTTCCATCGGCCAAATCGACAATCTCCTCCAAAGTGTGCTTTAATTGAATATTCTGATACATTCTGGAATTGACCAATGTTGCCCAATGGGCATCACCAACATGATAAGCCCCTATCTTTCTTGGATAAACATATTCCGGTCCTGCGATTTTAACAGCAGTGGCAAGTGACAACAAATCCTGCTTTTGAACCGGAAGGCCCCTGTTCGGAAATTCCTCATTGATGATTTGAATTATTCTTGGAAGGCCGAATTTTCCTCTTCTGGCTGTTCCGGGTTCATATCCGCACATGTATCCGTGGTGATTTTTTGGAAAACCGGTAATTACCATATTCAAACCGGACCTTAAGCCTGCCCTTACCTCATGCTCATATGCCCCATTAGTGGCCACCACCTTTCCCGGTGACAATATTCTTGCAGCGGCAATTGTTTTGGCGAAGCTTTCGGTTGTGTTTTCACATCTGTTGAAAGGACCCCCTTCAACCACAATAACATCAGCGCCAATTTCGATGGACTTTTCAAAGCCTGTGATTACCTCATCATAACCGTCGCCAACAAACATGATTGATTCCAGACCCCTTCCATATTCTTTGGCCAGCTGCGCGATGTCTTCAGCTTCCCTCAATGGTGCCGCATGACCGTCACCTGTTTGCTCACAGGTAACATTCACCGCAACGGATGATGACAGTTTAACCCATTCCTCCTTATCATCTTTTTGTTCCAATTCCTTATCAATTAAACGCTCATGAATCCTTCCACGGGGACATTCAGTGAATGCAGGACCCTTGTTATAACATTCACCACCACATCCGCTGATATTTTTTGGAAGCCTCATTGCACCATTTTCACCGAAATGATCCAGATCCAGGGGAACATCAACTACTTCATGAACCCTTTTCATCACTTCAAGACCTGTCATTCCAAATTTTTCACCTATATCCGAAAAAGCGTAAGCGCAGATATGAATCGGCGCCCCAATCATATCAGATAAGCGGCAATTGCCCAACAGATCCATCAATTCCAAATCCGATGCGCAGGTTCCTGCAACCACCTCAGTTAAGTCACATCCTAAAGGGAATCTTTTAAATTGCATCCCCAATTTCATTGTTTCTTCCATGGAAAGTTCGGATATTGCATCTACCACCGAGGTTATATCCTTATCCATCTTTGAAATTTCAATTGCAGCATCATCATCATAAACAGCACTTTTTATTAAATCATACATGAAAATTCTCCAAATTCAGTTTTAACTAATATAATTTTCAGTGAAATCTTAAATAAATAACTTTCGATTTAGGCAAACCTAAATCACAATAATATAAATCTGATTATAAAATAAAAAGTATTACTAAATTAAAATAAACCAAATAAAATGTAATACTAGTATTACTAAAAAATAAAAAACGATAGAAAAAATAATACTAAATAAAGCTCAATGTAAAG
>NZ_JAZRHE010000121.1:0-12525 GCF_045644645.1 Methanobrevibacter sp.
TTTACCATTATAATCACTTCATATTAATAAACTAATTTATTTGTAAAATTAGTTTGAGTATGTATAAACTTATTTAATTGTTTATTATATTTAAAAGTTTATATATTATTTCAGTATAATTTCTTTTAGTGATGAAAATAATTTTCAGTTTTAATATGATATTATTCTAATTTTTTTTATGTTTGTTATAATTTTCATAATTTCGATTATAATTTAAGACATTTTTTTATATTTATTAAAAATTAGTATTCGTTTGACAAGTTAATTAAAATTTTTTCTAGGTCATTAATGTTTGCATCTGTTTTAATGCCTAGTGGATTGTAATGTGTTTTGATGGCTATAAATCCTCGATTTTTCATTTCCTCAAATATTAAATCAAGTTTAGGAGCACTTATTTTTAAAGATTTGCAGACTGTATGGATGTCAAAAAATGTTGCAGGAGCATCTGCTTCTTGAAGACAATAATTCAATAATTTTAAAGCTTGTTTTTCAGTGTTAATTTTTTTATGTTCACTTTCATCTATCATCTTTTGGATAAACTCTTTATCCTGAATATCTCCTAGCCAAAGCGGGCCTGCATGAACCAATTTTTCACCACAGACAGGACAGATTTCATCAACAGCGCTGGCCAATCCTTTGCTTGTCTGTCTGTGCAGGCACTTGCTGCAATGGCTTATATATCCGATGTTTTTTAACGTTTCATCACTCTTTTTTGAACCCTTTTCAACTTTTATATATAATCTCATATAATGTTCAGTGCTGTGTGACATTTTTATATCAATGCATTTGGAATATTTTGCAAGGGTGAGTGCTACAAAACCTGCCAAAATTCTGATTCCATTCTCATGGCAGTATTCACTTTTATATGGTTTGGCATTATATTTGCGAATACATGGCTCTTTGTAAGTTCCGCACAATGCCGAAGTGTCAGTTGCGGTAACGCACAATAAAGAGTTTCTGCGAGCACAGTATCCTGCCGAATCCAAGAATGGTGAGGGTGTTCCGAATGGGTCAATATCAATCACATCAAATTCCCCCCGTTTCATCCTTAGAAACATGCTGGCATCGTGCTGATAGACTTCAATATCCTCTAGATTATTCAATTCGATATTGTGTTTTTCATATTCGTTGGCCAATTCACTTATATCGTTGATGGCAACATTCTCAACTCCCTCAATTTCATTTTTATAGCGTATTCCACGAATGCCGCTTCCTCCAAACAGATCACATATGTCTATATTTCTGTTTTCTTGTTTTTGGAATACCTGGATTGCAAGAATAGATAAATCTCTATTTAGCTCCATATGAGGATTATAAAAAACAGGTGCATCAGATGAAACTTTATCAAATTCTGGAAATTCAATTTTTGTCAATCCCTCTTCAATTTGTTTAATTTTATATTCATCCATTAGTTCTCACTCATTAAATCTTTTTGTTGATTATGTAATGTTTTAAATATTATTAGATTTAAATATTAGTATGAATAATCTAATTTCTAAGATTTGGTGATGAATGTGTCTGAAATAAAAGTCCCTGTTGCAAAACCAATAATTGGTGATGAAGAAATAGAAAATGTGGTTGAAGTTTTAAAATCAGGAATGATTGCTCAAGGACCTAAGGTAGCTGAATTTGAACAAAAGTTCGCTGATTGGATTGGAACAAAATATGCTGTTGCCGTCAATTCAGGTACTGCGGCGTTACATGTTGTATTGCTCGCTTGCGGCATTGGTAATGGTGATGAAGTGATTACCACTCCTTTTACATTTATTGCAAGTGGAAATGCAATTGCTTATACGGGTGCAAAACCTGTTTTCGCAGATATTGATTTAAAAACTTATACATTAAATCCAGATTCAATTGAAGCATTAATAACTGAAAATACTAAAGCTATTTTGCCTGTTCAATTATACGGGCAATCTGCCAATATGGATAAAATTAATGAGATTGCAGAAAAACATGGTTTGATTGTTATTGAAGATGCTGCTCAAGCGCATGGCGCAACTTGCAATGGGAAAAATGTTGGTGCTATGGGGGACATAGCCTGTTTTAGTTTTTATCCAACTAAAAATATGACCACCTCTGAAGGTGGGATAATAACCACAAATGATGAAGATTTAGCCGAAAAAGCTGAAATATTTAGGGCACATGGAGCCACTGTTAGATATCATCACGATGCAATAGGATATAATTTTAGAATGACTGATATTTCAGCGGCGATTGGTCTTGCACAATTAGATAAAATAGACAAATTCAACGATCAAAGAATCGAAAATGCAGCATATTTAAATGAAGGTTTAAAAGATGTTGAAGGTGTTATCACACCATACTGTGCATATGACCCAAAACATGTATATCACCAATACACAATCCGTGTTGAAAAAGGAGAAAGAGACGACTGGGTGGATATTATTAATGAATGCGGTGTGGGAACTGGTATTCATTACCCAATTCCATTGTACAACCAACCAATCTATAAGTCATTAGGCTTTGATGGTGATTGTCCTAATGCAGAAATTGCAGCAGAAAATGTGATTTCCCTACCGGTACATCCTTCTTTGACAAAAGAAGATTTAGATTTGGTCATTGAAGCTGTCAAAACAGCTTCTGAAAAAATGTGTTAGTTTTTTTTTAAACTAACATAATTCTTATTTTAACATTTTATTAACGGTTTCAACTTTGGCATCCAAAGTTCTGTTTTCCAGGTCTCTCCTGTCGTCTACTTTTATGACTGTATAAACTCTGCCGATTCCAAGTTCGAAGATAGCCTCTTGGGCATTGGCTATGGCTTCATAAAGTTCACCTAAATTTTCTGCTTCTATTTGGGTCCCCATTCCAGTTAATTGGTAATTGAGTCCGGAATCTTTAATTGACTGGACAGCAGCAGTCACATAATCTTTACATTCTGTATTTTCAGTTCCTACGGGCAGTATCGTAAAATCACATGTTATCATAAGTTCACCTGGTAAAATTATTTATTTATCTTCGTATAAATTAATTTAGTAATGGTGAAATTAAACAAAGATGAATTTAATGAACGTATTTTTACAAGAATTAATAATTTAATTTCTGATTATAATTTAATTAAAGAAAATGAATTGATTGCTGTAGCATTGTCTGGCGGAAAGGATAGTGTTTTGACACTTCATGCATTGAAGAGTTATCAACGATTTTTAGATTTTGATTTAGTGGCTATTAGTGTCGATGAAGGAATTGAAGGTTACAGACAACATGGAATCGATTCGGCCATTAAAAATGCAAAAGAATTGGATGTTGAACTTGTTCAAAAGTCATTCAAGATAGAAGAAGGCTTTGCTTTGGATGATATTTATCAAGATTTTAAGAGCGCATGCATTCCATGCGGTGTATTCAGAAGGAATATTCTTAATAAAACTGCTTATGAATTGGGGGCTGAAAAGATAGCCACGGGACATAATCTTGATGATGAAATTCAATCTTTTTTAATGAGTTTTGCAAGAGGAGACACTATTAAATTCTCCAAATTCGGGCCTGAACTTGATGTCATACATCCAAAACTGGTTCCAAGAATTAAACCTTTATGGAATACTCCCGAAAAGGAAGTTGGAATGTGGGCTGTATTAAATGATATTGATATTCATCTTGACGAGTGTCCGTATTCTCATCTGTCACTAAGGGCTAAAATTAAAGAGTTCTTAAACGTCAATGAAGATAGATATCCTGGCATCAAAAACAATGTGATGGAATCATTTCAAAAGATTTTGACTTTTGAAAATGATATTTCCACAAGCCTCAATGAATGTGAAGTTTGCGGCGAGCCGACTTCATCAAATATCTGCAAGGCTTGCGAGTTAAAAAAATCAATTTCCTCTGAATAAAGGTGTGTATAAAAATGGATATTATTAAGAAATGGACTGAATCCAGTCTTATTTTAAAAATATTGATAGGAGTGATTATTGGTGGGTGTTTGGGCTTTTTCGCCCCTCAACTGTCCATAATAGGATTTTTAGGGGGATATATTCGTATCTGCCCTTAAGGCTATTGCACCAATTCTGGTTTTCGTTTTGGTTGCTTCAGCCATTTCCAAAGCAAAATCGGGAATAGGTCCTAAATATAGGACGATTGTCATAATCTTTTTGTTAACTAATTTTATAGCTGCGGTGGTTGCTGTTTTGATGTGTTATATGTTCCCGATGGGTATTCATCTATCGTCCGCTAGTATTGCTTCTGCACCGGAAGGGCTTGGCGAGATAATGAAGGACATGATTTTGAACATATTCTCAAATCCGATAAAATCTTTATCTGAAGGGGAATATCTGGGGATACTGTTCTGGTCCATTATTATCGGGGTTTCCTTGAGGATAGTTGCAAGCGACACCACAAAAGACGTAATAGAGGATATTGCTGATTCTATTACGAAAGTTGTCAATTTCATTATTCAGTTTGCACCAATCGGGATAATGGGATTGGTCTTCACTTCTGTTTCTGAAAGCGGATTGGGCATTTTCACTGAATATGGTGAGTTGCTGCTATTGATTGTTGGATGTATAGTTTTCGTTGGTTTGGTGATTAATCCTATCATTTCATACTTATTTTTAAAACGCAATCCTTATCCATTGTTGTTTACATGTTTGAGGGATAGTGGCATAACCGCATTTTTTTCAAGAAGTTCGGCAGCCAATATTCCAATCAACATGAGGTTATGCGAAAAGCTTGGTTTGGACAGGGATTTCTTTTCAATAAGCATCCCATTAGGTTCGACAATAAATACTAATGGTGCCGCCATAACAATCACTATCATGACTATTGTAACCTGCTATACCTTAGGGATACAAGTTCCTTTCTCAATTGCAATTGTTTTATGCTTTGTTTCCACATTGGCTGCATGCGGTGCTTCAGGCATTGTTGGCGGATCATTATTGCTCATACCTCTTGCCTGTTCCTTGTTCGGCATCAGTCAGGACATTTCCATGCAGGTTGTTGCTGTCGGCTTTGTAATCAGCATTGTTCAGGATTCATTTGAAACTGCACTCAATTCATCATGTGACGTTTTCTTCACCGCCGTTACAGAGTACTACTATAGGGCCAAAAATGGAGAACCGGTAAACTATATGGGCGATTTTGCAAAAAAAAATAAGTGATTGCAATTTTGAGGATTAGTTTCTCAAAATTGCGAATGCCATATATCCAATAAATAATAAGATTAAGATGGCACCTTCTCTTTTATCATATTTTTCCTGTGTCTTACCGAATATGAAACACAATATTGTAACAAATAGCATAAATAGAACATCTATAAGCATGCTTGAGTCAAGCGGAATTGCACTTATCGCACTGCTTGCGCCCAGTACAAACAATATGTTGAATATGTTTGACCCGATAACATTACCTATGACCAGCTGATTTTCCCCTTTCTTTATAGCGGTAATTGATGTGACAAGTTCAGGTAAAGAGGTACCTATAGCCACAATAGTCAAACCAACTAATGTTTCACTCATTCCGAGTGCAATTGCTATGGCTGAAGCGCTGTCAACAACCAAATCTCCTCCAAGCACTATTCCGGCAAGTCCGACCAGTATGAGGATTATGCTTTTTGGAAGTGTGAATTTCGGTTTTTCAACTTCACTTGTTCCTCCTGATTTTTTGGTGTCGATTACTAAAAATATGATGTATGCAATCATGATTATAAGTAAGATTATACCTTCGATATTGGTAATGTCCCATCCGATGACTATGAAGACTGCCCATAATATTGTAATTCCGACAAGGAATGGCAAATCTTTTTCCAAAACACTCTTTTCCATTGTCAGATTGCTTATCAATGCAGCTATACCAATAACCATCAGCATGTTAAACAGATTACTTCCGATTACGTTACTTACTGCCATTGCATTGCTTCCGGCAAGTGATGATGTAATTGAAACTGCAGCTTCAGGAGCACTGGTTCCTAATGCCACTATAGTTAAACCAACAATTATGGTCGGAATTTTTAAAAGGGAAGCAATGCTGCTTGCACCATCCACAAAAAAATCGGATCCCTTAATTAAAAATACAAATCCAACTAATAATAAGACGACTTGAACTATAATCCCTGCATCCATTATTTGCCCTCTTTTATTTCTTCTTCAGGTCCCAAATCAGTTACAAGAATCTTATCGATTTGGTGACCGTCAATATCGATGATTTCAAAGATGAACCTTCCGCAATCGAACTTGTCCTCCTCTTCAGGTATTGTTCCGCTGATGCTTAGGATAAACCCTGCCAATGTGGTATAGTTATCTTCTTCCTCATCTGGTAATGAATCTTTAAAATCAAATAGTTTTTTAAACTTATCAATCGGATACCTGCCGTCAATCAACCAGGTTCCATCAGATCTTTGCACTGCTTGAGGTTCATCTTCCTCGTCAATTCCAGGAATGTCACCAACAATGCCTTCAAGCAAATCGTTTAATGTAATTAAACCTTCAACGCTTCCAAATTCGTCAACCACAAGAGACATGTGGACATATTCCTGGTTTTCTTTGAATTCTTTCAGCAATTCTAATGTTTCTAAATTTTCTGATACGACTAATGGTTCTTTTACAATTTTATAAACATCAAATTCATCTTCAGTGAACATTGCAGATAAGATGTCTTTGGCTTGAACAACACCAATAAAATCATCCAATTCCCCTTTAGCTATCGGGAATATTGATCTTTTGCTTTCTATGATTTTAACTTTGTTCACATCCCTGTCATCATCCAAATCAATCCAGATGATTTCATTTCTAGGAGTCATTATGCTTTCAACTTTTTGGTCATCAAGTTTGAAAACTCTTTTGATGATGTCTTCTTCTTCTTTTTCAATTGTTCCGTCTTCTCTTCCTTCTTTAATCAATAATTCAATTTCTTCTTCAGTAACTGCATCATCGCTTCTATTTTCAATTCTCATTAACCATAAAAGAAAGCTGCTTGATTTTGCAAGGATAAAGCTCACGGGTTTTGAAATTTTTGAAAGAATCACCATGCTTTTTGCAACTTTTAAAGCAACCTTTTCAGGGTCATTTAAAGCAATTACTTTTGGAACAATTTCTCCAATGACTAATGTTAAATAAGTGGTGACGATAACAACTATGGCCAGGCTTATAGGTTCGCTATAAGGTATAAAAGAAATCATTTTGCTGAGAGGTTCGGCCAAAGTTACTCCACCAAAAGCCCCAGTCAAGACGCCAATTAATGAAATTCCGATTTGAACTGTAGATAAAAATTCATTAGGGTCTTCTAATAATTCCATGACGATTTGAGCACTTTTATTTTCTTCTTCTAAGTATTTTTGCATTTTCGCTTTTCTTACAGATACAACAGCCAGTTCAGCCATCGACAAGTATCCGGTTAAGATTATTAAAATTAATATTATAATTATCTCGAGTGTCGTTCCAATCATTTTTAACAAACCATTAAAACTAGTTATAATTCACTGGCTCTTTGAAAGCCGGTGTTGCCATATATTTTATCCTGCATTTCTTGAACTGCGAGAGATGCATCTTCTCTTGTAACAGCTTTTTTAAATATTCGCCTTGATTTTACTTTTAGGGTTTTTCCACAAACACATTTGCGTGTAGCCACCCCTTCCTTTGCATATAATGCACGACCGCAGTCGCAACGAAATATTAAATACATGATTATTTTCCCATTTAAAATTAATTGTAATTATAGTATATTCAAATATATTATATAAAATTTTCACTATCCGCCAAATATTTTCATGAACAGTGGTATGAAGACTTTGGATGGTAAAATTACTAATGTGGCTATGCTAACTCCAACATTGGTTCCGACAACCACCAGCAATATTCTAAAGATATTATTGTGCCATAAATCCTTTAAGCTTTCTATCTTTGCCAGATTTTTAATATCACTTTGTCTGACTTTTCTATATTTGGCTTCAGTTAGGCCTGAAAACCAGCCTGCCGCAAGTAATGGGTGGATAATGGTTAATGGGGCCACTAACCCTCCAACAATTGCTGATTGAATTTTAGAACCTGAAAGAATGGAGCCAATGAAACCCATAATCATACTTATTACGATGAATTCGTAAATGTTTCCTGTAATGTTTATCCCGCTAAAATATGCCAGAAAAAATATCACCACAAAGAGTATTGGAATCATGGCTAGGAGTATCTTAACCCAAGGAATTCCTTTCTTTTCATCAATTATTTCTAAATCATTCAAATTAGGAATGGTTTCAGGATTATCCAGATATTTCATAATCCCTGGCTTATGTCCCGCACCTACAACTGCAATGACTTTGTCCTGAGGCAGTTGCATTATTCTTCCTGCAAGGTAGGCATCTCTTTCATGCACGAGAACTTCATGAACACTTGGTGCCTCGTCTTTGAACATTTCCATTAGCTCATCAATTTTTTCGGAGTTTTTCAAATCTTCAATGTCGATGTCTTCTTCATCTCCAAATCCAAAGACTGAAAGCAGCAATCCGTAGGCGAATTTAGCTTTTTCCATAAATCCCATTTTATTTAAAGCTCTTTGTAAGGTTACATTCACGTCCCTATCAATTAATGCAATGGGGATTTGCAAATCTTCACTTGCTTCAATTGCACCGATCATTTCTGATCCCGGTGCAACATCGACATCTTCACCTATTTTTGATTGGAAATATCCGAGAAGTGTGGATGTAAAGAATAATCCGACTTTGTTTTCTTTAATGATTTGGGTAACTGAGATGGTGTCATCTGTTTCCACACCCATCATTTGCTGTTTTAATCGCACATATCTATTTTTATCAAGCTCGATAGCCACTACATCAGGCTGCTGTTCATAGATGGCGTCTTTTACTTCATTAACGCTTTCTTCAGATACGTGGGCAGTACCGATTATTGTTAAACATTCTCGTCTCATTAAAAAAACACTTCTTTATATTGGTTATATTAACTAATTATTATATGAAATAAGAGTATATAAACTTAATCTTTAAATTAGGGTTATTTCATTATTTTCATAGATTGCAACATTGTCGCTAATATTTTTTAAAAGGCAAAATTCAACATCTTCCTTGTGTCCGAGTTTGGTTAAACGTTTGCCTGTTCTGCTTGTGAGAAATCCTTTTTTAAGGGCTTCATAATCTCTACTGGCCAATATTGCGGATTTTGCATATTCACTTATTTCACAGTCCTTTAAATTTTCACAAATCCAGTAAAGAATTTCTCCGGCTGCAAGAAAGTCTTCAAGCACAAATTCGCCTTTTACTCCAGCCATAACAACATCTATATGGGAATTGGCCATTTGGACACTTTTTTTGCCAACGGCTTTTGCATTCACCATGGATCCAATAAGGACGGTCGAATCCATATTTTCAAGTATTCTGGTTCCATTGCTGGTTGTTAATATCAGGATGTCCTTATCGCTTTTGTAGCTTTCTGCTTCCTGCGGGGAGTTTCCGATGTCGGCACCTTGAATCATTTGGCCTCCGCGTTCTCCTGCAATTACTCCATTAATTTTATCTTTTAATTCGAAAGCTTCCTGCAGTGAAAAACAAGGTATTATCTTTTTAAAATTGTTTAAGGCAAGTGTTATTGTTGTGCTTGCTCTAAGTGCATCCACCATTATTGATACATCATTACTTGTTGTTGCCTCAAGGCTCAATGTTACTTTCATGAAGTAATTTATATTAAATGATTATATAATAATATTTATGAAAATTGTCACAACACCGATGTGTGAAGAAATTGTAAGGCTTGCCGGAGTTTCGGATTATGTTGTAAACAAACATCCCACTAGTGAAGATGGGGATTTGGCAATTTTATTGTCTGAAAGCAAGGTTGAGATGGATGCTGTGCCTATTAAAATCAATACTCCTCAACAGGTTTTTGAAAGCATTAGGGAAGTTTCCAAAATCGCCGGAAAAGAATTGTCTGATGAGGTTATATTGGCCTTTTTTGAGGAATATGAACTGTCTAAAAAATATCTGAATTCAGATTTTAAAAGAGATGTTAATGTCAAAGTTTATTCTGAGTTTCTAAAAGATATTGTTTTGGATGCGGGATTCAATATTGACTCTGAAAACTTTAGGTATGTAATTTATCCGGATTATTTGAAGGATAAAGTAACAGAAACAGAAAATTTGGTTGAAATACCCTCACATAACAGCATTTCCAAAAACCCCTTTGAAAAAATTGAGTTGAGGTATGCGATTTTAGAAAATTTAATATAATATTTAAATTAAAATATTATTTATTATAATTGCATTTTTGAGAGTTGTTAATATGTATGAGACATTAATCTTTACTGGTGGAGTTCACAAAAGTGAAGAAATTAGGGAATTGATTGAGGATTTGGGAGGATTCATTCTTCAGGATAGCATTCAGCAGATGGAATTGGTATTGAACATGGCAGTCCCATTGGAAGATGTTGATAAAATCGAAAAGAAATCTGAAGAATTGCTTGGAAAAATATCAGTTGCTCCTATGGCCGGTTCTGAAATAGCAATTGTTTCTCCTACCCTTGCAAGGCACCATTTGCCTCATGCTGCATGCGATATATCTGAATATTTGCGTGAATATGGTGCGAAGGATAATATGATTGGTCTTGCCAGAGGCGATGGTAAAGGCACATCCGGAATTACTGAAGAAGAAAAAAGCCTAATCAATGAACATGATATTGCCATTTTTGCATTGGGCAGTTTTGAAAATTGCATTAAAGAAAAAGCATTCTTATATGATGATATTGATGTTCCTGTTATTGTAACCGGCGCTCCTGACATCCCAATTGAAGAACTTCCTGGTGCTGATGCATATGTCGGAGGTCTTGGCAGAATCCCAAGAAGATTAAGAAGGGGTCCGGACATTCGGGCTCTTGACAAATTAGTCGAAACCATTGAGAAAATTCTGAATGATAAGAAACGTGAAATGAGCCTCGATGCACCATTAGTGCCATCTATTGTTGTTAAAAATGCAATTGAAAATCAGGTTAGGGAAATTAAGGATGTTATTTCCCCAACACCAGTAACTTCACAATTGGATGGTGTTCGTGTAAAGTTAAATTATGATAAATATGCCGATACGATAGCCGATGTAGTCATCGATGGTAAAAAATTATCAGAATTAGCCGAAATTAAAAAATCATTTATGTATGATTATATTTTGGTTAAAATCAATAGTGAGAGTTCTCTTGTAGAGGATTCAAACTAACTCTTTTTTTATTTTACTATTCTCATTCCAAAGAAGTTTATAGCATCCACCAAATCATTAAATTGTTCCAGTTCTCTTTCTATGACATTCTCATCGGTCATGTCTATACTTAATTCACCGTCAACACTTAAAGTATCGGGGCCACGGCCAACGAGCCTTTCAACGCCATCGGCACTTAAAATTCTCTCTGCATCTAGTTGGTGGACAAAGGATCTTCCGGGTATTATCACAGCTTGCTTTATTTCACTTAAATCAAGCTTTTCCAAATCCTCTTTTGTAATCAGACAGGCTATTTCCTTTTCAACTGCAACGACATTGACACTATCAACTTCTAATTTGTCAAATATTTTGGAAATAAATGGTTCTGCAATTTTGGAAGTGATGATTGTAGCTTCACCGGTCACCGGTTTGATAAATTGTAGAAATATTTCATTTTCATCGCTGGCTATTGCAAATGGCCCTCCTGTTTCGGGGTCGCATAATGGTGTGCCACTAACTCTGAATTTATATTCGCTGTTTATTTGTTTTACCAGCTCCGAAAATTCTTCCACGGGTTGTGATTCAATTCCTTTAATGATAGGTTCATTGCCTAGGATTAATCCTTCATTGAATGTATTTGCAAATCTCATTAAAAGCATTCCTTTAGCACCCCATTCTTCAAGAGAATTGCAGGTCTCTCGTAAAACATCCCCGTCATTAACACCTGGAATGATTACTGCCGCTCCAGTCAATTTAATATTTTCACAAAATATCTGGCAGGCTTTTAGGGCCTCTTCGGGGTGTTTGTCTTTGACCCAATCCCTTCGAAGTTTGGGGTCGGATGAAAAAATAGTAAATGAAACTTCGTTCACTCCATTGTTTATTAATCTTGTAGCCATTTCGCTGTCTGAAATACCTTTACCGCAGGTATAACCCAACACGGAAGGTATAGAAAATTGATTTAAGTTGGCAGTTAATGTTTCAAGATAAGGATAACAGCTTATATCTCCTCCGCCACTGATGTATGCACTTATGTCTCTTCTGCCCATATTCATCATCATGGCAGTCTGCACTTCGTTCATTACTTCAAAGGGGGTTTTGAATTCGCTTTGAGTTTCACTTATTCCCTTACTGCATCGTTCACAGCCAATTTTATTAGGTAAACAATGTGCACAGCCAAAACTTTTAATTTCTTTTACCTTTCTAAAGTAACAGTATTTGCAAAAACCGTTACAATCTTTTCCGGGTATGCCTCCAACATCCGCTACAAGTTGCATAATTTATTATTTTTTATTTCATTTTATTTATAAATGAGGTGCTTTTTTTCAATCAGAATTTTGTATTACTTTTAGTAATATTTATTACTCAACACCGTAAAAGTAATAAT
>NZ_JAZRHE010000122.1:0-2975 GCF_045644645.1 Methanobrevibacter sp.
ATTTATAACTTAAAAATTTAAAGTTTAAAGGAATAATTCATAAATTATTCCATATAAGTTAAAAGTTAGTTATGATAAGTTATTTCTTAAAACTTATTTTTTATAATTTAAAAGTTTTAACTTAAAACTTAATTCCTATCCCTTAGAAGTTAGAACTGATAAATTATTTCCTTTAAGTTTTAAATTAAAAGAGATAACTTAATCCTTTTAACTTATATGGAATAATTTATGAATTATTCCTTTAAACTTTAAATTTTTAAGTTATAAATTCATAACTGATAACTTAAAATTTATCAGATAAAGGAGAATTCTTTAATGAGTGAAGTAATTGCGGTGATGAATCAAAAAGGGGGTTGTGGAAAGACAACTACTGTTGTTAATACTGCAACATCTCTAGCTGTCTTAGGAAAATCTGTTTTGGTTGTTGATATGGATCCTCAAGCTAATGCCACAACTAGTTTTGGGATTGATAAGACTAAAATAGAAAATACAATTTATGATGCTATCATGGGGGATATTAATATTAAAAAAGCAACAATTCCTACGTTTATAAAAAATTTGTTTATTATCCCAAGTAATATATCCCTGAGTGGTGCCGGAATGGAACTCTCTAAACGTGAAAATTATCATATTGTATTGAAAGACACATTAAAAGATGTTGTCCCGTTATTTGACTATATTTTTATCGATTTGCCTCCTTCATTAGGTGTAATTACTGTCAATGCATTAGTAGCTTCCGATAGTGTTTTGATACCTATCCAAGCTGAGTATTATGCTCTTGAAGGGGTAGCTGATTTAATTAATACAATAAAATTAGTTGAAAGAAGATTACGAAGTCCTACACCTATTAAAGGAATTCTCCTTACTTTATTTGATAAAAGAACTAGACTAAGTAAAGATGTACATAAAGAACTTAAGAGTTATTTTGGTGATACTGATTTACTCTTTAAAACTATCATTCCTAGAAATATCAGATTGGCCGAGGCTCCAAGTTTCGGCAAACCCTGTTTAATATATGACCCTGAAAGTACAGGTACTAAAGCTTATTTAAAATTAGCTAAGGAAATTCTTAAAAGAGATGGAGAGGATTAAATGTCAAGAAAAGGTCTTGGTAAAGGATTGGATTCTTTAATTCCTGATTTTTATAATGAAGATTTTGATAGTAATTCACCCCAATCACTTGAAGACATGTTAAACGATAATGAAGAAGTTGAAAATGAAACTTCTGGTGAAGATAATTCTAGTGAAAATATATTTGAACAGTTAAAAAGAGAACAATTAGAAGAAGAGGATTCTTCAACAGATGATGAAGAGGTTTTAGAAGATGATCAGGAAAATAACGAAGATAGCGAAACATCCGAAGACTTACATAGCGATACACGCAGCCAAGAGGTTGTACAGACATCACAAGAAATCAAAATCCAGGAAGAACACATAGCTGAGGTCAAGGAGATTGTTGACAAGAATCCGAGAATTACCCTTTGGTCCTCAAGGTCTTCTGCTGTTTTTAGATATTTAAGGAAAACTGAACCCGAATTCAGTATTTCCAAAGAGGCTTCAATTCTAATTGATGAAGCTGTTTCCAAAAAATATCCTGAAATATGGGCATTATTTGATGATTATTAAGCCCAAATTTTAAATCTATTTTTTTATTCATTGACTATTTTTACACTTGAAGTTATTCTATGGTATAATTTACAAAATATATTGTATAGCGATAATTTTCTATTATTTTAATTGGTTTCTTGTTAAATTATTCATATCAAAAAAAGTATTAAATTCAATATAATTAATAAAAATTTCTATAAATCGAATGTGGTCTGAATTTCACCGCTTATTTTTATATATGGTTCGGCTCTATCAACTACAACGCCTAATTTTTTCAGTTGTTCTTTTTTTGTAAATGGCATTTTTTTACGAATAGAAATTATTTGACGAGCAGATTTCACCCCAATTCCAGGCACTCTTATGAGGTCCACAAATGGTGCTTTGTTGATTTCTACTGGGAATATATTCATATTTTTTGCAGCCAGAATCTTTGGATCTGTTGCAAGTGACAGTTTATCATTCTCATCAAATACCAATTCCTTAACTTTATAGCGATAATCATTGAGTAGGCTATCTGCATTATATAGTTTGGCTGTTCTATCTGTTGAACAGGCTTCTCTAGCTGAGAATTCTGTACCTTCAACTGGAGTAAATGCTGAAAAATAAGTTCTTTTTAAATCAGATTTCTTATAGATTTTTTCCATTCTTTCAAGGATTTCCTTGTCGCTTTCGTTATTTGCGCCTACTATAAGCTGTGTAGTATGTGTTGAATTTGGATAGGTAGTGCTTGCGTTTTCTAAACTGTTAATCCATGATAGCCTTTTTAAAATGTCTTTATTATAATCCTTGGTTGATGATAACTCGCCAAGACCTGATGCTGTTGCAGCTTCAATATTTATGCTGACTCTGTTTGCCAGTGCCATTGCTCTTTTAATAGAATCTTTACTGGCACCAGGAACAATTTTCAGGTGAATATAGTCATCATAACCGTATTTTTTTCTTAGAATTTGAACAGTTTCAATTTGTTTTTCCATGGTTGAGTCGACATCACCTGAAATTCCGGAGCTTAGGAACAATCCGTTGACAATTCCCCTGTTGTAATATCCGAGAAATGCCTTTGCAAGTTCTTCCGGTGAAAGTTCAAGTCTGGTGAAGTTTCTTTTTGATTGGTTGATGCAATATTTGCAATCATTTTTACACTTATTTGTTAAAAGAGTTTTAAAAAGAGGAATCTTACACCCATTATGGCCTGTAGCCTCATATATTCCAGGCAAATTTACTTGGGAGCTTTTATTATGACTTACATAATCACAAAGGTCATATTGTGCAGAATCTGTTAAGATCTTCATCTTTTCTAAAGTGCTCATGATTATTATTTTATCTGTTCTATTAAATAATGATTAGTTTTACAATATACATATCTAATA
>NZ_JAZRHE010000123.1:0-7328 GCF_045644645.1 Methanobrevibacter sp.
CTATGGAAGAAATGTCTGATGTGACCGGAAACCCTTGTGTTGTACAAACTTTCGGTGCTACTGCAGATGCTATGGTAAAATACTTAGAATTTGTAGGAGACAACTGTGACAAACCTTTCCTTATTGACTCAACTGCAGCAGCTGCAAAAATTGCAGGTGTAGAATATGTTCAAGATGCAGGATTAGCTGATAGGGCTGTTTACAACTCTATAAGTATGGCAGCAGAACCTGGTGAAATTGAAGCTGTTAAAAACTCTGACATCGATGCATCCATTCTCTTAGGTTTCAACCCAATGACTCCTGGTGTAGAAGGAAAAATCGAAATCTGGGAAACTGGTGGAGCTGTAATCGACCAAGGTATTCTTGAAATGGCTGATGAATGTGGAATCACCAAACCATGGATGGACGTAGCAGTTACTCCATTAGGTCAAGGTGCAGGACCTGCTGTAAGAACCGCTTATGCTGTAAAAGCTAAATGGGGATATCCAGTAGGATCTGGTATTCACAACGTTCCATCCGCATGGGACTGGTTAAGAGGATACAAAAAAGAACACAAAGAAGCATGGCCTGTTTGTGACATAGGTTCAAACATTGTTCAACAAATGGCTGGTGGAGACTTCGTTCTTTTCGGACCTATCGAAAACTCCAGACTTGCATTCCCTGCTTGTGGTATGGCAGATATTATGATTGCTGAAGCAGCAAAAGATATCGGTACCGAACCTGTGGAAGACCACCCAATTAACAACTTATTATAGATAAGAGGGTCCCGATTAGATGATTCAATTCATCTAATCATTTTTTTCTATTTTTTTTACTACTTTTTTCAAGAACTTTTTAATAAAATTTATATTATCATAAAAAGATATTTATAATTAAGTTTTAATTGAGGTTATAAAATGTCTTTTCTAAGTAAAATTTTTAATAAAGGTCCTAAACCTGTTATTGCCCATTCTAAGGAGGGTAATTTGGGCTCATTAACTGCTCAGCAAGCAGGACCTGCAAGTCCTGGTGCCGTTAGAAAACCGGATGTTTACTATGTCACTGCTTCTGTAGAACTTGGTAACACTACAACCAAATGTATTGTCATGGCGACTAACTTGAACACTAGTGAATCTTATTTGCTAAATAAAACAGTTAAAATGACAAGGGATATCAGACCGCCAAAACCTACCGAAGAGGTATTCGGTAAAACTGTTTGGGGAATCGAACTTTCTAAAGAAGCTGTTACTGAACTAATTAGAGACACAGTATTGGAATCTCTTAGAAAGTGTCATGTTGATAAAGATACAGATTTGGACTTTGTTGTAAGGTCAACTGGTGTAACTGCTGGTTTTGCAACTGCAGAAGAAGCAGGCCAACTTATTATCGCTCTTGCTGATGGCTGTCTTGAGGCAGACATTCCGCCACGTAAGATGTCTCCTGCAATGAGCGTTTCCCAGCTTCCTGAAAAATTACAAAAGCATACTCTTTTGGAAAACATCATGTTTGACGGTGCAGTGGTCAGCGTAGTTCCTCCTGAAGGTAAGGAAACTGTTGCTAACGAAATGGAAGGGGAATTGGTTACTGCAGGTATTAAATTAGGTGCTAAATGGACTGATGTTGATTACAGAAACCCATGTGTGTCTCTGGACTTCGGTTCAACATTGGCTGGACGTATTGTTAATGATAATGAACCATATGCAAATACAGTTGGAAACTTCTTGGGTCTTGCTGGTGTTGTCAGTGATTCTCTAGCAAGAGGTTCAGGTCTGATTGATAAGAAAAACGGTGCTGCTTTGGATATTTATTCTGATAAGGCAATGAAAAAGGCAGACCACAAACAGGCTGAAGCCAATGCCCTTGAAGCTCATAAATTAATCAATATTACCAAAGTTCCGATGGATGTTGAAAGATTCGGTACAGTTCCTGTAAACCCTGAAGCCGCTGAAAAGGCAGGCACTACTCTAATAGGCTGTGATGTTGGATTCAATGGGGACAAGCTCCCTGAATTGATGGATGTGGGTGCACAGTTCTATGATGCTTACGGTCTTCCGACCTTGCTTTCAACCTTGGATTATGTAAGTACAAATATAGTTACAAGATGTTTGGATGTAGCATTTAAGGAAAACGTTATCATTCCTGGCTCCGCTTTAGGCATTACGGGCAGGGCAGGAATTACCGGACGCAAACCTCAACTAATATTGGAAGCTGTTCAGGACAAATTTGAAAATATAGTGTTTGTCGAAGACGGTCTTGCTTTAGGTTCAGCCATTATGGCTCGTTGTATGAATTCAATGGGTACCCCTAAGGTTCCTATTGGTGGTAAACAAGGAGGCAGATGCATCCTTAAAGATCGTATGAAAATGGCTGGCGGAAAATTCGCTTAAAACTTGTGGTTTGCGCAATGATTTATGCTATTTTGATGGCTGGAGGTATGGGAACAAGACTTGAAGTTCCCTGCGAAAAACCTCTTTTCAAATTACGCAATAAACCATTAATTAAATATGTAATTGACAATCTGAAAGAGTCTAAATTAATCGATAAAATCGTTATTGCAGTCAGCCATCACACTCGTGAAACCACTCAATATCTAAATTCATTGGATGAGGATTTTCAGATATTGGACACTTCAGGAGATGATTATCTAACTGATTTATCTTATATTTTAGATTATTTTGAAAAAAAATCCAGTGAAGATACATTATTATTTATAAATGCTGATTTACCGTTTATTTCAACTGAAACCATTGATTATGTTTTAGATTACTATTCCAAATCTTCCAAAGATGCATTATCAACTTTAGTGCCTGTTGAAATTTTTAAGGATTTGGGGTTGAATTATTCATATGAGTTCAATGGAAATGTTCCGTCTGGCTTAAACGTGCTTAGAAGTGTTAATATTGTTCAGGATGAAGACCAGTTAATCATCCCTAAACGAGAATTGGCATTGAATATCAATACTCTTTTGGATAGTAAAGTTGCAGAAAAATTATACGGCGAATATTATCTTTAAATATAATGAAGTTAAATATTTATATAACTAAATTTAATTTTCATTGGTGATTTAATGGATAATAGACAAATTCCTAAAAGAGAAGAAAAATTATGGAGCGAAATCAAGAATTATCAAGTAGCTACCAACAATGCACGTATCCTTGGTGTATTGGATGAATTAATTATCAACGAAAAAACCGGTAAAATTGTTGATATAGCTATTAGAGTTGAAAGCGATCGTAATATTCATGTAAAAGGCGCTAAAAGAAATGGTGACTTGTTATTGGTTCCTTTTGCTAAAGTTGAAAAAGTCGGCGAATTTATTATTGTAACTGAATAATTTCAGTTATCTACTTTTTTTATTATTTTTTCTTACATTTGTTAACTATTTATTCTAGTAATACTATAATTATTATAGTATAAAACAAATTCATATTTTATTTTTAAGGTGATTATATGTTACTTGAAATTGAAAATTTGGCGGTTGATGTAGCTGGAAAAAGGGTTTTAAAAGATATCAACCTTTTTATTGAAGAAGGTGAAACTCATGTTCTTTTAGGTCCCAATGGTGCTGGTAAAAGTACCTTGTTTTTAACTATATTGGGTTTTCCAAATTATAATGTTGTTAATGGTACTATAAAATTTAAAGGCCAGGACATCACTAATTTAACTACTGCTGAAAGAGTTAAATTGGGTATTGGTGTAAGTTTCCAAACTCCTCCATCCATTAGAGGGGTTTCTGTAGGAGATTTATTAAAAATCATATCACATCAGGATGTTAATGATGAATTAAATCCTAGAATGAAGGAATTAGCTCAACAACTCAAATTCAGTGATGAATTCTTGGATAGGGATGTTAATTTAGGATTTTCAGGCGGGGAAGTAAAACGTTCAGAAATTTTACAGTTATTGGCTCAAATGCCGGATTTCACAATGTTTGACGAGCCTGATTCTGGTGTGGATATTGAAAATGTTGAATTGTTGGCTTCTGAAATTGGAACTTTATTGGATAAAGATAAACCACAGGGAAATAGAAAAAGAAGTGGGCTTTTAATTACTCATTTGGGATATATTTTAAACTTTGTAAGTGCAGATAAAGCACATGTTTTAATAGATGGCGTAATTTCTTGTTCAGGAAATCCTACTGAAATTTTAGAAGATATTAGAAAAAATGGTTTTAATGGATGTGTTGAGTGTGCGCAATGTTTATGATGATGCTGAAAGAGCAAAAGATAAAAAGGCAGCATTAGGTGCTGACATTACTATTGAAAACTTCAGTGATGAAACTGTCAATGCTTTGGACATGATTGATGATTTGGATGATTTAAGCAATCAAACTAAGAAAGATCTTTTGAAGGTCGGCGTCGATACTGAGGAAAAAAATAGGTCAGGATCATTTTTACAGGTTGACCAGAGTAATATTTTCACAAATAACTCAATGTCTGATTCAATTGAAGTAATGAATATGGCTATTGCATTGGAAAAGTATAGTTGGTTAGAGGATTACCTTTGGAATGTTGTAAAACCTGATGCAGACAAATATACTGCAAAAACTGCATTAAATGAACAGGAAAATGGTGTTCTAAGCGGATATTTTGTAAGGTCATTACCTGGAACCAAGGAGGTAATGCCTGTTCAGGCATGTATGTTTATCAGTGATGAAGAGGTTATGCAAACAGCTCACAATGTGATTATTGCAGAGGAAAACTCTGAATTGCACTTGATTACAGGATGTGCGACAGGTGATGATGTAGGTTCTGCAATGCATGTCGGGGTATCTGAGATGTATCTGAAGCCAGGTTCCAAAATTACTTTCACAATGGTCCATAACTGGGCTGAACAGGTTGAAGTACGTCCAAGGACAGGCGTTAAGTTAATGGATGACTCCACATATATTAACAATTATATTTTAACCAGCCCTGTAAGCACCATTCAATCATTCCCTACTGCTTATTGCGATGGGGAAAATTCAAGAGCCATTTTTCAAAGTATTCAGGCAGGTAAAAAAGACTCCATCATCGATGTTGGATCCAGAGTTTTATTGAATGCAAAAGGTTCAAAGGGAGAGGTAATTTCAAGGGCTGTTGCACAGGATGAATCTCAAATTTATGCCAGAGGACATTTGGCAGGCACTGTTCCTGATGTTAAAGGTCATCTGGAATGTCATGGGTTAGTGTTGTCTGAGGATAGTTTTATCTATGCAGTACCCGAACTTGAAGCCAGTTCTGCGAATTTGGAGATGTCTCACGAAGCGGCAGTGGGCAAAATTTCAGAAGATGAAATCAATTATTTGACCTCTAGAGGTATTGATGAGGAAGATGCCGAGTCTATGATTGTTAGAGGATTTTTAAACATGGACATTACTGGACTTCCTGATGAATTAGCTCAATTAACTCAAAATATGATTGAAATGAGTCATGATGGAATGTAATTCCATCTAATTTATCTTTTTTTCTTATTTTAACCTTTTTTTAATAGTTTTTAAAAATCTTGTTTCATAGTATATAAACTTTTTGACTTTAATCTCCGAGTAACCTTTATATTAATTATAAATGAAATATATTAATCAGTACGTAATGTAATGCTGAGCTAGCTCATTAAGTACGAAAATTGTGATTTAAGGCGTGCCTAAACATGCAGGCTTTAAATGAAAAGATTTTAAAATTTTTTAAAAAACTTTAAAATTTGATTTTGAAAGACAAAAGTTTTTCAAAATCGCCAAAAAATATTTATAGAGGAGGAGAAACTCTATGGCTGATGATGTAAAAATTGTAATGTTTTGTTGCAACTGGTGTTCCTATGGAGGAGCAGACACAGCAGGTACTGCAAGGATGCAATACCCACCGAATATTAGAGTTATTCGTGTAATGTGTTCTGGAAGAATTGACCCACAATTTGTTTTAAAAGCATTCCAAGAAGGTGCTGATGGGGTATTTGTAGCAGGATGTCACATGGGTGACTGCCACTATGACGCTGGTAACTACAAATTAGATCGTAGAATGAGATTAATTTATAAATTAGTCGAAGATATGGGAATTGGAAAAGAAAGAGTTCACCATGACTGGATTTCTGCATCCGAAGGTGAAAAATTCTCAGAATCTGTTAAAATGATGGTTAACAGAATCAAAGAATTAGGTCCAGCTCCATTAAAAGGACAATTAGATGCTGAAAGATAGATTGGAGGAATGAATATGGCAGATAAAGTTAAAATAGGAACTATGTGGTTCAGTGGCTGTTCCGGATGCCACTTATCCATTGCAGATTTCCACGAATCCTTAATTGATGTTATGGAATTTGCAGATTTTGAATTTTCCCCTGTACTCATGGATACTAAATATGATGAAGTACCTGATTTAGACATTATTATTGTTGAAGGTGGAGTAAGAAATGACGAAAACAGAGAATTAGCTGAAATGTTAAACGAAAAGGCTAACATGGTTATTTCTTACGGTACTTGCGCATGTTACGGAGGTATTCCAGGTCTTGGAAACTTATGGACTGTTGAAGAATTAGAAGAAGAAGGATACATTAACTCAGTATCTACTGTAAACCCTGAAGGAATTATTCCTCACGAAGATGTTCCTCATCTTGAAAGCAGGGTAAGACCTATCAGTGAAAGTATGGATATTGATTTAATGATTCCAGGTTGTCCACCTCGTTCTGATGTTGTAGCTGAAGCTGTTTTAGCATTATTAAGAGGAGACACCATCGAATTGCCTTCCACAAACCTTTGTGAAGTATGCCCTAGAGAAAAACCACCTGCTGGTTTAGCTATGGACTTCATTAAAAGACAATTTGAAGTAGGTCTTCCTGAACCTGATTTATGTTTAATTTCACAAGGTTTAGTATGTATGGGTCCTGCAACTGTATCATTATGTGGTGCAGAATGTCCTTCCATTGGTATCCAATGTAGAGGATGTTACGGTCCTACTGCTAAAGTATTAGACCAAGGAGCAAAAATGATCAGTGCGATTGCATCTGACTACGGTGTAAACGAAGATAAAACAGTAGATCCTGAAACTGTTGCTGATCAATTAGATGATATCGTAGGTACTTTCTACACTTACACATTACCTGCAGCTTTAGTACCTATGAAAATGCAGAAAGGAGGAGAATAAAATGGTTAAACTCACTATGGAACCAGTTACTCGTATCGAAGGACACGCTAAAATTACCGTACACCTCGACGATGCTGGAAATGTAGAAGAAACAAGATTACACGTTATGGAATTCAGAGGTTTCGAAAAATTCTTAACAGGCCGTCCTGTAGAAGAATTACCAAGATTAGTACCTCGTATTTGTGGTATTTGTGATGTACAACACCACTTAGCAGCTGCAAAAGCAGTTGACCAAAT
>NZ_JAZRHE010000124.1:0-14718 GCF_045644645.1 Methanobrevibacter sp.
AATTGAAAACATGCCGACATTTGAGGCCATGATTTACATGGACATGAAAAGGCTGGATGAGTTCCTCACAGAAAACGATATGTCCATGACACTTGACATCGGTCATGCAAACCATGTCGGATACTCCGCAGATGAGATGTATTTTGATTCGATTAAACACATACATATGCATGATAATTTTGGTGATGATGACTCACACCTTGCTTTAGGTGAAGGCTCTATTGATTTAAAACGTATCATCAATACTTTCGAGTCAAAAAAATATGATGGCATCTACATCATTGAAGTAAATGATGAAGATTCTATTAAAAAAAGTTATGAATACATAAAGAAAAACTTCTAAAGAAGTTTTTTTTCTTTAATCTCTTTTTTAAAATACAAATATTTAGAATCAATGACTTTTCTAATATTTTCAGCTGTTTTGTTACCAATTCCTTCAACTTCTTGAAGCTCCTTTTCAGAAGCGTTTATGATATTGGCTACAGAGCCGAAATGCTCAAGCAAATTTTTAGCATTGACCGGACCTATATTAGGTAATGATTCTACAATGAACAGCTGTTGTTCCAATAAGCTAACCGGTTTTTTATCTGTTCTTATTTGAACTGGAGTTCTTTCTCCATTTTGTTCTCTAATAGCTATTCTTTTAATCATTGCCGCAGTATCCTGTGCATTTCTAGTAGGAATAATGCTTATTCCAAAATCCAAGGCTATTGAAGCAATAGACCCCCGAATGGCATTTGCATTAACCATACCTCCGTATAAGTCATCACCTTCAAGAATCAAAACAGGCTTTTTGAATTCTTCAGATAATTCTCGGGCCTGCTTGAACAATCTTTTATCGATTATGGAATCAACGAAATCTTTTGCGGTCTTCCTCTCAATAGCCACTTCATCACTAACCTGATAATCGGCAACCGCCATCGATTGAACCTTAACGTCAATTTCCATTTCTGTCAAATGTCTAATTACCTTCGAATTACCCTCACGCGAATCGGCATAAACTATTGGAAAATCATTCTCTTTTTTAGGCTTTTCAATGACCCTGACCTTCTTTTCATTCTCCATTCTCAAAAGTGCTGTAGCATTCAATTCCTCCAAAACATCAGGGTCTATTAACTGGTTTTTCATGCTGATCTCCTTATTGACTGAAGACCAGTAATAGCCTTCATCCCTTGTGCCATTGGTTATAAGGACTTTTACACGACCTGTTCTTTTACGGCCTGTCCTGCCCCTTCTTTGAATCATTCTAACTTCGGATGGAACAGGCTCATATAAAATAACCAAATCAACGGCAGGAATATCTATACCTTCCTCCGCAACACTGGTTGACAAAAGCACGTCATATTCTCCCATCCTAAAAGATTTAATAATGGCCTTTTGCTGTTTTTGAGTTAAACCCTTTTCACCATCTTTAGTGGCCTGACCGAAGAATTTAGCAGATTTTATTCCTTCCTTTTCAAGTTTTTGATGAATCATTTCAAGAGTGTCACGATATTGTGTAAATACAATAATCTTTGATGATGATTCATCTTCCTTATCTGTAAATCTTGTTGATTGGAGTTTAGTTTGACCATCAAGGGAACCCAATTCTTTTTTAAGAATCTTAGTAAGTTCTCTTAATTTAGGATGTTCCCATCCATGTTTTTCAGCTTCTTTTGCAAGTTTCATTGCACGTGAAAAATTGTCATCCCACATCAATGATTTTGCAGCCTTGGTATTTTTTTTACGAAGCCTTGCAACATACCTGTTAAATGTTGAAACTCCCTGAGTTTCAATTAACTCCTGAGCATGCTGAATATTGATAACAGCGCTTAATATTGAAATTGCCTGGAATAAATCTTTATCCGGATTTGTAGTTCTTGCAATTTCGCCTTGAATCCTGCTTCTTGCTTTTAAAATATCAACTTTTCCAACAGCAACCGTCTTAATAACGCCCATGTTTTTTAAAGCCTTAAGTCTGATTTTTAGAGCTTTATCTATGTGAGTTTTTATTTTTTCCAATTCCTTGCTCATCTTGACTCTAACCCAATCTATTTCAACCGGATTAAAGTAAGGTTTTACATCACTGTCATCTTCCGTTTTAACAACAATGCTTTGAATATACAAATTTTGACAAACTTCCTTGATTTTTGCCTTATCGGAACCTGGAGAAGCAGTCAGACCTAAAATCAAATTGAATTTGGATTCCTGAACATATCTTGAAGCCAAATAAACATAAGAATAAGATCCCACACCATGGTGGCATTCATCAAAAACAACCAATGAAACACTACTCAAATCATAACGCCCGTTTAGCAAATCCGATTCAACAGTCTGCGGTGTTGCGCAAATGATTCTGGACTCCTCCCATCTTTTAACCCTATCATCAGTTTTAACGGCACCAGTTATGGAAGTGCAGGGCAGGGTTAAAAATTCTTTAAAACTAGCTTCATGCTGAATGGCCAGAGGTTTGGATGGTGCCAAAACAAGTACTTTAGAGTTTTTAACTTTATACAATCTATCGGCAGCTACCAAAATGGCTACAATTGTTTTGCCTAATGCGGTTGGTGCAACGACCATTGTATTACCATTCTTTAAAACATCCCCCGCAAGAATCTGCTGATAAAGTCTTGATTCAATGGAATTTTCCTTTATCAAAGGATGATTAATATAGCTCACCATGAATAAACCTCATATAGTTAAATCTGAAATTATGAAAAATATTCTACCAATACCCTTAATTAACATATTGGTTTTAGCATTTATAAACTGTTAGTGAGAGCATTTGAAAAGTAATCGAAAGTAGGCCAACAACTGTGCAAGTTTCATACATCATTCGGCCAAATCATGAATTACGGATTTGAACTTGGTGGCGGCTTCACCGATAGCCACTATCATTTCACAATCCAAATTCAATGCTTTTTTTATTCCATCATGAACATCTTTTTCATTGGCTCCAAGAGTGCCCTGTTTTTCAAACTCACTAATGTGGTTTAAAAATATCCTATCGTTTAATCTGGAATTCTCTTCCAATTTTTCCCTAGCTATCTTTTGGGATGCAGGTGATGCAGGAACTATAAATTTCGAAAATTTCAAAACACTATTGAAAATCTCCAAATCACCAACATAACCTGATTCGGATGAAACCGTAATGACAGTTGTAAAGTCTCCAAATAATTTTTGGAACTCCTTTAAAACAGTTTGAACACCTGCGGGATTATGGGCATAATCTACAAAAACGGTTTTTCCATTTACCTTATCCACTTTTTCCATTCTTCCTTCAACTCCGGTAAAAGTAGATACTGTTTCAAGTATTTTATCGTAAGGCAATTTTAAAAATTCGTGAGCTGCAATGATTACACCAGTGACATTATAAACATTATGAACCCCATCTATTGCCATTTTAACCTGCAATTTCCCTTCTGGAGTGTGTAAATCAAAAGTTCTATTAGTCAAATTCACATTTGTTGCAATGTAGTCAACCTGTGGAGTTGTTAAGCCACATTTGCAGAAGTAATAACCACAACCGGAAATAATCTCTTTAACAGCGAGCTCATTACCGCATACGCATTCCTTTATACCAATTGAATCCGGACGTTCATCAACACCAAAGGTAATGACCTCACCTTCAAAATTTAATTTTCTTAAAAGACCCATGATTGTTGGGTCATGGCCATTAACGATTAATTTTTTACCGTTTAACTCTTTAATGAATTCCGCCTTAACATTAGCGTAATCCATAAAGCTCCCCAAATCATTTAAGTGATCCGGAGTGATGTTTGTAATCAGACCTGCAGACATGTTTGTATTTTTAACTATTCGTTCAACAGTGCCTGGAACTCCAAATGTTCCCACTTCCAAAATACCAACTTCTGCATCTAATCTTGACTGTAAAATTGGAATAAATTCTGCGTTTCCTTGCATTCCTTCCAGATTATGTTCACAAGGAATGATTCCATTGTCTGCAGCTATCTTTTTAAGCAAGGTGGTTGAAGTGGTTTTACCATTGGTGCCTGTTATTCCAAATACTTCCTTTTCGGATTTGAAAATTTCAATTATATCTGTCAATTCCAAAATGGGTTTATTGATTCTTTTATACATCTCTGAATCCTTAGGCAAACTGGCTGGAGGAATAACATAATCGACTTTGTTAAAGAACGCGTCAGGTGTTTTGCCATAGAAAACATCGATGTCATAACCTTCAAGTGCACTTGCAAATCTGCAATCTCTTTTTTGAGTAATGTCAGTGGCAATTACATTAAATCCTCTTTCTTTAAGTATTCTAGCTATTAAATTACCATTAGCTCCGCAAACACCAATTACACCAAAGGTAGTGTCTTTTTTAAAGTCAGATTCATTCATATTTCCTACTTCCTTCATCCAAACATGTCTTAAATCAGCGATAGTAACATATGTCCAAATAATTTAATAATCCTGCAACGGACCAGCTATCATTTCCGGCACCAACT
Organism: Methanobrevibacter sp.; assembly: GCF_045644645.1. GTDB lineage: Archaea > Methanobacteriota > Methanobacteria > Methanobacteriales > Methanobacteriaceae > Methanocatella. Next base: position 4,449 of record NZ_JAZRHE010000124.1, read on the forward strand.
ACTAAATAATTCATCAACAATTCATCACATCAGATTAGTATAATATATAGAGTTTATTCAATTTAAAGTTTTAAAATTTTAAAAAAAGTAATATTGAGAAAACCTATTCAAATTGAATAAGATTTTCCACATCATTATAAACAACATCCAATCCACACATTGATGGAACATAGTTTGCTGCTTTTGCTGAATTCACACCAATCACCTCAAAGCCCATATCCTCAATAGGAGCTACGACCATGCAGGTATCACAGACAACATTTCCGCCTGCATTCTCAATGGTTTTGGTATATCCCATCCTATCAGCTGTTGCCTTTACGCTGACTGATGTGCAAATCCATAATTTGTTTTTAATAGTTTTACCCTGAACAATGTTAGCTACTCTTTTAATTTCTTCAAGTGATGCGTGAGGACATCCTAAACAAATTAAGTCAGGTTCTCTGTCAGTTGTAGATAAATCTTCACGAGTTTTTAATATTTCCTTTTCAGAAATAAACATCATATCCTCAACATCTTCAACACCTGCCTGTTTATATTCCGGAGTAACGTTTTCCATATGATAAAGAGCAACTGAACCGGATGAAGCTAAAGCTGCACCTAATGTTTTTAAATCATTATTATCAGGAGTATTCTTAAGTTTAAAGTATGGAACACCACTACCTACAACTTTACCGATTATATAACCTAATGCACCAAAATCAGCACCTCTTAACTCGGTTGTAACATTGACAACCAAATTGGCTTTTCTATTGCGGTCCAAATGGAAACCATATAAAGGAGTTTTACCAACAATTGCTGCAGCCAATGCTGCCGGACCTCCTTCACGATTTGTTCTAGCTCCAATTACAGAATTGACATAAGCTACAGCAGATGATTCAGACCAGGACACATGATCTGCAAATCTTGGAACATTACCCACCAAATAAGGAGTGCATGTACAGGTTTTAGAAATTCCAAGTTTTCCATAAGCATCAACTATCTTATTTTGTTTGATGGAAAACTCTTCTGGAAAACCTAACTCTTTCCAATTATCCAAATCAGTTCCAGGGGGATTTAAGGATGCATTAACACTTGCAACACCCAAACCATCACTGGCCAAATCTTCCAGATACTCCAATCCGGCTTCCCCAATAGTCTTATAGGAAACACCAGATACCTGTGCGGAAGTAATGTCAACTAATTTAGAAGCACCGTAAATATCTCCAAGTGCGACTAGGATATCCATGCTTTTTCTAATGGTCTCTCCAAACTCACCATCACACATTTGTTCTTCTTTTTTAGTTAAAAACATATTAATCAGTTATTCAATTGATATTCAACCATTTCATTTACAAGGTTCAAGAAATTATCCTTACTTTCATATGGAATCATTGCACCTGCAGCAATGTCATGACCTCCGCCCTGTCCTCCAAAATTGTTTGAAGAATCCTGTAGGGCCTTTCCGAGGTTAACGCCACGAGCAACCATTTCCCTTGTTGTCCTGCCGGAAACTTTAATATCCTTATGAAGTCTTGATAGGCCAATTACAGGTTTGGAATTGTCCAATAATTCCACAGACAAACCAATACTTGCTATTGTTCCCATTACAGATTTCAACACTTTATCTTCAGAGTATAGATATTGGATATCTGAAAGCTGAACTGCACCTTCACGTTTAACCCATTCAAGTCCTTTAACGATTTGGTCACGGTATTCCCTCTGCAGTTTTAAAGCAGCATCAATAGCCTGCCCTTTCTCGCCGAGAGCTATGCTTAAACCCAAACCCTGTTTTTTGTTCTTGCCGCATGCATCAAGAATGTATGAATATTCCTCCAAATCACGCAACAGGGGAACTTCTCTTGGAACGGTATAGCAATCCCCAAAAATATCCGGATTAATGCTAATAAGCGCATCTTTCAAAAGGTCCTTTTCCTCATCTTCCAAATCTGTGAATTTGATTCCGTAAGACAAGTTCATTTTCTCCAAAAATTCCTGAGCACCTTCCAAATCTCCACTAATGCCAGGGAGAGGTGGTGAAAATGTATAAGCGAGGGATTTGAAAATAGGTTCGGAAGATTTAGATACGATTTTCAAATCTTCATGAATTTCCAAAACACCACTTTCCAAAGCATCGTTAAGAATTAAACGATTAACACCTGTGAACCCGCTTTGTCCTTGCATATCACCAAAAGCACCAATTAAAGCAAAGTGAGCCAAATGTTCTTTTCCAAGACCACGAACAATCAAATAACTTGAACCTGCACCGGATAGATCTTTACTGCCATCGATGTCAAAGATATGGGGATTCAAATGAACCACATTGCTTTCTGATTCGGTACCATCAATTTGATGATGGTCAGCGATGATTACATCCTTTTTATAGGTATTGAATTCCTTTACGAATGCACTTCCCATGTCTGAAAAGATAAATAAATCATAGCTTTCATGCCTTAGCTGATTCACAATATCTGCCTTAAGACGTGGAATAATGGTAGTGTGGAACTGAACGTTCTCTTCAGCCAAAGCATTAGCTATCACTGCCGCTGATGAGATTCCATCAGCATCGTTATGAGAAATTATTCTTATAACACTATCCTTTTCAATATGCTCTTTGAGCATATTAGTAGCTTCTTCAGCCCTATTTAACAAGGAGTGCTGCTTCTTTTGGATTGTATCTCCAACCTTCTGGTAATTTTCCTTCATTTACGTAATAAGAAGCTAATTTTCTGATTCTGGATTCGATAATGGTTAAACCTCTTTTAGAGTGTAAATCCTTAGGATTTTCTTCCAAGTGATCCCTGATGTTAACAGCTCTTTTGATTAAGTTTAATAAGTCTTCTGGGTATTCTCCAGCCTGACCGTTCCTTTCTAAAATTTCAGTGATTCTTTCACCGGTTACATCTTTTACAGACGGAATTCCGTATTGGTCACTTAATATAATACCGATTTCGGAAGTACTTTTACCTTCTTTGTTAAATTTCAAAATCATTTCTTCAATTTCTTCGTCACTATAAGTTACCCATTCTGGTCTTGCCATAATATAACCTCTTTATAAATTTTTAAATAATTATTCTTGATTAGAATACCATTCAATAAATTTTTTTAATGAATTCTTTCTATGTGAAAATTGGTTTTTCTCATCAGTTGTAAGTTCACCGAATGTCTTACCCTCACTTGGAACATAAAACAAAGGATCAAAAGCAAATCCTAAATTTCCTCTCTCTTCAACTGCGATTTCACCTGACACCTTGCCTAAAAAAGTCTTGGGCTCAGAATTGGGGGCACAGTACCCAATAACTGACCTGAATTCGGCATAACGGTCATCAGTATCTGTCAATAGCTTTAAAATTCCTTGATTTCCTATGGTATCTTGAACATAGTGTGAATAGACCCCAGGAAAATCATTTAAAGCTTTAATGAATAAACCAGCATCTTCAACAATCACAGGTCTTTCAAGCTTACGACAAGCATATTTTGCGCCTGATATGGCCACTTCCTCAAGAGTTCCTTGAGGTTCTGTGTAACCCAAATCAATATGCTCCAACTTAATGTCATAATCTTTGAAAATATTCTCTGCTTCTTTAACTTTATGTTCGTTACCAGTTATAAATGTTATCATAAAAATAGTATATTATAAATTTTTAATATAGTTAACTAATGAGTATATCTTCCACGGGATTCAATATCAGATATTGTATTTACAATTGATTCATTACCATATCCTTTTAAAACAAAATCAAAGTATCTTAAAGCAAGATTATAGTCAATACTTTGCAGGGACTTTTTTAAAACAAGCAAATCAACAGCCTTATCTTCATTAAGGTTAGAATATCTTCCAAGTCCGAAATCAATGAAAACAAGATTGTCATCCCGAAGCAGAATATTTGATGTGGTAATGTCTCCATGAATGATGTCTGCTGAATGAAGCTTTGCAATCTCTTCACCAATCCCGAATGCCAAATCATCATTTATAACATCCTTAAGCATCGGCCCATCAATCTCTTCCATGACAATAGCCTTATTTTCCAAATCGATATCATACAAAACAGGAGTCCTTACACCGGCACGCTTTGCATCAGACAATAGCTTGGCTTCCTCTTTTGTTCTTGCCCTTCTGATTTTATCATCGATTTCTCTTATCCTATATCCTTTAGGGATTCTGTCTTTCAAAACGGCATTTTCGCCCAAATAACTGGTTTTAACAATATTGGACTCCGCACCTTTGGCTATCAAATCATCACTTAATTTCAAATAGGATTTTGAATTGTCAATCCACGGAATGTCCACCTCATCTGTTCTGAATTTCTGTATGATTCCAGTTTGGGACAAATCCATAGGGCCAAATTCCTTACACATCAAAAGGCCCAGCCATGCAATCATGACTCCATTGTCACCACATAGCTTCATTTCTGGCATGTAGAATTTGGCTCCATGCTCTTCAGACATTGTCCTGAGCATTTCACGCAATCTTGAATTGGCAGAAACCCCACCGCAGAGCATCACTTCATCCTTTTGTGTGTGGGATAATGCCCTCTCGGTTACTTCAACAAGCATGGAAAAGGCGGTTTCCTGAAGTGAAAAGCAAATGTCCTCCATAGGAGTTCCCTTTTCAGCTTCCCTTAAAGCGGCAGACAGCAATCCTGAAAATGAAAAGTCCATGCCTTTTACAACATAAGGCAGGTCTATGTATGAACCTTCCCCGGCCAATTTTTCTATTACTGGCCCTCCGGGATGTCCCAAGCCGGTTTCACGGCCGAAATGATCAAGACAATTGCCGATGGCTATGTCTAAGGTTTCGCCAAAAATCCTATATCTCCCGCTTTCATAGGCAATTACCTGACTGTTTCCACCACTTACATAAAGTGATACCGGATTGACTGCACCAGTATCAAGCTTTCCAACTTCAACATGACCAATACAGTGATTAACACCAATTATAGGCTTATTTAATGATAATGCTAAACTACGGGCTGAAGTTGCGACAATCCTTAAAGCAGGACCGAGTCCAGGGCCCTGTGAAAAAGAGATTAAGTCAATGTCAGAATAATCGAGACCTGACTCTTCAATAGCTTGGGGAATAAGCTCAGGAATCCATTTGGCATGATGTTCTGCGGCCAGTCTTGGATGTATTCCCCCCTCTTCCGGGAACAGCTGTTTTCCAGCCATGGCTAATATGTTCCCATCACCATCAACAATACCTACACCGGTCTTTTCTGCAGTCCCTTCAATCCCCAAACTTATCAAGACAATCACTAAAAAATTTAATTAATTACTATATTACTAATTAAGAATATAAAAATATTTTTTAAATTAAAAAAACATAAGTGAAAGTATGGGATTTTATAGTGCTAATACTCCAGAACAAAAAAGAGTTAAAAAACTGACTGGAGACATCAATATAAGTGATATGTTTAAAAATGAATGCGAAACAAGAGGAATTCCAATTTACAATGCTTACAACATTCAAAAAAGATTATTGCATGAAGTGGAGCAGGAGCAGCTTCATGGAGTTAAGGAAGTTGATGACAGGCTAATGGAATTGCTTGATGAAAGGTCAAAAAACAAGGTGACACACAGATATGTTGACTTCATTTCAAATGAAGACAGTGCTTCAAGAGGAGTGATACCTCCGAGAGGAGATGAAAAAACATCTCTTCCTCCAAAAGACCAGATTAGAATTCCGCCAAGAGCAAGAGATGGCCAAACATTCCAAACAGATGATGAACTTCCAGAAATTGAAATGTTAAAGAAAATTATGCTTCAAAACAAAAAAATTATTAACCAAAATAAAATTATTATTGATTTACTGAAAAAACAGGGTGAAAAGGATGATTGATGGAGTCACAACTTATGGTTCAACCGATTTGGTAGAAAAATTGCAAGAATCCAATGATGCAGTATTTTTGCTTACTATCGGAACAACCGATACCTCATTGATGGATGGCATTTCAGGTGCCGGCCCATCTGCAGAACTAACAATATATACTCCTGCTTCAGATGCCGAATTTATGGTTTTGGGAGAAGTAAGATGTTGTGCTGCCCCAGCTGAAACTGTAGTGGGTGATGCGGCAGCACCAACTCCTGCAAGACTTACAAAAGCATCACTTCAACTTGCAGAGGTTCCTTTTGTTATTCTTGATGCAGGATCTAAAATCAAACCCGATTTAGAATATGTAAGCCTAGGCAAAGAATATGGAAGGGACATAAGAACTGGAAAAGGAGTTCTTAATCCGCTTGAGATATTTGAAAATGCAAAAGACTTAGGTGCTGAGCTATCAAGAAGACATGAAATTCTTATAATCGGTGAAAGTATAGCGGCAGGAACCACAACCGCTTTAGGAGTCCTAAGAGCACTTGGCTATGACGCCAATGAAAAAGTAAGCGGAAGCATGCCACACAATCCTCATGACATGAAAACAAAAGTGGTGGATGAAGGACTGAAAAACGCAGGCCTTGACCCCAAAAAAGATGAAATTGACGCCATCCAAGCAATAGGAGCAGTAGGGGATCCAACATTGCCGGCAATAGCGGGAATAGTTTTAGGTTCAGAAATTCCAGTAATATTGGCTGGAGGAACACAAATGGCCGCAGTATGCGCAATCATAAAGAACATACAGCCTACCTTCGATTTTTCAAGAATCAATTTGGCCACAACAGTTTATGTTGCAGGCGATGAAACTGCAGATTTATTTGGTATCTTAAAGCAGATAGATGATAACATCGCTGTAAATGTAGTTGACCCGAGATTTGAAGAATCCGAACATGACGGATTGAAAAATTATCTGAAAGGATTCGTTAAGGAAGGTGCCGGAGCTGGCGGAGCAATGTTTACAGCACTGGTTTTAGGAAATTCCGTCGATAAATTAAGAAAAAAAATAGAAAAAGTATGTAAATAGAGATTTAAATAATCTCTATAAATCTTATTTTTAGAATATATGGGCTATTGAACCCATGAATACTATTATGCCTACGGCCCAACAATAGTATGAAAATATATCCAAACTTCTTTTTTGAATTAAGTCAAGCATCCATTTAATAGCTGCATAACCTGCAACAAATGCCGCAACAAAACCTAAGATTATAGGTAAAAAATTCGCATCCATTGCAGAACCAATATCCTTTACCTGCAATAGGAAAGCACCCAAAATAGCTGGAATTGATAATATGAAACTGAATTTGGCTGCAAACTCCTTATCCAATCCAATTACAAGTCCTGCTGCAATGGTAGTACCTGAACGTGAAAGGCCCGGCAAAATTGCACATGCCTGACCTAAACCCATAAATAATGATTCCTTGGCACTGACATTATGGAAATTTATCTCGCCACTGGTCATTCTTTGGGATAAGTAAAGGATAGTACCGGTTACAAATAAAAAGAATGCGGGAACATAAAGCGCCCCGGAAAATAGTGCATCTACAGAGTCTTCAAACAATACTCCGACGAGGCCAACAGGAATAGTAGCCAATATTACATACCATGCAAGTCTTTTATACGGGTCCTCATGAAAGCCTTGCTTAAACCTTCCTTGAAGAAGATCACCGATGCTTAACCACCATGATTTAAGCATTTTGATAATATCTCCTCTAAAGAACCATAAAACTGCAAGCAATGATCCCAAATGAAGAAAAGTATCAAAAGCAAGAGAGCTTTCAACACCCAAAATATTTTGAATAAAGACCAAATGAGCTGAGCTACTAACTGGCAAAAATTCAGTCAATCCCTGAACAATACCAATTATAATCCCTTGAATTATATTCATAGACTACACCAGATTAAATGTAAGATAACCAACCGTATTTATCTTCAACTTTAGCTTCAACAATATCAAAGAATGCAGTTTGTATTTTTTCAGAAATAGGCCCTCTTCTACCGATTCCTATGGTTCTGTGGTCAATAGACCTGATTGGAGTAACTTCTGCTGCAGTTCCTGTGAAAAATACTTCATTGGCTGCATATAATCTTTCCCTTGAAATTACCTCTTCAACAACCTCATAACCTAAATCACGAGCTATGGTCATGACTGAATCCCTTGTAATACCTTTGAGGTTAGATGAAGACATTGCCGGAGTGAACAATTTTTCACCTTCAACAAGGAAAATGTTTTCTCCGCTACCTTCTGATACATGGCCTTCATAGTCAAGCATGATAGCTTCATCATATCCGTTGTCAATAGCTTCAAGTTTAGCTAATTGGGAATTCATATAGTTAGCACCACATTTAGCAAGTGCCGGGAAGGTATCCGGTGCCGGTTTTCTCCATGATGAAATACCAATATCCACACCGTTTGCCATTCCTTCTTCGCCTAAATATGATCCCCATTCCCAAGCGGCAATAACCACGTTGACAGGACAGTTAGTAGGATCCACACCAAGTTCCCCATAGCCTTTAAATACAATAGGACGTATGTAGCAACCGTCTAAATCATTGACACGAACAGTTTCTAAAATTGCTTCTTCAATTTCTTCTTGAGTATAAGGAATTTCAATTTTATAAATTTTTGCTGAATCGAATAAACGTTGTACATGCTCTTTTAAACGAAATACACCAACGCCGTTTTCATTTTTATATGCACGTATTCCTTCAAAAACACTTGTACCATAATGGACAACATGAGAAAGTACATGAATATTTGCATCTTTCCAGTCCACCATGTTTCCATCAAACCATATTTTATTAGCTGTGTCATCCCAAGCCATTTTATCACTTCAATTTTTTAATTGTGATAATAACTATATAGTTATCTTTATATAAATTTTTACTAAAAAATATGAATAACCGAAATGTTTATATAAGAACAAAACCATAATAATATTTGTTGGTTCCGTGGTCTAGTGGTATGATACCTCCCTTACAAGGAGGGGATCACGAGTTCGAATCTCGTCGGAACCACTCATTCTAATTTTTAAGATTTTTAAAATTTCTTGCTAAAATGCTCATCATTTTTAGGTGATTTTTTCTAAAAATTTAACAATTATTAATATTATTTTCTCAAAAAATTTCTAAATAAATGGAAGATTGTATATAATTTAACTTATTTTATTAAAATAATGAATAATATTCATTAAACTGATTAATAAATTGTTTAAAAAGGATAAATAATAAAATTTAAATAGTTTTTGAATTAAAATTATAAATATCGAAAAAGGAGACTTAATTATGGTAGTTAAAATTGCTATTATTAAAAGTGGTAATATTGGTCCTTCACCAGTAATTGACCTATTGTTAGACGAAAGAGCAGACAGACCAAATATCGATGTAAGAACATTTGGATCTGGAGCAAAAATGAACCCAGAACAAGTAGAAGACGTTGTTCCTAAAATAGACGCTTTCGAACCTGATTTCGCAATCTTCATTAGCCCAAACCCAGGTGCACCTGGACCAGCAAGAGCAAGAGAATTATTATCTGAAAAAGACATCCCTGCTATCATCATTGGTGACGCACCAGGTAAAGGTAAGAAAGATGAAATGGACGAACAAGGATTAGGTTACATTATCGTAATGTCTGACCCAATGATTGGTGCAAAAAGAGAATGGTTAGACCCAACTGAAATGGCAATCTTCAACTCCGACATCTTAAAAGTATTAGCAGAAACAGGAGCATTAAGATTAGTCCAAAAAACCATTGACGGCGTAATCGAACAAGCCGAAGCAGGCGCAATCGAATTACCTAAACTCATAATTACTGCTGAAAAAGCTGCAGAAGCTGGTGGATTCGCTAACCCATACGCAAAAGCAAAAGCTATTGCTGCATACGAAATGGCTGGATCCGTTGCTAACTTAGACATGAAAGGTTGTTTCATGACTAAAGGTTTCGAAAACTTCATCCCATTAGTAGCTGCTGCTCACGAAATCGCTGCATGCGCTGCTAAATTAGCACAAGAAGCAAGAGAAATCGAAAAAGCAAACGACACTGTTTTAAGAACCCCTCACATGAAAGAAGGAAACCCAGGTTGTAAAACAGACTTAATCTCAAAACCAGAATAAGTAGCATCCCTGCTACTTTAATTTTTTTCTTTTTTTAAACAAAATTTTCATAAAAATAGCTGATTTTCTAAACCATTACTACATTAAAAAAAGAGGATATGAAAAGGTTTCAATAGAAGATGTTTCTCAGATTTACCGTAATAGGTATGACGGAACAGAATATTCGCCGGATGAAACAGGTAGGGGAGACATGAGAGTAATTGGAAGTGAAACTACTTTAAGTGCCCATATTGTACAGGTGTTCCCAAATCTTCCAGCCGAAATGTCATGTGTTAGTTGGATCAGTTCCGGACCGCCGGTTTATGG
>NZ_JAZRHE010000125.1:0-25347 GCF_045644645.1 Methanobrevibacter sp.
CCGTACCTGACATACCACATCCAGACCATGAACAGCAACGGTCCAAAAATCAGAAACACCTTTGCCGAAGCCGTTACCGAACTGAGGGATGTCATCAATGATGAGGACTATGAGAAATTCGTTGAGATTGCCATAAAGGCGACAAAGCATATGGGCGACATCAAAAACGCATTGGGTAGAAGTGACAAGGCCATAGCCTCTTTAAATTATGAATATACCTACCTGAATAGGTTAATTGGCCATGAAGTCGGGTTGAAGCATATCTATTCTGGCAAGATACATATTGGAATTCTTGAAAGTGTTGACGGCAAGACTGTTGTATTGAAAGATGGAAACAAAACCAAAGAACTGCGCATAGCAAATATCAGGGTTTTGCTTAATAAGGAACTTTATGACTGGAAAGTCAGGAATTTAGACAAGAAGGTGGAATCAATCAGCTGTGTCTTTTCTAAAAATGTAAATGCTGAAGTTATACGGGACACCGTATTGGATATGGATAATATTATCGATATCAAATTGATTGACGCATACAACGGCCCGCAAATTGACGATGACCACATAAGCTTGACATTTGCGGTAACTGCATTATATAGGGAAGATATTGAAAATGTCAGGAAACTGTTCACAGGATTCGGCGGAACCATAAGATAAAATCTGTTTTGTATGATACGAACAAATATTAAAATACCAAAAAGTAATTAAAATTTTATTTTAAATATAACTTACTTACAATAATTATTTTTCTTTAATAAAAACTGTTGAAACATAAATATTAAAAACAATTAACATTAACTGTTTTTACAAGAAACAAACAAAAATAAAAAGAGAAATTTTTGAATTTTTGACCGAAACATTTATATAGTAAAACATACAACCTTATATTGTCAAAGATTAATAAACTTACAAAAAGTTACAAAAAGATTTTTGGCGAAAATTACAATTATTAACTTACAGCCATTCAAAGGAGATGATAATATGGCAGAAAATCAAATTACTCTAAAAGTTGCAGAAGCGATTTCCCAAAAGGATGTCGGTCAAGGCGTTGCAAGACTTGATCCGAATGTCATGGATGACTTAGGAATCCAAGAAAGAGACTTGATCGAGATAGTTGGCGAAAGAAGAACTGCAGCTATCGCTCTTCCTTCACAAACCGATATTGGTCTGGGAGTTATCAGAATCGATGGGTTAGTGCGTAAAAACTCCGGAGCAACCATCGGCGGGGAAGTTACCATTAAAAAGACCAAAGCAACAGAAGCTAAAAAGGTTGTTTTGGCACCGATTGAAAACAACATCCGCGTGCAGGGAGATGTCCGCGGATTATTTGCCGGAAAGGTAATGGTGCAGGGAGACATTATCGGGTCTCAAATCAGAGCACCAAGACCAAGTATGAACCGGGGCTTTAATAGCCTATTTGATGAATTGATGGACTTTACACCTGCAATGAAAGAGATTAAGTTCGCAGTCGTGTCCACCAATCCAAAGGATATTGTCATAGTTGGCCCAAATACCGAAGTTCAACTTCACGAATCCCCTGTTGACGTGAGCAAGCTCGAGGGTGTTGGAAACCTTGTTGACGTGAGCTATGAGGACATCGGCGGCTTAAAAGATGAGGTCAAAAAAGTAAGGGAAATGATTGAAATCCCTCTTAAAAGACCGGAACTCTTTGAAAAATTAGGCATTGCACCACCGAAAGGAGTTTTAATGCACGGCCCGCCGGGAACAGGTAAAACCTTGCTTGCAAAAGCTGTGGCCAGCGAAAGTGATGCCCACTTCATTGCAATCAACGGGCCTGAAATCATGAGCAAATATGTTGGCGGATCTGAAGAGAACCTGAGGGAATACTTCGAAGAAGCAGAGGAAAACTCACCTTCAATCATATTCATAGATGAACTCGATGCTATCGCTCCAAAAAGGGAAGAAACCAACGGAGAAGTTGAAAGGAGAACCGTTGCTCAACTTTTAACTTTAATGGATGGTCTTAAATCAAGAGGCCAGGTGGTTGTCATCGGTGCGACAAACAGGCCTGACTCACTTGATCCTGCCTTAAGAAGGCCTGGAAGATTCGACCGTGAAATCGAGATTGGGGTGCCCGACAGCGAAGAGAGAAAGGAAGTCCTTGAGATTCATACAAGGAACATGCCACTTGCGGATGACGTTGACCTTGACAAGATATCCAATACAACCCACGGATTTGTAGGGGCTGACCTTGAGTCATTGTGTAAAGAGGCCGCGATGAGGGTAGTCAGAAGAATCCTGCCTGAAATCCAAAATGATGAAGAGATTCCGAAAGAGGTAATGGAAAAGATCGTGGTTACAGGCGAGGACTTTAAAAACGCACAAAAAGAAATCCAACCTTCCGCCTTAAGGGAAGTTCTTGTGCAAATCCCTGATATCAAATGGGATGATGTCGGCGGCCTTGAAGACGTGAAACAAGAATTGAAAGAAGCGGTCGAATGGCCATTGAAACATCCGGAAACATTCCAACGCCTTGGCATAAGGCCTCCTAAGGGAACCCTGCTTTATGGAATTCCCGGAACAGGCAAAACATTGCTTGCAAAAGCTGTGGCAAGTGAAAGTGAAGCCAACTTCATTTCCGTCAAAGGTCCTGAACTTCTATCAAAATGGGTTGGGGAATCTGAAAAAGGCGTGCGCGAAGTATTCAGAAAAGCAAAGCAGGCGGCTCCTACTGTGATCTTCTTCGATGAAATCGATGCAATAGCCAGCACACGTAGCGGCAACGATGGAGATAGCGGTGTTACAAAAAGAGTTGTGAACCAATTATTAACCGAAATGGATGGTTTGGAAGAACTGGAGGATGTTGCAATCATTGCTGCAACCAACAGACCTGACATTTTGGATGCCGGTTTGATGAGACCTGGAAGATTTGACAGGCACATTCAAGTCAGCGAACCTGATGAGGAAGCCAGACTCTCAATCTTTGAAGTGCACACCAAAGACATGCCTCTTTCCAAAGATGTTGACCTCAAAAAATTGGCTAAAAACACTGAAGGATATGTCGGAGCAGACATTGAAGCGGTATGCCGTGAAGCGGCGATGCTCACATTAAGAAATGACCTCAAATCAAAAGAAATCCCATACAAATACTTCAAAGAGGCAATCGATAAAGTCAAACCTGGAAACAAAGCCCAAGATGAACAGTTAGTTCAGTATATGTAGGAAGAAAAACAACCTCTTTTCTTCCTTTTCCTCCTTTGTTATTATTTTGAAAAACTTTCTAACCATATTCAGTGGGAAGAACAGACCCTTCCCACTCAACCTCCAAAAAGAATTATTTTTACAGATTTTTAATTTCATATACCCTATCCAACGGTATTTCTAGTTTTACAGAAATCTCTTCAGGGCTCATGAACTTTAAAAGTTTTAAAACAAAGCCCTTTTCGGCGGATTCCTTGCCTTCCTTAATGCCCTTTTCAATACCTTCTTTTCTACCTTTTTCTTCGGATCTCATTAATGCACCAGCAATTCTGGCTGATTTAATATCCTCTTCCAAGGAATTGATTTCCATTGCAGACATTTTCAAATCTCCTTTAATTTTATCTAATTTTTCGCGGTCTGCTACAAATTTTCCCGCCCAAAGAATCAGACTTCTTCTAAGCACATGCGATAATTTTTTACTTATTATCAATTCATTGTATATTCCCGCGATTTCAGCAATCATTTCCTCAATAGAAATATCCATCCTAAATTTGGGCATCCACATCAAGTCCAAAACATCGTATACATTAATTACTTCACTGTTTAATAGTTTATACTTAATATTATTTAGACTTATTGAAGCCGTCATATCCTGAGTATTAATCCAGATGGGATTGAAGAATGAGGTAGGATTGGCATATTCAATTTTCAAATTAGGGACTGAACCCGTGTTGAATATATAGGATTGGACTTCCCTTTTAGACCCTGCATGCAATGCCGTTTGATATTCAAAATCCCGACTTAACAGAGACCGGTTTATGGACGAATGATGTTCTATGTTTATAAGGGATTTATTGGATTTCTCCCTAACGGAATCCAGATTCAAATCCTTATAAGCCTTAGACAGATATCTCTGATGAAATACGCCTTCAATATCATCAAGTTTAGTCAGATACTGTGGAAATTCCTCAATTTCAACCATGCACAAATTAAAAATTTTGTCTTCAGCATCCCATTTGTCAGGTAATGAATTATCCACAATTTCGCCATACATGATTTCACCTCCATTGAGATACATAAAACAATTAAATATATAATTTAAGATTATTTAAACTTTTTTTCCAAATATAAAGCATAATTAGTTTAATATTGCTCTTATAATGGAATATTTACCCAATATGAAAAATTCAAGTGTTAATGTAATCAATATAGTACAGAATAAAAGTAAACAAAAAAATATAACAATCATTATATAAAATATAACAACCATGAGCAGACATATTATCGAAGCGTTAGGATTGAGTAGAATTACCATAGAAAACGGTAAGGTTGTTGACGTTACAGAGCCTCAGGTCGAATACTGCCCCCTTTTTGACCATCACCGAGGAATCAAAAAACTAACAAAAGAGGCAATTGCCGAAAACATCCAATTCAGAATTGATGACTTTGGCATGTGCACTCCCGAAAGGCAATTGAGAATGAAGGACTTCTTAAGCTTTGGAATTTCTGAAATCATGTGCACATTGCTTGAAAAAGAGGAGATTGATTGCGTTGTCATGGTGCTGGAAGGCTGCGGAACCATTATCGTTGCAGAACCGGAACTGGTTCAGGGAATCGGCGGAAGAGTTTCAGGCCTTGTGGAGACCAGCCCCATACCTGAACTGGTGCCTGAAATCGGCGAGGGAAATGTCCTGAATCCTCAAACTGCTGAAATCGACCAGATTGAAGGAATCAAACGGGCAATATCCCTAGGATATGAAAACATTGCGGTCACCGTCACTCTGGCAAGCGATGCAGAAAAGATAAACGATCTTAAAAGGGAATTTCCTAATATCAACATTTATGTTTTTGTGGTTCACACTTCAAAAAGGACTCCTGAAGAAGCCAGAACGTTATTTGACTCATGTGATGTGGCAACCGGCTGTTCATCCAAAAATATGCGTGAAATCGGATACAGGGAAAGCATCAGGACCGTCGGCCAGTCAATACCAATTTTTGCAAAAACCGAAAACGGAAAAAGATTTTTGGAATTGAGGCTGGAAAAGATTGGTGGGGAAAAGCCTAAAAAGGACAATCCCGATTTACCTCATCCTCTGATTTAATCCCTTTCGCGGCAAAATCCTTTCTTCAGGCAGACATCCGCAGTTATGGTATGGCTGAGGTTTATATTCAATGAACGGGAATTTTCCCCCAACGCCATATTTTGGATTGTATCCGAAGACGTTCCGGTATTCTCCCAAATCATTCCTTTCATTTTTCATGGCCAGCGTTACCTGATATAGGGCTCTTGTATCATCGATTGCCCTGTGGAAATTAACCTTTTCGATATCATAATGCTCAACCGCATCAATCAATTTGTGGGGGTAATCCTTTCTGTCCTTTAAGATGGTGACCGTGTCTATCCAATCCAGTTTCCTGACTATCTCATCGGCCTCATCGGGAAAATGCCTTTTCAACAGGAAATAGACGAATGTCAAATCGAATTGGCAGTTGTGTGCAATCATTACTGTATTTTCAGTCAACCTCTTTTTTAAATCATATGCTATTTCCTCTTCGCTTACTCCCCTTTCAGTCAAATCCCTGTTGGTGATTCCTGTAATCCGGGTGATTTTAGGGTCCAGCGGCTTTCCGACATTGACGAACTTGTCATATTCCTCCACAACCTCCCCGTCAACAACTGTGAACATTGCAAGCTCGATTATTCTGCAGAAACGACAGTTCAAACCATTGGTTTCCGTATCAAAAAATATGACCTTAATAGTAAACACTTCCCAAATTGAATGATTGATTAATTCTATATATCTGAAGGTATATAATTAGTAGTGATTAGTCAGCACGAGGGATAAATTTGACTCAGAAAAGTGAAGCTCAAAAAGGCAACATTACACCGGAAATGGAATATGTTGCAGAATATGAAAATATTGATGTTAATAAGTTAGCCAAGTTAATAGATAAGGGATTGGTCGTTATTCCAAAAAATATCAATGGACATTCAAGACCATGTGGCATTGGAGACGGCTTAAAAACAAAGATTAATGCAAACATCGGGTCATCATCCAAAATCGATGACATTGAATTGGAAATCAATAAGGCGAAATTGGCACAGGAATATGGTGCGGATGCGCTGATGGACTTGTCAACCGGCTCTGATTTAAAGCTATTCAGACGCAAAATCATGGATGCTGTAGACATCTGCATTGGAACAGTGCCAATCTATGAGGCGGGTGTCGTAACTCTCGGAAAAAATAAAGAAATAATCGACATGGATTCTGACGACATCTTTAAAGCGATAGAAAATCAGGCAAAGGAAGGAGTGGACTTCATGACACTCCACTGCGGAATCACAAAGGATTTGGTCCAAAAACTGAAAGACGCCAGCAGAATTATGGGCATTGTAAGCCGCGGAGGGACATTCATGGCCTCCTGGATAAACCATAACGGCCAGGAAAACCCATTATATGAAAACTACGATTATCTTCTGGAGCTGTCCTATGAATACGACATAACCTTGTCACTGGGTGACGGCTTGAGGCCAGGCTGCCTGGCTGATGCAAGTGATATCCCTCAAATTCAGGAGCTTGTTAACCTGGGAGGCCTTGTCAAAAGGGCACAGGACGCCAATGTCCAGGTAATGGTGGAAGGCCCGGGACACATGCCCCTAAATCAGATCAGGGCCAATATGGAAATCCAAAAAACCGTTTGCCATGGCGCTCCATTTTATGTGCTCGGACCGCTCGTGACTGATCTTGCTCCGGGCTATGACCATATTACAGGAGCGATTGGAGGGGCGATAGCCGCTACTGCAGGGGCAAGTTTCCTGTGTTATGTAACACCGGCAGAACATTTGTCCCTGCCCAGCCTGGAGGACGTGAAGGAAGGAGTTATTGCATCCAAAATAGCTGCCGAAGCCGCGGATGTGGCAAAAGGCCTGGACTCAGCATGGACCAGAGAAAAGGCAATGGCAAAGGCCAGAAGAGAATTTGACTGGGATGCCCAATTTGACCTCGCCTTGGACAAATCCAAACCGAGAAGATATAGGGACAAATGCGAGCTTGACGATGATGAAATGTGTGCAATGTGTGGAGAATACTGCGCAGTGAAAATAGCCAAAGGGGATTTCTAATGAAGTATCAGGAATTGGTGGACGTTTACTCCGCCCTTGAAGCGACTACAAAAAGATTGGAAAAAACAGAGATAATCTCCGAGTTTTTAAAGAAATTGGATTCCGAAACCATTGAACAGGTGGGATTGCTTATATTGGGTGTCGTGTTTCCGGCATGGAGCTCTGAAGAAATTGGAATTGGCGGAAAGCTTGTGGAAAGGGCAGTGGCGGAGGCTGTTGGAACTACACATGCTGCGGTTGAAGACGCCGTTCGTGATGAAGGAGACATCGGCCTGGCATGCATCAAGCTATATGCAAAAAAGTCCCAAATGACCTTTTTCTCAAAGCCACTGACAATTGATTTTGTTTTCAACAGCTTACGCAAGCTATCCCAGATAAGCGGTTCAAGGTCAACTAACCGTAAGATTGCCATCATATTGGAGCTATTATCACAGGCAAGCGCTACCGAAGCCAAATATCTGACCCGTACAATTACCGAAGAGCTGAGAATCGGTGTTGGGGACGGCGTTGTAAGGGATGCGATAGCACAGGCCTTCGACATAGACAAGAATGTTGTGGAAAGGGCTCAGATGCTTACAAATGACTTTTCTGTTGTTGCAAGAACCGCCAAGGAACAGGGCACCGGCGGCCTGGAAAAACTTAATTTAACTCCAGGAACACCCGTAAAGCCAATGCTTGCCCAGTTGGCCCCTCCACTTGATGAGATCATCCCTGAAATGGGCGAGGCAATTTGTGAAACCAAATATGACGGCATTAGGCTTCAGGTCCACAGGAAAGATTCTGAAATCAACATATTCACCCGCAGACTCGAAAACATTACCAGTGCCCTTCCGGAAATTGTTGAGCTGTTTGACGAACACCTTCCCCATGAGGACTACATTGTGGAAGGCGAAGTGATAGCTACAAGAGACGGCAAACCATTGCCCTTCCAGAATATCCTGCATAGGGTTAGAAGAAAGTACAATGTGGAAGAAGCAATGGAAAACGTTCCCCTGAAATTATACCTATTTGATGTGCTTTACTACAAAGTTCCGATGATTGACGAACCCTTAAAGACCAGAAGGGCAACGCTGGAGGAAATCGTTGATTCAAGCATTGACGAGATGAATCTGAGCACGATGGTTGTGGGAACACCCGACAACATTGGCGAAATTCAGAACCTGTTTGAGACATCAATCGAAGGCGGCCACGAAGGCATCATGATTAAGGATGCAAAAGAACCATATATTCCAGGGCTGCGCGGTAAGAAAATGCTCAAATACAAAGCGGAGCCTGAAACATTGGACATGGTTATTGTCGGCGGAACCTACGGAATCGGAAAACGCGGAGACTTCGTCGGGTCTTACTTAGTGGCTTTAAGGGACGAAAATGATGATTTTAAAACAGTGGCTTATGCAGCAACCGGTCTTGATGATGCGACCTTGGAATACCTGACCGGAAGGATGAAAGAGCTTGAGATTTCAACAAAAGGCCGTGAAATAAAAGTGGAGCCGAAAATAGTTTTGGAAATCGCATTTTCGGAAATCGTTGAATCCCCCGAGTATGAAACAGGATACTCATTAAGGTTCCCTGTTGTCAAAAACATAAGAAAGGACAAGGGCCCGATGGATGTTGACACCGTTGAAAGGCTGGTTTCCATGTACAATACTGGAAATTAGCCATCAGGTAATCCTTTGACACCGCTTATCACATATTTAGTAATAGGGTACACAACAATCTCGTAGATAGTCTTGAACAATGCCTGTGCCGCAATCATCAAAAGCAGCGCATCAAAAGGCATTGTGCCTACGAACCCTATGAAGATAAAGATTACTGCGTCCAAACCTTCACCAACCAGTGTTGAAGCGATGCATCTGAAAAACAGTTTATCCTCATCTTTTTTCTTTAGGAACACCATCAATTTTGCATTAACAAGAGAACCTGCCAAATATGCCGCAAAACTGGCCAGCAGCAATCTGGAAGTGGATCCCAAGACAATGCTGAAGGCCTCTGAATTTTCAAAAAATACCGGTGCCGGCAGCAAGATTGTAATATTATAGCAAATCACGGCAACCAAATTCATTAAAAAACCAAGCCAAATAACTCTTTTTGCCTTTTCGTAACCGTAAACTTCAGCCAAAACATCATTGACAATATAAATAACCGGAAATATAACCACACCACAGGGCAACGTTAATGAGAAAAAATCAAATGTTTTACCTGCAATGATGTTTGATACAATCAGACATGCTGTAAAAACACCTGTCAAAATGGCATACAGTTCGGTTTTTGTCAGATTATCAATCATGATAATATTATATTTCCACCTTTAGATAAATTTTACAGCTTGAAATCCTATCGACTATTTTAACCTGAAGGATCAATAGAAACCTATGGAAATTACAGATGACAAACTATTGAGAATAGCTTTGGTAACCTCTCTTATCGGAATTATCGGTTTGATAATCTTCACTCCGACAATTGAAGTCAAAAAAATTGACATCGATGACATCAATCGCGGAATGATTGATGAGGAAGTGAAAATTGACTGCGTCGTTCAGGAAGTTAGCCAGTCAAGTTCCAAAAGCAGTTATTTTTTAACGGTTAATGACTGTACAGGCCAGATTATGGTGATTATCTTTGAAAATCAGGCATCCGAACTCCAATCCAAAAACTTTGATATCAATGACTTGAAAGACAAAAAAGTTGAGGTCTGCGGGAAAATAACTGAATATAATTCACAATTGGAACTGATTTTAACTTCCGGCGATAAACTGAAAATATCAAAATAAATATCTATTTATTAATTGAAAACCAAAAATGATAGTAATAAAATGTATAGGATTTAATAAGATGTCTGACAAGAAACGATTATTTGGAACATTTGGAGTTAGAAGAACTGCAAATGATGTTTTGACTCCGGAGTTCGCATCAAGACTTGCCGCCTGTTATGGAACTCAAATTCAGGGCACTGTAGCAGTCGGCGGAGACACAAGAACCTCTTCCCCAATGTTGATGGAAGCTGTGAAGGCCGGACTTTTATCATCCGGATGTGACGTGGTGGATTTGGGAATATTGCCGACACCTGCTGTTCAATATGCTGTTCGCAAATATTATGATGGAGGAGTGATGATTACTGCTTCACATAACCCTCCGAAATATAACGGACTCAAATTTTTAGATGAGTTCGGTATTGGAATACCTGATGAAATGGATATTGCAATTGAAAAGTTGTACTTTGATGAAGAACCAAAAAGGGCCCATTGGTCTGAAATTGGAAAGTCATATAAGAATGACAAGATAATTGATGAATACATTGACGAGGCAATCTCCAAAGTTGATGCGGATGCAATCAGAAAGGCCAATTTGAAGGTTGTGGTTGACTGCGGTTCCGGTGCCGGATCATACACCGCACCTTATCTGATCAGGAAACTCGGCTGTGATGTAACCACCCTCAATTGCCAGGCTGACGGATTTTTCCCAGGTCGTGACCCGGAACCAATCGAAGAAAACTTACAGGAGCTAATCAGCGTTGTAAAGGAACTTGATGCTGACATTGGTCTTGCACACGACGGGGATGCGGACAGAACAATCTGCATTGACGAAAAAGGAAACTTTGTTTTAGGAGATAAGACATTCACGCTCGTTGAAAAACAGATGCTTAAAGAAAATGATGGCGGAATTGTCGTTACAACTGTTGCAACTTCACAGGCCATTTACGATATTGCTGATGAGTACAACGGAAAGGTAATAGCTACTGCCGTTGGAGATCTGCTTGTGGCACGTAAACTTAAAGATGAAAACGGATTGTTCGGTGGAGAGGAAAACGGAGGTTTGATTTTCCCTGATTTCGTTTATGGAAGAGATGCAGTGATGACCGTGGCAAAAATCTTAGAGATTGTGGCTAAAGAGAAGAAGACACTATCAGAACTTGTCAGTGAACTTCCGGTTTACTATGCAAGCAAGACAAAAATCGAATGTCCTGATGATGAAAAGGTATTTGTCATGGACAGCATCGCTGAAGAAATCAAAACAACTACAGATTTTGAACTTGATTTAACAGACGGCGTTAAAATCCTAAAAGAGGATGGTTGGGTAATCATAAGGCCATCCGGTACAGAACCTATTTTCAGATGCTTTGCAGAGTCCGACTCACAGCAGAAAGCTAATGAAATGACTTCATGGGGATTAGACCTGATTAAAAAATACAAAAAATAATTCCCACTTCCCATCACCCATTTTACTTTCATTAAATGAAATGAATGGTTAATTAAAATATCAGATTGATTTTAAAAACTAATTTTAATTAAATGAATCTTTAAAATAATAAAAGTTAGAATTGAATTTCATATACCAAATGTTTGTAATGTACATCACAAGCAAAAAATAGCTAAAAGTTTTCCAAACACTCTTCCTTTAAGAAAAATGCATCCTCATTATCCGGATTCTTAAGCAATACCTTATTGAAACTGTCAACGGCCTCTTCAAATTTCCCAAGCTCCATCAGTACAACACCCTTGTTTAGCAAAAAGTCAATGTTGTGCTTTTCCAAATCTATTGCCTTATTGAAACATTCCAAAGCGTCATCCAGCCTTCCCAAATCGATGAAAGCATTGCCCATCCTGTTGATTGCTGAAGCATCCATTTCAGAATCATCCAGACAGACCTCAACCGCCTTGTTGAACGAATCGATGGCCTCCTCCAGCCTGCCCATATCGGTCAGCAGGTTGCCTCGTGCATTCCAAACCTCCGGGTTTTCACCATCGATGACAATGAGCTTGTCATAAATTCTCAGCGCCTGGTCATAACGGCCCAATATTTCCAGAATGAATCCTCTCCAATAAAGAACAATCGGACTGCTTGGCCTGTAATTATAGGCTATCGTACTGGCCTTATACGCCTCATTAATGTTTCCCGAATTTAAAAGGGCAATGGCCTTGTTATTCAAAATGTATTCGTTGTCCGGTTCTATTTCCAATGCCCTGTCATAACATTCGATGGCATCAATGAATCTGCCCAACCTGGACAAGTTATCCCCTTGCTTGTTGAGCAGATAAACATCATTCGGATCAAGTTTCAATGCGGCATCATAACACATTGTGGACTTGTCGAACTTGCCGCTGTCAAACAGGATATCCGCCCTTTTCATTATCATGGCCTTTTCATCTATCTTGTCGCCTTTCCAATCATCGATGTCAAGCTTTTCAAAATAGATTATTTGGAACTTCTCATCACTATCGATTTTGCCGCCATACATCTTTTTGAATTCTCTCAGCATGTCATTAGAGTCTTTGAAACCTTCCTGCATGGCCAATTCCTCATTTCCCTCGATTTCACTGAATGAAATGTCTTCAACATCAGTGACTATGGCTTCAAAAATTTTCATCTTTTCCTTTGAGACCAGATTCCAATAACAGTAAAGCCTATCGCCTTTTTTAAGAGGGGTCTTCCAAGTTTTACGAATGGTTCTGGTTTTTTTACCGGTAATCACATCAATATCATTACTTGAAAACGATAAGATTGGCATCCTGACACCCCTAAATAATTTCCTCTCCGAATTCTGCGCTTTTAACTTTGACCTGGCCTGCGAAATACGGTTTGATTTCCTCGGCCAGTTTTCTTAAATCATGAGGATTTGGAACTTCAACCTTTTCCAGGGCAGGATCCAGCACGTTTTTGTTTCTAAATTGTTGAATCGTATAGATGTCCCCTTTGATTTCATCAACAAGATTGAACATGTCCTTTTTGGTATGTAATGTTGGAACGTAAGTTGTTCTAATCTCCAGATGAACGTTCGGATCATCATTTATTAATTCCATGGATTTCTTAACATTGAATCCGACGTTGGAACCTGTGATTTTTCTGTATTTTGAAAACGTTGTTTTGACATCAAGTGAAACATAATCAAGAAGTTTGAGGTCTAAAAGTTCTTCTATTTTATCAGGATAGATTCCGCTGGTGTCAAGTTTGGTTTTTAAACCGATTTTACGTACATATTTGAGTATTTCGATTACTGCATCCGTTTGGACTAACGGCTCTCCCCCGGATATCACAATCGCATCCAAAAAATCTGCTGAAGAGTCTATTTCCGAAATCACTTTCTCCAGAGACCATTCGGTTTTATCTTCCAGCAATTCCACATTATGACAATATCTGCAGGTTAATGGACATTTTGACATGAAAATAACTAAAGACATGTTTCCATGAAATTCCACAGAGGATATTACAGTTCCACCAATATACATTTAATTTAAAACCTCTTTTATTATGTCAATGAATTTCTTATCTTCTTCAAGGGTGCAAATACTTATCCTAATCCAGTATTCATCCAATCCCTTAAAGGAGGTGCAATCCCTTACAATAATTCCACGTTTCATCAACTCCAAAGCCAGCTCTGATGCCGTAAAACCTGTACGCCTTATGTCGATCAGCATGAAATTTGACTTTGATGGGAATACATTAAGCGAATCGATTTTTGATAATTCATCGTATAGATATTGTCTTGATTCTATTCCCTTTCTGATTGATTCCTCAATGTATTCTGTGTCTTTAAAAGTGTTGAGGGCTGCAACAAATGAAAGTCTTGTAAGTGAAAATACCGGTTTGATCCTGTGCATATATTCAATGATTTCGCTGCATGCCAAACCGTAACCTATCCTCATTCCTGCAAGGCCCAAGACCTTAGACATCGTGCGGATAATGAAAATATTATCAAATTCATTAATCAAATCCTTGTTTGTGACCTCGGAGTATTCGAAGTAAGCTTCATCGACAACAATCAACACATTCGGGTTTTCAGAAGCGATATCCGCCAAAACTTCCTTTGGAATTAGAGTTCCAGTGGGATTGTTGGGGCTGCACAGGAAAAGCATTTTAGTCTTATCGCCGATAGCTTCAAAAACTGAATCGACGTCCAATTCATTCTTATCCAAATCCCATTTTGCATAGACCGGATGGGCCCCATACTGCTGCAGCAAATATTCATAGTACATATATGAAGGCAATGGCACTACGAACTCATCACCATCATCGATGAATGTCTTTGCCAGAACATCAATGATTTCATCAGCTCCATCCCCACCGATAATCACCTGATTTTCCTCAACTTCACTATATTTGGCTATTTCGCTGACCAACTCCTTAAGTTGGGATTCCGGATATCTGTTAATTGATCTGATTTCCTGCCTAATGGCTTCCATGGCCTTTGGGGATGGCCCCCATGGGTTTTCATTAGATCCCAATTTGATGATTTCATCCTTGTTTAAATTGAATTCCTGAGCGATTTCATCCTGTGACCTTCCAGGAACATAAGAATCCATTTCATCTACAATTTGTCTTGGTTTCATGATTTAATCTTCCTTGTACTGTTTGGAAAGCTTTACATAATTATCGGCATTCTTTTGAATTAGTTCAATTTGTTCCGGACTGACTTCCTTAATGGCTTTAGCAGGAACTCCCAATATCAAACTGCCTTCCGGGAACTCTTTTCCCTCACTTACAACAGCGCCTGCGCCAACAATTGAATTTTTGGCTATGTGGGCGCCATTTAAAACAGTGGCGTTCATTCCAATCAAAACGTTGTCATCCAACTTGCATCCGTGAACAACTGCACCGTGGCCTATTGACACATTTTCTCCAATCTCAACCGGAAACCCGCGGGTGCAATGAACAACACAATTGTCCTGGACGTTGGAATTGTCACCTATGGTGATTGAATCCGTATCCCCCCGAACAACAGCTCCATGCCAGATGGATACATCCTCTCCTAATTCCACATCGCCCAATACCTGTGCTCCTGGGCATATTACAATAGAGTCTTTTTTATTTTCCATAATATCGCCATATTTATTTCTTCTTATTTTTATCTTGAATAATATGATTTTGTTTTACCAATACACGTGTATCAGAGGGTACATCATCATATAACAAAACCCCTGAACCAATAGTGGAATTATGGCCTACCTTTACACCCGGAGAAAAGCTTGAGTTAATGCCTGTCTTTACAGAGTCTCCAATAATGGAACCCAATTTACGTCTTCCGCTGTCAATCATCTGATTTTTGATTTTTGTTTTGACTGATTGATTATCAAAACGCAAGTTTGCAATGTTGGTTCCCGCAGCTATGTTACAGTTTGATCCGATGACTGAATCCCCCACATAGCTTAAGTGGCTGACATTCGTATTCTCCATAATGATGGAATTTTTAATTTCGACTGCATTTCCCACATGAACATGGTCTCCCAAGTAAGAATTGCCACGGATATATGAATTAGGGCCAATATCACAGTTTTTGCCGATGTAGACATTGCCTTCAATGTATACGCCTGCCCTGATTATGCTTCCTTCATCCAAAAAGATTTCGCCGTGGATGTGTGCGCCATCCTCGATTTTTCCTCTTATTTCTGTTTTCAATTTGCTAATTAATTCTTCATTGACTTCAATCAGCTCCCAAGGACGGCCAACATCGATCCAGTCCTTATTGGTCTTATGGCCGATTACCCTTTTGCCGTCACTGATCTGCATTGAAAGGGAATCTGTAATTTCATATTCCCCCCTTTCTGAAATTTCGGTTTTCTTGATCTTTTCAAAAATATCCTTATTGAATATGTATATTCCTGTGTTGATCAAATTGCTTGGTTCCTCGCCTTTCTTAGGTTTTTCAACAATGTTTTTGACATTTCCATCTTCTATTTCAACAACCCCAAAGGCGGAAGGATTTTCCACTTCAGTTAAAACCATTAGAGTATCCGGAGTCATATAATTGTATTTTTTGATGATTTCACTAATGATTTCATCATCCAAAATGATATCGCCGTTCAATACAATCAGACTATCCTCAATAAAATCCTCGCCATAAGAAATCGCATTCGCAGTTCCCAGGAAGTCCTTTTGAGTTTTGTAAGTTATATTGACGCCGAAATCACTGCCATCACCAAAGTAATCACGAACCATCTCCTCTTTATAACGCACTATTAATAGAATATCCGTAATTCCATTGTTTCTTAATGATTCTATGTTATATTGGATAATAGGTTTTCCAGCAACCGGCAACATGGTCTTAGGCTTTGTAAGTGTTAACGGCCTCATTCTAGACCCTTCACCAGCACTTAAAATTATTGCTTTCATATTCTATCCCCTTATAAAATTATCTTATAATAGTATATGTTTAACTCCATACTTATTAATTAACTTTCCTAAAAAAATAACCAATTTTAAATATTAGATTAGATATAGTAAAAACCATATTAGCCACTGCAATATAAATTTGCAATGGTGAAACTTAAAAGGAGATTAATTAAAATGACTGTATATGTATGTCTTCACTGCGAATATCGCTTTGATACTGAAAAAGGCGACCCTGCATACAACATTCCTGCTGGAAAAACTCCTGCAGATATGCCAGATGACTGGGTTTGCCCAGAATGCGCTGCTCTTGGAGTAGAAGCATTTATTGTAGAAGAAGAATAAATTCATCTTCTACATCTTTTTTTATATGAGTAATGTTTAACTTTGAATGTCAAAAATATTTAAATATTTAAATAGTTATAGTATATAGTGAAACAATTATCGGTTATTTGTTTTCAAATTTTTATGAATTTTTATTCTAAACTAAATGGTATGGGAATATAAAATGATTAGAGCGAAAAAGTTGATAATAGCCATCCTTCTTGTAATTCTTGCAGGATTATTGGTTGTTATATTTGGAGCATTGTTTATGACTCCTGATTTAACTCAGGAAAGCAAGAACATATTGGTGTTAGCGTCAGATAAGACCGAACAACCTAACGGGTCAGTGGATATGGCATACATGATTCATTTAGAAAATGGATCACTTAGAAACTACACTCCAGTGTATCCAGGTGGAATGACACACCCATCACAGCCCGCCCCAGGAGGCCTTAGCGGAAGAATGTTCCTGCACGACTGTCTATGGGATGGAACGCAGCAGGGTATGGAGTTCGCAAAAGAGATTGTAGCTGCCAATACCGGAATGCAGGCTGATGCAGTGGTTGTTGTCTATGATGCAGGTATCGATGCGGTAATCGATTCCATCAGACCTCTCATGGTAGACGGTAAAGAATCAAACCTTAGCGCAACAGACATTGTTCGTTCAAACGATGCATACAACGGTTATCCGGGCAGCGAAAATGTTCAAGGAACCATGTCCAGGGGAGATGCGGTAATGGTATTGGCCAGAGCCCTTTCTAACGCTACCAAAGACCCTGCTAAGAAGAGTACAATGGTGCAAGTTGCATTAGATCAATATTCCAAAGGCAACATCCTTATGCAGCCTGAAGGATCATTTACAAAATTACTTGCTACAAAAGGATTTGAAAAATTAGTTTAATCTTTGAAGAATTTAAAAATTCTTTAAAGAACTTTTTTTTATATTTGATTTTTGAAAAAAAGAATTGAAATAGAAGCAAATGCTCCTATAAGTTTTCAGTAATTATTTTTACACAAGTCTCCTTGATGGATTCCGCTCTTTCTTGGTTTCTGGACTCCAATGTTATTCTAACATAATCTTCAGTTCCTGAAGGTCTCACCAATACCCAGCTGTCATCTTCAAATGTCAGCCTAACACCGTCAATTGAGTTAATATCACGGATATCATCAAAAGCGCCTGTAAGCAGCTCTTCCATGTTTTCCATGACCTTGATTTTGGCTTCTTTAGAGCAGATTATTTTTTCACGGATGTTAGGGTATTGTGGAATCTGAGCAAGCAAATCAGATAACTTTCCGTCTCTTGATACGATTTCAGCCATCCTTAAGCCTGACAATATTCCGTCAGGACACATGCAGAAGTCCGGGTGCAACCAGGTTCCGGACGGTTCCCCGCCAAAGCTTGCGTTTTTTTCAATGATGACTTCAGCCACATTAACGTCTCCAACGGGTGTTCTTAAGACTTCGCCCTTTACAGATTCATCCATGCATAATCCGGCATCGACTGTTGTCACAATGTCTCCATCGAATTGCTTTGATATTAATGCAAGCAAGGAGTCGAATGGTGAAATATTACCCTTCTCGTCAACAGTTATCATCCTATCTGCATCACCGTCATGAGCTATTCCAAGGTCTGCTCCAATGGCCACAACAGTTTTCATCAGTGTCTGCAGGTTTTCCTCATTGGGTTCAGGGTTTCTTCCCGGGAAAAATCCATCAGGTTGGGAATTGAGTGTTGTGACTTCGCATCCCGCTTTTCTAAATACTAAAGGTGATATTTCGCTTCCTGCGCCGGATGCGCAATCGATAACCACTTTTAAGCCTGGATTAATATTAACCATACCAACCAAATCATCGATATACTGCCCTTTGATCTCCTCATTGACACTTAATGTACCTACCTTATCCCAGGATACTGATACATAATCTTTGTTTGCATAGATTTCTTCTATTTTTGCTTCCTGAGCTGAGGTATATGCCATGGCATTTTTATTCCATAGCTTTATCCCATTGTATTGGGAAGGATTATGGGATGCTGTCAGCATAACCCCTGCATCGGCATCTAATTTTTCAGTAGCATAACCAACTAAAGGAGTTGGAACCATACCAATTTTAATTACATCGACTCCGCTTTCAAGCAATCCTGCACAAATAGCCTGATCAAGCATCTCATTAGTAGTTCTTGTATCATATCCCAAAACTACAGTACCTTCATTGCCCAGATAATATGCCAAAGACTTGCCAACATTCAATGCAAGTTCACATGTGACCTCCGAGCCTATTTTTCCCCTGATTCCTGAGGTTCCAAAAAGTTTTTTAGCTACCATGCTATCACCTAAGCTCCGAATTTATGGGCGTAATTCATTAAATCCATCATGATGTTCATTACATCTGATCCCCTAATTCTGCAAAGCCCTCCTTTTGCGCATGCAACCTCCGAGAACCCCTTAACGTCATCAACCCTCACTTCAGGGCCTCTGATTAATACAGGCACCGGGTCTCCAGAGTGGTTCAATACAGAAATAGGAGTTGAATGGTCTGCTGTTAAGAATATATAGACGTCTTCAAGTTTGATTAATTCACTCATCACCACTTCATCAACTTTTTCGATGAATTCCTTTTTCTCCATTATCTGTCCGTCGTGGCCTGCCTCATCAGCCCCGTCGATGTTTATCAGGAAAAAGTCATGTTCTGAGTTTTTAACCTGGTCAATAATTGTATCACGAATATTATCCAAATTGGTGTCAATCCCCCCAGTCACGTCTTCCATTTCAATGATATCCATTCCAGCAAATCTCCCTATACCCATGATAAGACCTGTCTCGGCTATGCATGCAGAGTTAACTTCGTATTTATCATTTAATGATTCAACAGAAGGCACTTCCCCTGCTCCACGGGGGATTACTATATTTGCCGGAGGCAATCCATCCTCAATTCTTTTCAAGTTGACTGGGTGGTCTTTAACCATTTCATATGTTTTTACAACCAGTTTGTTTAAGATATCTGCAGTTTTTGCCGCTTCTTGAGTATCATCCAAAGCTTTTACTTCCTTAGGTCTGTTGCCTTCCACCTTAGGGTCTGCATCACTGACTTTTCCTGAAAGACCTTCTCCCCTTAAGACTAAAACTGCCCTATGACCGGTGGATTCCTTAAATATTATTTTAACATCAGGATAATCTTCCAGAACCATTGTATTTAATACATCAACGATTTCCCCAGTTCCCTCTTTGATTCTTCCTGCGCGCCTGTCTGTAACAATCAGATTTTCATCAACTGTTGAAAAGTTGCATCTGAATGCTATGTCGCCCGGAAGCACATCCACACCAACGCCGTTTGCTTCAAACGGACCTCTGCCTGTGTAGACCTCATAAGGATTGTAACCCAAAATTGATAAGTGTGCTGTATCACTTCCCGGAATTATTCCTGGAGCTATTGAGTCCATAATTCCAGTGATTCCTTCAGCTGCCATTTTATCCATATTTGGAGTGTTTGCAGCTTCAAGAGGAGTTTTATTTCCTAATTCCTTAATAGGACGGTCACCCATACCATCCATAATCAAAATAAGACCTTTCATAAATATCACCTAAATATACAATAATAAGATTTATTTTTAATAGTTAAAATAATTTATTTAAAAACAGCTAAATTAATAAAATTCCAACAATCGCACCAACAACTGTTGCGATTAAATTAACATGTTCATTTGTTATCCAACCCTGATTTTCAAAAAGGGCTCCCAAAATACTATCCATAAAGCATCCGACAGTACCGGAGATGATTGAAACTAAAATTGCAGACAACGGATTGGCCAAGATTCCCAAAAGGTATGCAGCAATACCTATAATAGCGGCACCAGCCATCCCCACTACAGTTCCCAAAACGGATACTGCACCATTAGTGCCCGGATCCACCTTTTGAAGAGTGGTAATCAAACGGGGATTTTGGTCCAACACCCCTATTTCCGAAGCCAATGTGTCGGAGGTTGCTGTTGCAATCGCACCTATAAAACCGCCAACGAAAGGCAGGTAATATCCGCCGAAAGCGGCCATAAAACAGGCAACAACACCATTTGAAATAACATTTTTTGAAGTTCTTCTGCCTTCAAATTGACCTAATGACATCTTATACTTCTTGGAGTACTTTGTTGCAAGTAAAGACATGACGAGAAATAGAATGATTAATAATAACCAGTTTGTACCCGCTGAAAAAATAATTACAATACCCATAATTACCATAACGGCAGAACCGAACAGATCCAGGGATTTTCTTTTATAGGTAATGAATCCCAAAATAAATAAGATGAGCACATAAACCCAATTAATCATCACTGCTTCAACCATAATAATCCAATCTCAATTTTTATAAATATTTTGTTCAAAATGATATAAAAAGATTTACACTTTTTTATTGGAATTTAGAATAAAAATTGATTTAATCAAATAGAATTTATTTTAACCTATTGAATTGCCTTTATTTTCAAGAAAAATTATATATATCCCTCTAACAAAATTAATATCTACAAACATGTTTGATTAACTGATTTAGCTAGCTAAAAAAATAAATTGGTGATAAACATGAATCGTGAGATTCACCCGGTTTACGATGTGATTTTAAAAATGATAGTTTTAATATATGGAACATCCTTTTTAAACTATATCGGTATTGAAAAAGAGATTAAATCAATACTAGGTGTTGAATTTGTTACACTGACGGGAAAAAAATATATTTTAGATTTCTTATGTCAGTTAGATGATGATGCCATATGCCATATTGAGTTTCAATTTCCATCTGCATCACCAAAAGATCTGGACAGGTTTTTTGACTACAATATCCTTTCACAGGTGCAACACCAAAAACTAACAGAAACTCTTGTTTTTAACTTCATATCAAGCAAAAGCAAAGATTTAACAATAAAAATTGGAAAATCAAAAAGTTTTCATCCCGAACACTTCTATTTAGGGGATGTGGATTTCGAAACATATCTTAAAAACATTAATATTAAATCAAAATCTAATATAAAATTGACTGAGTTTGAAGAAATGACATTAATGTTAATTTGTATCTGTCCCGAATGGGAAAATAAATTAGAAACACTTCAATACATGTAAACTTCTTAAAAAGAAAGAATTATTTGATTCAAAAAGATTTGAGTATATCCAAGGAATAATCAAACTTGAAATAGAAAATCTACTAACCAAATGGGAACAAAAACAAATAAAAGAGGAGATAAAAATGACCCCCGAAGCAGAAAGTCTTTTTAAACAGGTAATCAGTGAAGTTCACCAGAAAGAACTATTAGAAACAAGAGAAGAAGCATTATCCGAAGGCAGAAATGAAGGAATAAATGAAGGAAGAAATGAAGCAATGAAAGAGATTGCAAAAGAGTTTAAAGATTTGGTCGATATCGAAATACTCTCCAAAAAAACCGGACTGAGTGTCGAACAAATTGAAAAACTACAATAGTTGACAATAAATCCTGTCAACTATCATCAACATCACAACTAATTTTTCCAAATGATTTTTCCATCATTTTACTTTAAATAACGATTGAAAATATTAAAAGTATTCTTAATACAATAAAAAATATTAATTGTGAATTCAATTAAACTATATATAATCTTATAAAAAGTAAAAAAGAAAGATGTGCTTATACATCAAGCAATCTAATTTCATCAATTTCTCAAAAAAAAGTAAAAAAAGAAGATTATTTTTTAAATCTCCTAATCCTTGTAGACCCGATGGCTAACACTACCAAGAGCAATATCCATATTGGATTGCCTGTCGGATAATCGGCTAAATTTATGCCCCCAACATCCTTAATATCATCCCCATTTGTTGATGATGATACATTATTATTACTGGAAGTCTCATTTTTCTTATCCTCCGGATAGTAAACCTCAATATCCGCTATGGTTTCGGTAGCAGCATATTTTTTATCACCTGAGTATGATGCAGTAATCTGATGATCACCTTTTTCCAATCCCGGAATTACAAATACCGCTTTTCCATCTTTAACTTCTGCAGTATATGTTTTGCCATCAACGACAATTGTTACAGTACCAGTTGCATCTTCAGGCAGATTAACAACGATAGTTGCATCCTCACCAACTTCAATTGAACTTCCATAAGCTGACATTGGAGTGTTGACCTTGGTTACTGTAAATGAAGTGGATGTTGTGCTTAGAAGGTACTTGTCATCACCGTAATAGGTTACCTTTGCAGTGTATTCTCCGCTTGGAAGTTCAGGAATGATTACCTTTGCCTTACCGTTGATGATTGTTCCGTAGTATCCAACACCGTTGATGTCCACCAGCACTTGACCTGTGGCATCGCTTGGAACTGTTACTGTGATTACCTCATCGGTTCCTACATTGATGTCCTTGGATGTTGCGCTTATTGTTGACTCGCATTTGTAGACTGTGAACTGTGAGGTTGTTGAGTTTTCAACATAGTAATCGTCGCCATCATACTTGACCGCAACGGTCTTGTCTCCAACTGTCAGTCCGTCAATGTAGAACACAGCCTTGCCATCTTCAACGCTTTGAGTGTATTTCTTACCGTTGATTTCAATGGTTACATTTCCAGTAGCCTTTTCAGGCACGTTTACTGTGATGACTGCGGTTTCTCCAACATGCATGTCACCTGCATCCACGCTTATAGGAGTCTCATGCTTAGGAATGTCCACTACAATGTGGACTGTTTGGTTGTCATGATACTCGTCGCCGGAATAGATGACTGTGACATTGTGTTTTCCAGGGGTTTCGTTTACCAGATCGACAGTTGCAGTGCCGTTGACGATTTCAGCATAGTATGTGTTGTTTCCAACAATGACTGTGATGTAACCGGTTGCATTGTCCGGAATGTCAATTGTTATTGTACCGTTTCCTTCATCTTGGACAGAGGTATCGTTTTTGATTACCTTGAACACTGTTTCATTAGTGGATGATAGATATTTAGCATCACCGTTGTATTTTACGCTGACAGTGTATTCTCCTTTAGGCAATCCTGAAAGAACCAATATGCCTTTACCTTCGCTTACTGCCACTGAGAACTTGTTAGCATCCTGACTGCTTCCAAGAGTTCCGTCAGCCAGATTGAAGTTGAATTCCTCACCGCCAATGATAACGGTTAATGTTCCTGTTGCATCTTCAGGAACAACGAATCTGATGACTTCATTTTCGCCGACAAGGATGTCTTGAGCATAAGGTTTTACGAATGAAGGAAGCTTTTCAACAGTGAATTGGGCTGTTGTTGAGCTTGACTCATACTTGTCGTCACCTGTGTATGTCAGGGTTACGTTGTAGACTCCGTTAGGCATGCGAGGTATTTGTGCAACGCCTGTTCCATCGGTTACGTTTACATAGTATCCTACGCCGTCGATGTCTATTAAGACTTGACCTGTTGCATCATTAGGAACTGTCACTGTGACTGTCACGTTTTCTCCGACGTCAATGTCAGTGATTGTGGCGTCCACGAATGATTCATGTTTGGATACTGTTACGTTTGCGATTGTATGGTTTGCAACATAGTTGTCATCGCCAATGTAGTCGACAGCTATTGTCTTGTCTCCTGCAGTCAGGTTGTCAAATGTGAATACGGCTTTGCCGTCCTTGATTTCGGATGTGTATGTCTTGCCGTCAATTGCAAGGGTTATGTTTCCGGTAGCTCCGTTAGGAACGTTTACGGTAATTGTATTGGTTTCTCCAACCTTGCTGTTTTCAACATCGACTGTTATTGGAGTCTCAAGTTTTGGAGCTGTGATGCTTGCATGGGCAGTTGCAGGCTTGTGGGTGTCATCACCGGAGTATTTCACTTCAACGTCATGTGTTCCCGGAGTCACATTGCCTAAATCTACCACTGCAACACCGTCAACAACAGGGACTGTGTAGTTCTGGCCGTCAACAGTGACTGTTACATTTCCGGTTGCATTGTCTCCTACTACAACCACAACGGTTCCGTTACCCTGGTCAACAACAATGATGTCTGAATCTGCTTTGCTCTCCTTGACTGTGAAGTTTCCGATTGCATATTCCTTAGCGTAATTGTCGTCACCGGAATATTCAACAGCAATTGTCTTGTCTCCAGCAGTCAGGTTGTCTACAGTAACTACAGCAACGCCGTCCTTAATCTCAGCAGGATATTCCTTGCCGTCAACATAAACTGTTACATTGCCGGTAGCATTCTCAGGAACCTTGACTGTGATTGTTACAGGCTCACCTTCAGTAGCCTCACCTATTTCAATTTCAACTGGGGTTTCGTATTTAGGCGCGGTTACAGTAGTTTCTGTAGTTGCAGGTTTATGGGTATCATCACCGGAATATATCACTTCAACATCATGAGTGCCTGGAGTCACATTGCCTAAATCGACAACAGCAACACCATCAACAACAGGAACAGTAATATTCTCACCATCAACAGTCAAAGTGACATTACCGGTTGCATTGTCACCTACAATGATTACAACAGTGCCGTTTCCTTGGTCGACGACTGTGATTTCGGAATCGACCTTATCAGCTTTGACAGTGAAGTTGCCGACAGCATATTTCTCGGAGTAGTTGCCATCACCGGAGTATTCAACAGCAACAGTATGATCACCAGCAACCAAGTTATCGACTTTAACAATAGCAACACCACCTTCAACCATA
>NZ_JAZRHE010000126.1:0-31939 GCF_045644645.1 Methanobrevibacter sp.
AGTTATATTTGAATTGAAAATTTAATTACTTTATGACACTTTAACATTTGTTCGTATCATTTAAAACAAGTCATCTGATAATTCCGCCGAATCCTGTGAACAGTTCTCTGACCTTTTCAATATCTTCCTTGTATAATGCTGTCACTTCGAAGGTCAGGCTTATAAACTTGTCATCGATTTGAGGGCCGGTATATCCGTCAGTCAATTTGATGTCAATGAGATTCGCAATGTTCATGACGGTATTCTCTATTGTTTCAACATGGACATTCTTTGGAAATACGCAGCTGATGGATTCGGTTTTTTTATTCAAATTCTCCAGTTTCCAGTGGTAAAGTTCTCCCGGAAGCAAAATCCGGATGTTTGCTATACGGAGCTTTTTGGTTTTATTCCCGTCTTTCAGTACGGCGGTCTTGCCATCAATGCTTTCAAGGATTCCGACATGGATTTTCCCTGAATAGATATGTTTAAGGCCAACTTCCTGACCTAACTGTTCATTCAAATAAGTGTATTCGTAACTTAAAGCGCTGATTGCCTTATCACTTCTACCCAATGCGTTTTTAATGTCGCCCATATGCTTTGTTGATTTATTGGCTATTTCAACAAATGCCTCGTCATCCCCGCTGTTGATGACGTCCCTTAGCTCAAGCACAGCATCTGCGAATGTATTCCTGATGTGGGGGCCGTTGTTGTTCATTGACTGTATGTTATATGTTAGGTAGGGGTTTTGAGCAACAATACGTGCAATCAAATCAATCATCAGATTATAAATCGGACTTTCATAATCTTCGGTTTCGGATATGTCCACTTTCAGTTTTTCAATTGCTGAAGCGGTTGAGATAAATGAGAAATGGGTTAAGACCTGGACAATGCTCATCATATAATCATGTTTTTCGGCGGTGGTTTCGATTATCCTCATGTTCTTGCTATCCAGATAGTTGTAGACCCTGTCATACCACTCGCCCTTCCTGTCTGGTGTGAGCACGATGACCTGATTGTCCAGCCTTGTGGTCCTCGGACCGAAGATGGGGTGGGTCGGAATATATTCCACATCATCGCCCAGCACCTCGGCCATTGTTCTGGAAGGACCCTCCTTAACGGAGGTCACATCAATCATAAGGCTTCCTTCTTTCATAAATGGCGCCACTTCACGAATGACGTCTTCGGTGGATTGTATCGGAACGGAAATTATTAATATGTCGCTGATATTTGCCAATTCTTCATTTGACTCGATATAATCTACATCAGCTTTACCGGCAACATCCATGCCTTTTTTGTGATCCCTTCCACTTATAAACACATCAAAATCGTCTCTCAAATAGTAAACTAGTGTTTTTCCCAAACCGTTACTACCACCAATTATTCCAACATTCATTTCAATCATTAATAACTTTAAATTATAAGCTATATATATAATTATTATTGACAAAATTAGATTGTGTAAATATGAAAATAGTAAACCAAAATACAAAGGAAGGGATAATTGAAGTGGTTCCGCAGACGTTGGATGATTTATGGCATTTATCCCATATTGTCGAAGTTGGAGACAATGCCTCCTCCAAGACAACACGCCGCATACAGGACAATACCGGCGACAAACTAAGAAGCGATCGGGGAGTTAAAAAGACTTTTTATTTAGGTTTGGATATTGAAAACATCAGTTTTCATCTGTTTACGGGAAAATTAAGATTGACCGGTGTCATTACGGGGGGTCCCGAAGACTTAATACCATTGGGTTCCCACCACACTCTAGAAGTCAAACTCAACACGCCGATCACCATCAAAAAGGAAAGATGGCCAAAGTGGGCAATCAAAAGACTCAACCAAGCCATCGACGCTTCTAAAAAACTGTCCGCATTGATAGTGGTTCTGGAAGATGATACCGCAACTCTTGGCTTAATGAGACAATTCGGCATAGAATATTACGGACCAATCAGGGGAAATGTTTCTGGCAAAAGGGTCCTTGATAAAAACAGGCAGAAGAACATTGTCCAATTCTATGAAAAAGTCATAGAATCAATCGAAAAATTCGATGACATTCAAAACATTATCATTGCAGGACCGGGCTTTGTGAAAAATGATTTTTATGACTACATCAAGGAAAAACATAAGGGCCTGGCCAAAATCGCAGTTATTGAAAGCACTGGTTCTGGTGGGAGGGTCGGAATAAGTGAAGTTCTAAAAAAGGGCACTGTTGAAAAGCTGACTTCCGAAAATAGGGTGGCCCTGGAAATGAGGGCCATTGACAATCTCCTTTCAGAAATAGGCAGGAATTCATCTAAAATCGCTTATGGATTAAAGGAAACCACCGATGCAATCAATTTGGGTGCGGTCAGTCAACTCTTAATCCTGGACACCGAAGTGGCCGGTGAAAACATGGGCAATCTGATGGACATGGTTGAAAACATGAAAGGGGAAGTGCTGGTAATCAGCAGCGAACATGAAGGCGGCAAACAATTGGAAAGCTTGGGTGGAATGGCTGCCATTTTAAGGTATGAAATCGGCTGATTTTTCAAGCCAGTTATAAAATTTATATAGAATGAAGAATTAAATCATATTATAAATTAATTTTTGAGATACTAGTTGATATTTATGATGTATTCGTCGATAATTAGTGCATTGTTGTTTGTTTTTATCCTATCTGCAGTAGGAACTGTAATTCTGAATATTATTTTCAGTTTCTTTGGGAAAAGGGGTTATATGGGCAATCTGTATCCCAATGTCCGTGGGGGAATTCCTAGGGCCATTGGTCTGGTCCCGTTTATAATCATATCATTTTACCTGCTGCCTAAATTCAATAATCTAGTACTGATAATAGGAATCTTTGCTTTCATTGACGATATTATGGGAAGAAGGAAATGTGTTCCATTGGGTATCGAATGGGGCCAGCTTTCAAGGGGAATCGGAATCATATTTGTAATGGTTGTAGGAATCCTGGAAGGCCTGGGCTTTTCTTCCATCCTCATTGCCTTTCTGGTTCAACCGCTCAACATCTCAGACATGCAACCGGGGTCAACCTGTATTGTAACTATTATCATGTCAATATTGACAGTTCTTGTCATGCTGATAGTCAGTTCCCCACCGACAGGAGAGCTATTGGCCATCTACACACCATTACTAATCCTATCAGTCTGTCTGGGTTACTGCCCTCTTGATTTCATGGGAAAAATCATGTTGGGGGAAGTTGGAAACCACACTTTCGGTGTTGCACTGGGCATAGCATTCTTTTTAATAGGGGGATTCTGGTGGTTGCTTTTATTCTCAATAATTACCGTTGCATTGATAGCATTCGTAAGACGCAATACATTAAGGATATTCTTTAGCCAACGCATGGGATTGGTCAATCCGGTGTTCGGCGATTATTTCATGGACGTTCTGACCGGAGGGGGTCTAGGAGATTTGCTCAGGAAACTCATCCTTAAGGACAAGCAATACTCAGTTGAAAATCCTTGGCTGATAATATTGGGCTTTAGAAGATTGTTATATAATCCTTATGCAAGGCAAAGGGGCAGATATGTTCCAAGAGAAAAACAACCCTCAAGATTGAGGAGGTAAACTTTAATGAAAGCATTATTGGTTGTCACCGGCAGGGGATTGGGTGGAGACGCATCAATCGCCCTGAATGTAATAAATGCACTTGAAAAAAGAGGAGTGCAGTGCGAGATTGCCTTGGATGAATCCGCACCGGGAATCCTATTCAAGAAGCACGGATACTCATGGCATAAGATATCCATTCCACAGGCCGGCGGCCATGCAGCCACCCAGGCATCCGCCGTAAAGGGCGCTTTGAAATTGGTCACCGCAACTTTCAAGGCCAGAAGCTTAATCAGAAAAATCGATGCTGATTTTGTTATAGGCGTTTTGGGCGGAGGAGCAATTGTCGGATCGTTGGGTGCAAAGTTTGCTTTCAGAAAAGCATTTTCATTAATTTCAACACCTTTGGATTCAAAGGTATGCCCTAAATTAAACGAATGCTTCATATTGCCAGACTTGGATAAGTTTAAATGGGATGTGCTTCCCAAAAACACCGATAAATCTTTCTATCCGTTATCTGATGACATGTCCAAAGGCGATGCCGAATCCGGTCTTTTGAAATTAAAGGAATATTCAGATTTTGATGAAAATAAAAAAACCATAGTGTTCTCTTCAGGTTCATCAATTTTCAAAGGCATGATTGACGGGGTCTGCAAGGTGGCGGATTTTACGGATGAATACAATCTGGTCCTGATAGGTCTTCCTTTGGAGGATGAATATTTGGATGAAATAAACAAAAGAGATATTATCTATGCGGGATATGTGGATTGGGTAAACCATCTATTCAAGTTTGCCGATTTGGCCGTATTGACTGATGATGGGGTATCAATTCAGGAAGCCTTAACAAGCAATACTCCAATCGTCGCCTTAACCCATGTCAAATGGGGAAGATATCAGAACATGGCAGGAGTATTTAAGGGAGCTATTGTGGAATCCTCGGTGGCCGATACAGTTAGCAGCGTTCAATATGCATTTGAAAATTATGACTCCTTAAGCGAAAACACTTCAAAATATGCCAAGCTATGCCTCGAAGCAAGTGATGTTTTAGCGGATAAGATGCTAAAAGAAGTGAAATAGTGGCAAGGTCATAACCACATATTCTTTATTATTTTATAATTTGAATCTGTAGACGGATGAACTTCCAAAAAGTCTCCGTAGTCATCCAGATTATAACCCT
This sequence comes from Methanobrevibacter sp., assembly GCF_045644645.1. Classification (GTDB taxonomy): domain Archaea; phylum Methanobacteriota; class Methanobacteria; order Methanobacteriales; family Methanobacteriaceae; genus Methanocatella. The sequence goes on from NZ_JAZRHE010000126.1 coordinate 4,709, forward strand.
CTCTCATCAAGTAGGACAGATATGCAACGTCACTTGGGGATGATGGGGATATTTCATTGATTCTGTTGATTTTATTGTTTTTTGCATCGAATTCCACTTCAGTGTATCCTGTATCTCCAGTCAATATGTTCCAAAAGGAGTGGGGTCCTGCAATTCCAGGTATTCCGATTGTTGATTTGTCCTCATCGTTGCATGTGCTGTTTTCATCTTCAACAAAACTGACTTCCATGTTCAGGCTTAACGTTTGAGGAATGCAGCTGTAGCTTACCTTATTTGGGTAGCCGGCCATATTTCTTGCAGCTGTGATGCCTTCCATTCTTGCTACTGGAGTAAGCTGCCATCCTCCGGTGACATCCCCTGCAGCATATACATTGCTGCGGTTTGTCTGCATCATTTCATTGACTTTAATTGTTTTATCTTGATTCAGTTCAACGAAGCCTTCGGCAATTTCACTGTTAGGTGTTCTTCCGGTCGCAAAAAATGGAGTTCCTTCCAGTTCTTCATTCTTGTCTGTGATTACCCGATCTTTTGAAATTTCACTCACTTCGGTATCTTCATAGATGCTGATGTCCTGAAGGATATGTTTTAAAACATATTTTTTTGCATTCTCTCCGATTTCTTTTAGGAATTTGCTTCTTGCAATGACGTTAACTTCACTTCCAAGAGTGGAGTAGATATTAGCTATTTCACAGGCGATTATCCCTCCTCCGATAATATTCAACTTTTCAGGAACATCATCGATTTTTAGGATGTCCTTGTTTGTAAGGCCATATTCGCTTCCCTTGACATCCGGAATGAATGGGCGTGCTCCGGTTGCAATTAACAGATTATCGTAATTATAACTTTCATTATTCACTTTAACTGAATCGCCTTCAATGCTGGCTTCTCCATAGATGATGGTGTTTCCAACAAGTTCATTTTCCATCTGATTCAGTTCTCTAAGCTTTTCCTGTGTTTCGATAATCTTTTCAACTATCTTTTTATAGGAAATGTCAAGCTGACTTTTGATGAAACCGTGATTGTTGAACCTATTGTTTGAGTCAATGAATTTTGTAATGTCGGTCAATGCGCAAATGACCATGCATCCTTCGTTTAAACAGGTTCCTGCTATATGATTTTTTTCAATTAAAATAACTTCTTCATCAAGTTTTCCAAGCTGCAGGGAAGCTAATCTTCCGGCAGGCCCTGATCCAATAACAATATTCTTCATAAAAACACCGATTTAGATAATTTTATATAATACTATGTATTAATTATTTTATATATTATTATTTTGGAGAGGGAAAAATGTGTATTGCAGCTCCGGCTCAAATTGTTGAGATAGATAGAGAGGAAAATATGTTGTTCGCCGACTTTGGCGGAGCAAGGCAAAAAGCCAAAATGGATTTATTGCCTGATGTAGAAATTGGGGATTATGTTCTAATCCATGCAGGTTATGCAATTGAAAAATTAAGTGAAGAAGCTGCTAAAGAATCTTTAGAAGCTTGGGAAGAACTTTTGGAAGTTCTTGAAGAAGAAGATAGGGAAATGGAAAAAGCAAGGATGGCCCATTTAGAGAGTTTGGAAAATCAATAAATTGACACTCTTGTTATTCCTTTTATTTTTAAGAATTCGTTTATTAAGTCACCACTTACTGGTTTTTCAGTAATTATGGTTAATGATGGAGTTTTTTGAAGCTCAGTATCTTCGGCGTAGGCTTGCCTTATGCCAATTCCATTTTTTGATATTAAATTTGTTGTTGCAGCCAGTATGCCTTCGCTTTCAGATCCGACTTCTATTTCCACAACGCCTAGTTCCAGGTTTTTTGCAATGTTTTTAAGCAGGGTTCCGGCAGGGATTATATTGCTGAAAAGATTGTACAATTCTTCGTCTTCCCTGATAATGGAAATGGTTGATTTTATCACTCTTCTGTCAACGTCTGCTGCGGTAGCAAGTGCCTTGTCGCTTATTTTCAGATTGCCACAGTAGATTTTGCCATCTTCATTCAAGGACAGTCCAAGTTCAATCATTTTTTCAGCGACTCTCATACGGGCAGGGTACTTTCTGAATTTTTGGTTAATTTTTTCCCACATAAATATCATCATTCCAACTTTTTGTACATTCCTGTTATATTATGTTGAAGATGATATATAAAATTAGTTGTTTTGAACGGGGGAGTCCTGTTTTAAACAATAAGAATGGTGAAATTTTGATTTTGCATATGTACCTGACAAAAGAAATACATGGTGGCGAAAAGAAGCATGAATATCTGAAGTTTTCCATGCAGCGAAACAGCATCAGAAATCAAAAAGTATCAAGATAGTTAAGTGGTGCTGCAATAATAATGGTGGAAAGAAATGATTAAAAAATTGAAGTAAAATAATGGGTAATTTCACATTAAAAAAATAAAATAAAGAAGATTCATGTTAGAATCTTCTTATGGTGGCAATTCCAATTGTCATCAACATCAATAGTAACGCGAATATTGGGTTACCTGTTGTTTTAAGTGTTTCTTTGGCAGCTGGTATAGTATTGTCTACTGTTTTGTTTTCGTGTTTTGTGCTGTTATCTTTTACAATATTGGATTTGATTGTTATTGTTTTTGTAGTGGATGTTTCCTGATATGCGTTATCTCCTTTGAATTTGATTGTTATTGTCTGCAGTCCTGTTTTTGATGTTTTAAGTGTTACTGTCGCCTTTCCGTTTTTGTCGGTTTTTGCAGTTTGCTCTTTTCCATCGAATATGAACAGTATTTCCCTGTTTTCTATTGGTTTTCCGTTGTTGTCTTTTAGGATTGCAGTATATGTGTATCCGTTTGACATTTCTTTGCTATTAGTTTCCTTGCTTTGAGCGTAAATGCCGGTTTTTTGTTTTTTCAATGTGATTGTTGCATTCTGGTTTGTTTCGCGATAGTCATTGTCTCCTTCAAAGGTCATTTCGACATTGTAGTTTCCTTCAGCGTTGGCTTTTAGTGTTGCTGTTGCCTGTCCATTTTCATCAGTTGTCACGGTCTGGGTTTTGCCGTTGAATGAAACCTTCACTTCCTTATTTGCCAGTGCAGTTCCATTTTCATCCTTGAGGATGAACTGATAATCATAGCCGTAGATTGCATCATTAACGCCAATAGTCCTATCGGGAGCAATTAAAGTTGTATTGTGTCTGTCATCGGCAACAGTATATACTTTCAAAATAGATATCATCTCTTCATTATATGCATCTTTCCAATTTACACCATCCTCAGATATAAATGAAAGATTTTCCCTATAATGCACTCTCACAAGGCTAATTTCTATTGCTGGAATAGTATTTGAAGTTATTTTTGCTTTGAATATATCCCCTTTTTTAATAGGTATGTAATCATTTAATTTGATTGTGTGGTAACCGAGATAGGGTGATACACCTGTTTGAGTTAATTTTAATTCATCATTTACAAAAATCTCAACAGTATAATCAACATCACTCTGATTGAAATAGGTTCCAACAGCAGCAATCAAATCATCATCTATTGCTTCAAACACATTCATATAACTTGCAGTTCCGTTACTTGGTAAAAAATCACCTCTCCAGTCCATATTATATTGATAGTTTTTATTGTATGGTTCTGTATTCTCAATTATTATTGCAACAGCATAACCCTCCAAAGCATTATGAATATTTGGCAAGAATGATTTATCATAATATGAGAGATAGAGATAACCATTATCACACCATTCAGATCCCCAGCTGTTTTTCACAATCCATGCACCATCGCCGGGTGGGGTGACTAAAAACTTTTCTTTTGGGAAATTATCATCCCATCCCACAATGGTGACTTCGTGATCTGGAGTCATATCTCTATCAAGATATTGCGCATATGTGTCCTCATTGAAATAAATGCTTCCACGTGTGGATGAAAAATAATTCACATCTAGAGAACCGTATTTCATGATTGCCAATTTAAGTTGCGTGCCGTTAGGGACTTCATTGTTAGGTATGAACATTACATCCTGAACATGGATATTCTGTTCTGTTATGATTATTGGTGAAATTTTGCCCATTTCATCATATGGGTCCTCATCCTCACTAAACGCTCCAAGCCAACTCAATAAATAACTTGAAGAAACCGTATTGGGTCCCCCGGCATCTGTGGCTAAATCGCCATAAATTGAATACATTGACATGGTATTTTGCATGTTGATTTCTGAAAGGTCAGTTGTGATGCCTGCAGCTTTTAACAATGCAGATTCTAAAGCACCTATCATTCCAAATGTCCAGCATGTATCTCCCCATCCTTGATTTCTAACTGGTGAAACCCATCCCCAGTCACGCAAATCAAATCTAGATGGAATGTTTGTAACATTAATTGTGTTGTTGAGCAATGTTAACTGTAGACCCTCTCCAACCACTATTGTTTTAAAGTAGGTGTTGTTGGTTGAGATATTATCATTGTTAATAAAAACATTGCTTTTGTCTATATTAGATTCCCTGTCAAAAAACGTGTAAATAGGGTTTGTATTGTTTTCAAATAATGAATCCTTAATTTGGTATACTTGTGCATCATATAGACTGATTGCACTGCCGGCACCTGCTTGGTTATTGAAAAATTTAGAGTCATATATATTTAACTCCGTCAAAGAATCACCATATATTGCACCGCCATAAGTCGGATAACCTTCAATCAATTCAACAGCGTTTGAATCAAAAGCACAATTAAAGATTTCACATAATCCCCTTGAAATATAAACTGATCCTCCGTTATAAGTTGCATGAGTGTTCATGAACTCTGAATTGTTTAGCAATAAATATCCTGCCAGTTGAAGTACTGCTCCACCAAATCCAGAAGATGTATCCCTAAATACAGTATCAATTATTGCCATATTACCTCCCGAGTGTTCACTCCCAAAAGCGGCATAAATGGCACCTCCATTTTTAGAGGAGGAGGTGTTTATGAATTCACAATTTTTAACTTGTAACGTAGTATTAGATTTGGCACCTATTGCACCTGCAGTAATATTGGCTTTTAAATTAATAAATCGAGAATTAATTATTGAAAATACAGACTGTTCAAGATAGACTGCTGGAGCATAGGAAGAGGTACTGTTAATGAAAGTGACATTCTCTACATAAACTGTGGAACTAAAAAAAGCCGCAATTTGAGAATACTTATTGAATATTTTTGAACTCAAATTGGAATTGTAAAGATTTAACATACAATATTTTTCAACATATATTGATGAAGCCACTTCAGCATAATTATCAGTAAATCTGGAATTATCACAGTCAAGGGAGGCATTGCCGTAGAGTCCTATTGCCCCACCTTCTTTGGTTGCATAGTTGTTGATGAAAGTAACATTGTTTAACTTCAATGTTCCAGTAGAATATATTGCTCCGCCTTTATCAGCATTACCGTTGATTAAGATTAAATTGTTTAAAGTAACGTTGTTCCCGGTAATGTTGAATATTCTTGACTGGTTATTTCCATCAATTGTACGGCCATTACCGTTAAGGATGAAATTATCCCTACTAATTAAAATTCCGGCACTGTTGTCTGTTCCATTGTTGAATTTGTAATCCATTTCAACATCCAGAACATTCCCTGAACCATTAATATCCTTTTCCAGGTCATTGAAAGAACCTGTTTCGGTAGCAGCATAAATATTTGTTTGTCCAATTTCCAAAGCATCACTGTCCTCAGATGCGATTTCTTCACAAAGAGTGTCAGTTGCACTGGCCGCACCAGTCATCATAATAGCCAAGATTAAACCAGCTATCAAAACAAATTTGAATTTCATGTTATCACTAATTAAACTATTAATATGATATTTATTTGAAGCAATTCATATACATTTACAGGACATGTGAAAAATAACCTGGAAAAAAATAAAGGTTAAGAGACTTGGCATGTCTCTTAATAAATGATTATTTTTGATGTTGTGGTAGTTGTGGAGTAGAACCTGCTGTCGGCGAATTTTGCGACAACACTGAATATGCCCAAATTGTTTATGTCAATGGTGGATGTTGCAATTCGTTGTTATCTGTTGTTGCAAACGTATGTTTTTTCCGTTGATTGCTATGGTGATTTTAGCGCCGTAAACCGGATTTTCTGATGCAGATTATAGAGTTGCAGTACTTCCTTGTTTCTGTCAGTTACCTTATATGCAATGGTTGGTACTGTTATCTTTGATGATTTTTGTTATGCTTGTTTTCTGATAGCATCTGTCACCTGCGAATTTGATTGTCACTTTTTGTGTTCCTGCTAGGTCATTGTTACATTGGGAAGTAATGTTTAAAAAATAAAATAAAGAAGATTCGTTTGCTAGAATCTTCTTATGGTGGTAATTCCAATTGTCATTAATGTTAGTAATAATGCAAATATTGGATTACCGGTTGCTTTAAGCATTTCTTTATCTGTTGTTTTAATTACTTTTTTATTTGGTGTAGCATTGTCTGCTGTTTTGTTTTCGTGTTTTGTGCCTTTATCCTTCACAACAACATCGGATTTACCATGTATTGGATCGTATTTATCGTCTCCTGAGTAATTGGCGGTAATTTCGTATTTGCCTGGAGCCAATCCTGGAATATTGAAGGTGGCTTTCCCGTTTTCAACAGCCGCTGTGTAGCTCTTGCCGTCAACAGTGACAGTGACGGTTCCGGTTGCATCGTCAGGGAGTGTGACGATAATGGTTGTGGTGCCGTCTGAATCAGCATTTGCATTGATGGTCATGTCTGCTTTGATTTTGTTGACTGTGAATGTTGCTGTAGCTTCTGCAGGGTTGTATTTTCCATCTCCTGAGTAATAGATTTCAGCAGTTTTTTCGCCTGCGGTCAGGTCAGGTATGGTTATGCTTGCAGTTCCGTTTTCAACAGTTGCTGTGTAGTTTTTGCTGTCAACAGTAATGGTGACTGTTCCTGTTGCATCGTCCGGCAGTGTTACTGTGATTGTTTCATCATCACCTATATTAATGTCGCTTGCATCAGTATTTATGGTGGCATTTAGGGTGTTGACTTTGAATTCGCTGGATAAGAAGATGCTTTCGATGTTGTCGTCACCGATATAAACGGCAGTTACTGGGTATGTGCCTGAATTTAGGTTATCTAACTGCAGGGTAGCTTTATATTCGGAGTCTGAAGCAGCATTCAATGTAGCGGCCAATAAGTGTTTTGTTGTGCCGTCTAGGTCAAGTATCACGCTCATATTGTCGACTGTGACATTTACTGATCCGTAAATGTCGCTGGTTACGGTTATGACTGCGGCTTCACCACAATCAACATCTGAAACATTTAAAGTGACGTTTGGAACGAATTTTGTAATATAGACGCTGGCTGTTGTGGAATTGGATTTATGATTCAAATCACCAGAGTATGTGGCAGTGAGGATATATTCTCCTGCATTCAAGATGCCTGCATTGAACTCACCGAAAACGTTTTCAACGATTACTGTAGTTGAATAATCCCCAATAGTTACATTATACTCGCCATCAACACTAGAATAAACGACACCAACAACATCCTGAAGATAAACAGTGGTAGGTACATAAACAGAGAGCATAGTGTCAGCTTTATCAACACTGAAAACAGCATTTTTAGAAATGCTATTGTAGTTTTTGTTGTTGAATGTTGCGTTGGCACAGTATGAACCCGCATTCAAAGCAATGGAATTGTTTCCAATGCCGTTATTGACTGTGATATTATAGACTGTTCCATTAATGTCCACTGGATAAACACCATCAACATCAGCAGAAACATTAATTGTTATGTTTTCCCCGTAAGTGACATTGTCAGCAGTGACTACAACATTATTTAACGCCTTATTAACATTAAATACTGCATTCCTAATCTTTGGCACATAATTATCATCATTGAATGAAGTATTAGCATAGTATGAACCCGCATTCAAAGAAATAGACTTGTTTCCAACACCATTGCCGACGGTAATATTATAGACTGTTCCATTGACATCAACAGCATAAACACCATCAACATCAGCAGAAACTTCAATAATTGTGCTTTCTCCATAAGTAACATTGTCTGCAGTGATTACAATATTGTTTGTTGCTTTATTGATTGTGAAAAATGCAATGTCGCTGGCAGGAATAAAGTCCCCATCTCCTGAATAATCAGCAGTAATCACATAAGATCCTGCAGGCAGGACATGCAGGGTTAAATTTTTGCCTACAGGCAGCACACCAAGTAAAGTACCGTCACCCAATAAATAGGTGATGTTGCCTGTTGCACCATCATTTATTGTGTGGGTTACGGTTACACTTTCGCCATAAGTAATTTCGCTGACGTTAACTTCAATTTCAAACAATGTTCCTGAAGCGTTCACAACAAATTTTGTCCTGTTTGAAACCGGATTATAATTGTCATCATTAAGGGAAACAATGGCTTCATAAGATCCAGCATCCAATGTACCTATGTTAAAGTAACATACGCCATCCTTAACAACAATAACCTCTTTGTAATCACCAATTGTTAAATTATACTTGCCATCTCTGCTTGCATGGACAACACCCTCAACATCCTGAGGATAAACCTCATCCAAGACAGTAATGTTCAACTCAACATCCGCTTTATAAACACTGAAAACAGCATTTTTGTAAGTGGTGTTGTAGTTTTTATTGTTGAATGTTGCATTAGCGTAATATGAACCTGCATTCAATGCGATGGCCCTATTTCCAACACCATTATTTACAGTGACATTATAGATTGTTCCATTTACATCAACAGCGTAAACACCATCAACATCGGCAGAAATGGAAATTACTGTGTCTTCACCATAAGTAACGTTAGTCGCACTAACGGTGGCTTTGTTTTTTGCGGGATTAATTTTAATTGTTATGGAATCATCTGCATGGTAATAATTGGTGTCACCTGAGTATGTTGCATCAATCAGATATGAACCTGCATCTAATAATTTTAAGCTGTCGTTAACTGATAAGTTAGCGTACTTTTTCTTATTCAATGAATATGAGATGTTTCCTGTTGCATCAGATGGCAATATGTGGGAAACTAAAACTACATCCCCATAGGAAAACTCATTGGAACTCACATTCAAATTAAACAAGGGTGTTGCCTTAGAAACATTAAATGATGCTTCACTACAAGACAATTCCACATAATCCTCAGATGTAGCGAATATTGTATGAGTCTTGTATTCTCCTGCGTTCAGCTTGACCTGTTTAGTGCAGCTTCCATTGGTGACTTCCATCTCAATTACCAAATCATTGATGCTCACATTATATAAACCGTCATAGTCTGCTTTTAGAGTGATTGTTGTTGCGTTTCCGTAAACTACATTATCTGCGGTAATATTGGCAGAAACATTTCCTATTATCTTAAATGGTCTGGTTTCGTTACTTGCAAGATACCAGCTTGCTTCGGGATTAATAACTGTTACGGAATAGGAACCAACAGGCAAAAAATCCGCCAAGAAATAAAATTCATCTTCAAAATAATATATGTCGCCCCGTCGAACAATGTCACCTTCACCATTCATAATAACATAATATGGAGAATCAATGGGATCAGGAAGGGGAATAATCGCACACAAACCACGTATTCCATTGCCATTCTTAATACTAAAACTTTTAATAGTAATATAACTTGGAGGTTTATTGCTTGCTGTGAGATTTAAAGTTACATTTTGATGGTCAAGCTCTCCAACAATTATTGTATTTTCTTTAGTAATAAGTACATCTGCAGTCATATTATTATCTTTCAAATTGGTAAAGTTTGCATTTCCATAGAAGTGTACAGGGGAGTGCAAAAAGACGTAGTTTTTTGCATAGTAATCATAGAAATAAACAGTTACTTCATAATTATTTCCAATAAAATAATGAGCTCCCTCTTCTAATATTTTTATGCCAATTTTCAAATAATTTTGAGGAACATAACTATCATCATCTCCACTAAAAGAATGATGTTCTGTTAATTGATTTTTAAAATGAGGATTATTTGTTCCAAACCAGCAAGGGTCAATTAAAAGATAAGAACCACTATTATATATGATCTGGCCAGTAGCTGCATGATTGTCAACGAATGTACAATAAGATGCGCTCAACTGAGCACTTGAGGAATCCACATAAATTGCACCACCACAAGCTGCATTATTTCTTTCGAATCTGCAATTATCGAATTCAGGAAGACAATCATTTTCAATGTAAATTGCTCCACCATAGTGAGCGTTATTATTAATTAACACTGAATAGCGAACCCCTCCTCGATTAATAGTTTTTGCATATATTGCTCCACCCTTACCATCTGCATGATTATTTTCAAATGTGCAATACTGGAATTTGGGATCACATTTGCTGTTAATATAAATCGCGCCGCCGTCACCTGAACTCGCTCCATTGTTGGTGAATACAGAGTTGGAAACTTCTTCATTAATAGTGTCAGCATATACTGCACCAGCCATCTTTGCAGAATTATCATCGAAACAGCTATTTTTTATTTTTATTTCCCTATCAGCATATATTGCTCCACCCTGATTTACGGCATAATTACTCTTAAAGGTGCACTGGTCAACACTAACCAATCCTTTTGAGCGAATTGCACCACCAAAATTTCTAACCAAGTCATTCCCTGCATTATTTTTTTCAAATGTAGAATTGAAAATATTGCAGTTTCCTTCACAATAAATGGCACCGCCATCAGTTTTGGCCTTATTTTCCTTGAATGAAGAATTGAAAATATTACAGTTTCCTTCACAATAAATGGCACCGCCATATGATACCATAGATGTTATTTCATTATTCCCAAATGTAGAATTCACAATTGTGAGTTCCTCTTTACAATATATGGCGCCACCGTATTGTGCAAGATGTCCATTGAATGAGGAACTTTTAATATTACACTTTCCTTCACAATATATGGCAGCACCCCCTCCATTTGCATTATTATTATTGAATGAACAATTGAAAATATTACAGTTTCCCATACAATATATGGCACCACCATGATCATATACATATATTAATTCTGCCCAACCAGCATTCGCTTTATTATTTTCAAATGTGCAATTTTCAAAAGTTAATACTGTTCTAGCATAATCATTCCTTATGGCTCCACCATTACCATGATCCACTCCAGTCAGACCATTTACAAATTTAATATTTTTAAAAACAACTGATTTTCCATCTGCCTCTATAATAATTATACGTCCATCTTTACAAGCATCTAAGTAATGATTATTACCATTGATTGTTATGCTTTTTGAAATGTGAATGGCATGTCCTCCGCTAGCTACATAATAATCATAATCTAAGGATAATTCGCCTCCTTCTGGAGTATCATCAACTAACTTTTGCAAATCTTTAAATGCAAGACCGAGTACCGTATTTTCATCATCACTAACAGCCAATTTATTTTGGCCGTCCTCTTCATCCGCGCCAACAACATCATCTAATGTGTCATTGCCTGCATGAACAGCTACATCGCTGACAATGTCTCCATTGGACGTGTCAGTACTTGCCTGAACAGTAATATTATCAGCATCGCTTGCGCCAACGCCGGCAATTGACAATAAAACTAGTAGCAGGCACAAAATTAAAAATTTTCTTTTCCCCATCATATCATCTTTATACAGTTTTATATGAGTAAGTGTTTCTCAATAATCTTAATTAATATTTTCTGATTTATTCTGGCTTTGGCTTTAAAAAGTTCATGAAATTCATCAGTTTGATATATGAACAACTATCATGAGTATAGTAAAATGAGTGTTTCCATATGGAAAAAGGTTTTTGATTTTGAAAAAAATAAAATTTCAAGAGATTAATATAAATTAGGACAAAAATCGTAAGGTTATATTCTTCCGACTCCATTTGTTCATATGGATCTTGCCCGACTGACTGATATTCAAGTCCCCGCTTAATACAGTAATTAACTTAAAAATAAAGAAAAAATCCCACACCCAAACAGGTGAAATCCAAATCACGCAAGCTTTTGAAAATAGGCAGAAAATTGTTGAAATCAAATAAAATCAGTTAAAAGTAGGCTAGATGGGATTCGAACCCATGACCTCCCGGTTATCAGCCGAGCGCGCTAACCAAGCTGTGCCACTAGCCTATAAAAAAAATCGATATGACAGTTAACTGTCAACATTAATATGTATATTAATAGCTATATATAATCTTTTTGGTTTTTGCCCCGATTATATATAGAATTAAATAAGATTTAAAAAAATCATCTGTTAATCATTTCGTTAATGGAGTCAGCCATGGCATGTCCTTCAACGATAATTTTTGCTTTTTCAATACCTTCAACGTTTTCAGCCCTGATTTTAGCATCAGCAGCGATACGAGTGATACTCATACATCCTGGGTTGGTAGGTTTAAGTATAATTTCAGCTTGATCACCATCTACGGTGATGTCTTGTACAATGCCCATTTCTATGATGCTTATTCCCATATGAGGGTCATTTATCACATAAATGGCGTCTTTAATATCATTTACTAAATCTTCTGACATCAGTTAGTCTCCCGTTTTTTGTTGTATTTTATAATTATTACAGTATGGTGTTTATATATCTTTTGTTGGTGCATGATGAAATAAGATTTCATTTTACCCTGTGCTTGATTTTAACACCAATGCCGTTACCGCATTCCTCCATTTCACGACCGGTCATTATTGCCCTGCCCACTCCGACAACCTCGTCATCCTTAACGACGACAACCTCGTCATTCGGAATGATGCTGTGGTCTGCCTTTTGGATTCCAGGGGCGAATACTGTGTTGGTCTCCAGGTCAAAGTCGATATCAACCGTATGGATTCCCAAATCCTTCAGGATTTCCCCGCCAGGCAAATTCAATCTGAATAATCCATGGTCCTTGTTGAGCAGCGCCAGCTGCTTTCCATTCGAAAGAATTCTTTTGTGATACATTCCTTTGGTTTTAACATTGTCCGGAATAAAGTCATATGCATCTTCACCGAATTGATACATTGCAATGGACCTCAGTTCATGCAAGGTCTTTTCCCGCCTGTTTACTCTTTGGTGGTTTTTAAGCTCCATTCTTAAGTTATAAAGGGAGTCCGGTGAAGTGGGCCTTCCATCCTCACAAACGTTAACGAATTCATCGACATGCTGCCGGCAGCACTCGAGGTAACCTCCGCTGAGATTGGCTATCACTGTTTTGCCCTCGGTGTACTTCCTGATTAGTTTTCCGCTTTCATCAATCTCATCCTGCGACCATGAGCCGGTGGTGCTCACGTCATAGGACTGAATGGGGAAGGTGTTTTCAAGCTCCCTCGGACAGATTCCAAAGGGGGAAGTGACTATAAGCTCCTGAAAGGACCTTGTAATCTTTCTGAACTTCTGATGGGACTTTGAATTGGAATATGGCTTTTTCATACTGCACGGCAGTAAAACGACTGTGTCTCCAAGGGGTTTCATCATTTCCATTCTCTGTCTCCATCTCACCGCCTCTGGACGGTACAGTGACTCTTCGCTTGAACATATTACCTTCATGTTATTCCTCAAAAGCTTTAATCAATTCATTATCCAGCTCAATCAGTCTTTCGATATTGTCTTGGCTGTCTTCAATTCTCCTTTTCCATTTCGCAATGACAAAGTCAATGTCCACTTCTTCGCTACCGCTGATCAGATTGTCCGCATGGGCCACAATTTTCTCTTCAAGGGTTTCCGGCAAATATGACTTCACTGGAAGGCCCAGCTTTTCAGCCTCTTTTTCGGTAATTCCGGCACCGATATGCCTTTCTATGATATTCAGGACATCCTCGCCGTAACCGTATTTCCGGGCAATCCCCACCCCTTCGATTGCATGTGTTATGCCGTGTGTTCTTGACCTTCCGATGTCATGCAATAGGGCGCCCTTTCTAATAAGGTCTTTATCTGCATCGTCAAAATTAGCGGCTAGTTTCATAGCTTTTTTGCAAACGGCTATTGAATGTTCTATAACGTTTTCAGGAGTGTTCTCCTTTTCAAGCAATTCAATTTCCATCTTATCCTATTGTTCAATCTTTTCAGTAAATGAATCCAAATCGCTTTTTGTCACGTCGATGGCTGATTTGATTTGCTCAATAACTTCAGAATTATCCTGGAATTCTAGTTCTTCACCGCATTCGCATAAAAATTCTTCGTCTGAAGCCTCATCGAATGTGCATCTGATATGGCCGTAGGGACATACAAAAAACATGTTGTTTTCTTCCTTGTCCAGTTCCTCATTAAGGGCATTCAGGTCCTTTTCACATTCCTCCCTGACCTGTTTGATCAGCTCTTCCTTTTCAAATTTCCAGGAATATGTGAACCATTGAGTTTCAGGGTCTTTGCTTCTTTTGTAATTTGCAATCTTCAAGTCGTAAAGTTTGTATAATATCTTTCTAACAACATTTAGTTTAATGCCGGTCTCTTTGGCAATTTCTTCATCGGTGTCGGTTCCGTTTATCAATGAGTTTATGATTGGAATTATTGTTTCCTCCACTGTTTTTTTAATGTCGTCTGCAATGAATTGGATTTCTTCAGGAGGAAGCTCTAATAATCGTATGAGATTATCGATTCCATCAGGGGTTTCTTCATCAGGATATGTTTCTTTAAATCTTTTTTTAAGCATTTCTTCATGTTCTTTTTCAACGATTTTTGATAATAATTTTTTAACTAATGGATTGTTTAACATTTGATTTCCCCTAATATCTCATTATCATATTTCATCTAAAAATGAAGATCTAAAAAATAAACTAAAAATTATGATAATACTTTAAAATTAATGTTAAGTTTTATCTTTTTTATTATAAAAATATAACTAATTTTAAAGTCATTTTTACAAAACTAATGATTTTTTCTGATTATTACCGCAGGGGTGTGTGTTATCGAATCCAATGCTTCAACTGTAACCTCGTCAATTTCAGTACCCAAGACAGATTTGACGCTATGGATGGTTTTCATCTCTGTCGAAAGGGATTTCTGATAATCCTCGGCAATGTTTGCCATCTTCAATCCGGTCTCAACACTTATTTTTTCACTGCATCCTAAGGGTGTCGATCCCATATTTTCGGAGAGCTGTCCTTTGAAATATCCGAAAAAGCCTTTATCCGCTTCAATTCCATCAATGGCTATTGGAAGGCCTGTGAAGTATTTGCCGTTTTTCATGTATGTCGCATCGGTATCGATTATCAAAACATAAATGTCCTTTCCAATTTCCTTTTTAATTTCTTTTGCAACCTTTTCGGGATTTTCCGGAAGCAGGGAAACGAATGTTCCAGGGGCATTGCTCAAATCGATTCCCGCTTCGGAAGCGGGTTTCAGTGCATGATTCAATCCGTATAGCTGAAGGACAACTTCCTTATGGGCTTTGGTTTCCTCGGGAAGCTTTCTGAGGTTTTTGATGGTCCTTTCCTTAATTCCCAAAAGGGGTCCCAAAACGTATCCCCAAAGGTATTTGCTCCATACTGTTGTCAAAAGTTTGGCGGTCAGTGACGGGGTATATTCGGATTCGTCGACCAGCCTGTTTTGAGACACTGAAATGGGAGTTTCGGCTATCACCAGCCAGTCCCCATCCTCCATAAGTTCCCTTGCAGGCATTATGATTTGATTCAAATCCTCATTTGGCTTTATGTAGCCTGTCTCGATTGGGATTACAATGTAGTCTCCGTTGATGACATGCTTTATATTTTTTACTTCATCGCTTCTCATAAAAATCTTTTTAAAACTAGTTGTTTATATATAATATTAGTTATTTAGATTTATTTAACTTATAATTTTGGAGGTTGTATATATGGCAAGAAAATTCATAACATATTTTGATGAAGAGGGCAATGATTATACCGATGAGTTGATTTCAGCTGTCAGCGACAAGTTGGACAAATGCGAAGACATCAAGCACATTGTTATCGCTTCCGCATCCGGAAAATCCGCATTAAAGCTAGCTAAAGCTGTTGGTGATAAAGTTAAAATAATCAATGTCACCCATAACTGCGGGTTTAGCGGGCCCAACCAGTCCGATATAAGCGAGGACATGATTGGGAAGTTAGAGGAAATGGGCATTGTAACCTATTTTGGCCTGCATGCATTCAGTGGTGCTGCAAGAGGGGTCACTAACAAATACGGAGGTTATTCCCCGTTGGATATTGTTGCAGACACCCTTAGGATGTTTTCTCATGGTATTAAGGTATCCGCAGAAATTTCAATAATGGCTGCCGATGCCGGTTTAATCCCTGTCGGTGAAGAGATCATAGCCATTGGCGGAAGGGGGCATGGTGTTGACACTGCAGTTATTTTGACTCCGGTCAATTCCAAAAACTTGTTTGATATGGAGTTCCATGAAATCATTGCAATGCCAAGGGATTAACTTATATATTATGAGAATATAAAATATTCTTTTCATATTTTTAAAAAGAGTTGCATTTAAATATTAGTTACAATAGAAATATTTAACAATTAATTTTAATAGCAGAGTATGTGGGGTTAATTTGTGAAATTTATAGATGATGCAATCAAAGAATCCGAACAAAGAATGGAAGAGAAAACACCAAATAAACTCGCTTCAGATATCGATGAAGAGCTTACAACCATAATGGATGGTGTTAAAACTAAAATTTTCGTTGTTGGTGCCGGTGGAGCAGGTAACAACACCATTTCAAGATTAAATGAGATGGGTATTGAAGGGGCAACAACCATTGCCGTCAATACTGATGCTCAAGATTTATTTTACAGCCAATCCAGTAAGAAAATATTATTGGGTAGACAAACTTCAAAAGGATTGGGTGCAGGTGGAGAACCATCTGTAGGTGAAGAATGTGCTGAAGAAAGTGAAGATGAAATTAGAGAGGAATTGATGGGCGCAGACATGGTATTCATTACATGCGGTCTCGGTGGAGGAACCGGTACAGGTTCAGCCCCAATCATTTCTAAACTATCTAAGAAATTAGGCGCATTGACCGTTGCTGTTGCAACCTTACCATTTTCTGCTGAAGGTATCAGAAGAAGGGAAAATGCAGAACAGGGTTTGGAAAAACTTCGGGAAGCTGCAGATACCGTAATCATCATACCTAACGACAAATTGCTGGAAGTTGCACCAAACTTGCCTTTAAACAAGGCTTTCATGGTTTCCGATGAAATATTGGGTAGGGCTGTTAAAGGAATTACGGAATTGATTACCAAAAGGGGTCTCATCAGTCTGGACTTCGCAGACATTAGGAGCATCATGAGCGGTTCCGGAATGGCTATGATTGGTATGGGCGAATCTGATTCTGGAGACAGAGCTTTAGAATCTGTACACGAAGCATTGAGTAGCCCATTATTGGATATTGACATTTCAAATGCTACTGCGGCTTTGGTTAACATAACCGGTAGTTCCGATTTAACATTGCATGAAGCTGAGAAAATCGTCCAGGTTGTTGCCGATAAACTGGATCCTGAAGCCAACATTATTTGGGGTACTCAAATTGATGAAAGTCTTCAAAATATGGTTAGAACCACTGTGGTTGTTTCAGGAATTAACGCGGATTACGATTCAGCTAACGAACCTGAAATTGAATATGCTGAAGAAAAAGTTGAATCCGAATCAGCTAAAGATCAATTAGACGATTTCATTGATGGAATTTTCTAATTTTATCTTTTTATTTTTTTCTTAAAATGCAAACATTTATTAATGTTTAAAATATAAATTATTTTATTACTATTATTTTATTATAATTCATTAAACTATGATTTCATAGTTTTTTTAATTTTGGGTATTTAAAATGAATGTGCAAGAAAGTTTTAATAAATTTGTTAAAGACAGTAAAAGAGTATTGAAAGTATCAAAAAAACCAGATAGGCAGGAATATCTAGAGCTTGCCAAAGTTACATCAATTGGTGTTGTCATAGTTGGTGCAATTGGTTTTGTTATATTTTTACTTGGATCATTAATTGGTTTATAAAACCATAAACCATTTTTTTAATCCCATTAAATTATAATAGAATTTTGTAATAATTTTGTATCTTTTTGATTTTAGATTTTTAACTAGTTAAGTTGTATCTTAAATCAATAATATGATATTATTGGAACCTAGGGAAGATGGGGGATAGCTTAGTCAATTTTCACTCATATATTGTGAATTACCTAAGAATCTGCAGTTTTTCAATTGCAGCGCTTCAAATAACTTTTAACTTAATGTATGATTTTAACCAGTAAATATGAAATAGGTGAATTTTTCATGGAAGATACTAATAGTTCCATATATGCTCTCAAGACCTCTGCGGGTCAAGAAAGAAATGTAGCCAGGCTTTTGGCACGTAAAGCCAGAACCATTGATGGCATAGGCATTTCCTCAATTCTTGTTCCGGAATCTTTGAAGGGATATATTTTGGTTGAATCCTCAACAAAAATAGATCTCAGAAATCCCGACTTAAAAGTACAGCATTTAAGGGGAGTAGTAGAAGGTAGTGTTGGCATTACTTTTGAAGAAGTAAAAAGATTCCTAAAACCAGAACCGATCATTTCCTCAATTCAGAAAGGAAGTATCGTTGAGCTTATTTCCGGACCGTTCAAAGGTGAGAGGGCGAAGGTGGTTCGTATTGATGAATCACGTGAAGAAGTCGTTCTAGAGTTAATAGAAGCAGCAGTGCCTATTCCGGTTACTGTTAAAGCTGATCAAATTAGAATAATTCAAAAGGAGGCTGACTGATGGCTAAAGATACAGTCGAAGTTCTTATCGAAGGTGGAACTGCTACTCCGGGACCACCATTAGGACCTGCTTTAGGACCTTTCGGTATTAACATGATGCAAGTAGTTGAAGAAATCAATAAGAAAAGCGCTGACTTTGCAGGAATGAAAGTGCCTGTAAAAGTCACAATTGACAGGGATACCAAGGATTTTGAAATTGAAATCGGTACTCCGCCTACAACTGCTCTTATCATGGAAGAATTAGGCATCGATAAAGCTTCTCATGAACCAGGTTTAGATATCATTAACGACTTGCCAATCGAAACAGCTTTAAAAATCGCTAGAATGAAATTTGATTCATTGCTTTCTAACGATTACAAAGCAGCTGTAAAAGAAGTAATGGGAACCTGTGTAAGTATGGGATTATCTGTTGATGGTAAAGACCCAAGAGAAGCACAAAAAGATGTAGATGCTGGAAAATATGATGATATCCTAGTAGAATAGATATCCGTCATTCAAATTAAATTTAAGTTAATAAATTCAGTGTATATGATGTTATAATTACGGTTATAATTGATATACTGTTTTTAATTCATGCAATCGTTTAAGAATTTTTTTCTTAGTACTCGATACTCATGAAACCAAAAAAATCCAATGAACAGAATGTTCATGGGGGATGAATATGACACAAGATGTAGTAAACGCGGTGAAGGAGGCTAAAGAACAATCAAAGCCGAGAAACTTCACTGAGTCCGTAGATATTATTATTAATATCCGAGACTTAGATGTCAGAAAGCCAGAAAATAGGTTTAATGAGGAAGTTACTCTTCCTAACGGCCGTGGCAAAGATGTAAAAATCGGAGTCATAGCTGACGGGGAACTCATTGTTCAAGCTAAAAATGCTGGTCTTGACGTTGTCGTTAACAAATCTGATTTAGAAGAGTTTGGAAAAGACAGAAAAGCTGCCAAAAAAATGGCAAACTCTGTTGATTTCTTTGTAGCTCAAGCTGATATGATGCCGCTCGTTGGTAGATTCTTGGGTCCGGTTCTCGGTCCTCGTGGAAAGATGCCAAAACCTGTGCCTGCAAGTATCAAACTTGATCCTCTTTTAGACAGACTGCAAAGTACTGTTAAAGTTGGCGTAAAACAACAGGCAAGTATTCAGATTGTTGTTGGAAGCCAAGACATGTCAGACGAAGACATTGCTGAAAATGTTGAAACTGTTCTTACAGTCTTAGACCGCAATTTAGAAAAAGGAAGAAGTCAAATCAAGTCCATGTTTATTAAAACAACTATGGGACCAGTAGTGAGGGTGATCTAATGGCTCATGTTGCTGAATGGAAAAAGGAAGAAGTCAAAGAGCTAAAAGACATCATCGACCAATACGATGTTATCGGTATTGTCGATTTGATGAACATTCCTGCAAAACAGCTCCAGGAAATGAGAAAATCTCTCAAAGACAAGGCTGTTATCAGAATGTCCAAAATAAATCTTATCAATTTAGCTCTTGAAGATTGTAATGCTGATAAAAACAACATTGTTGATTTATCCGAGCATATGGATGGTCAAGTTGCAATCATCGCAACTGAAATGAATCCTTTCAAACTGTACAAAATATTGGAAGACAGCAAAACCCAAGCTCCTGCAAAGCCGGGCGCTATCGCTCCTGAAGATATTGTTGTACCTGAAGGGGACACAGGATTCGAACCAGGTCCATTCTTAGGTGAATTGCAACAAGTTGGAATTCCTGCTAAAATCGACAAAGGTAAAATCTGCGTACAAAAGGAAACTGTTGTTGTAGCTGCAGGCGAAGCCGTATCCAAACAGGTAGCGGCTACCTTGGCCAGAATGGATATCAATCCAATGGAAGTAGGAATTGATTTAAAAGCAGTATATGAAGAAGAAGCAATTTACACTTCCGATGTACTTGCAATCGACGAAGAACAAACATTAGCAGATTTGCAAAAAGCGTTCTCAGGCGCATTCAACTTATCTGTAAATGCAGCTATACCTACAACCAAAACTATTTCCGCAATATTGTCTCTCGCACATACCAGAGCTGTCAGCGTTGGTGTAGAAGGAGCTATATTGACTTCAAAAACTTCAGAACCAATTCTCGGTCTTGTCAATGCCAGAATGTTAGCTATTGCATCTGCAATCGCTGATAAGGAAGGCGCAATCGACGATGAATTAGCTGAAAAACTTTCCAATGTTGCTGTAGCGGCAGCACCAGTTGTGGAAGAGGAAGTTGTTGAAGAAGAGGAAGAAGAGGAAGAAGAGGAAAATAGCGAAGAAACAGCAGCAGCTGGGTTAGGAGCTCTGTTCGGTTAAATTTAATTAAATTTTATATTATTAAGAACTAACACTTTAAAAAATTAATGGTGATAACATGGAATATATATATGCGGCAATGATTTTGCACAGTGCAGAAAAAGATATTAACGAAGAAAATGTTAAAAGTATTATTGAAGCAGCAGGTATCGACGCTGATGATGCTAGAATCAAAGCATTAATCGCAGCTTTAGAAGATGTTGACATCGAAGAAGCTATCGAAACCGCAGCTGTTGCAGCAGCAGCTCCTGCAGCTGCAGCTCCTGTAGCAGCTGAAGCTGAAGAAGAAGAGGAAGAGGAAGAAGAAGAGGAAGAAGAAGCTTCTGAAGAAGCAGCAGCAGCTGGATTAGGTGCTCTCTTCGGATAGATTTTTAATCTATCACCTTTCTTTTTTTTATTTCTTTTTGTTTTTATTACTGTTTTTTTTCATTGATTTTAAATTTTTTTTACTTGTTTTTCTATTGTTTTTGTTCAATAAAATTGATTTAATTACGTAAAATTGCTTTTATTTAATACTGGATGATTTATATGCTCGGATACATATACATATCTGTGATTTTGTGAAAATTCACAGTTGGGTATATTTAATATAATTTTTAATCTAAGTTAATGTCTAACATGGATGTGCACGGATATGTTTAAAAAAAATCTAGGTGGTAAATTGATAAATTATACAGACTTAAATCAGGTTATTGAAAACTATGGATATGATCCGTTCGAGAGGATTGAAGAATTCATTTTGAGAGAGATTATTCCAAAATATGATTGTTTGATATCAGTTCATCGGTCCAATATTGATGAATGTGGTTTTCCTACTGTAGATTTCTACATTCGGTATAATGTCAAGCTTTCTTTTAAAGAATGGGAAAAATTAGATGAAAGTGTAATTGAAGATATTGAAAATTTTTGTAAAAAAAATGGGATTGATGATGCATTAGACGAATGCACTATTTTTGTAACTGTTTCAGGTGATACAATTGGATAAATCAGAATTTGAGGATTTCAATCCATTAGACTTTTTAGATTTCTCATGTGAATTGAATTGTAAAATTCAGGAATTTGAGTCATCAAGCTCTTCTGTTAAAAGAACGATTTTTTCCAGAAGTTATTATGCTACCTTTTTGTGTTTGCGTGAGTTGTTATCTTGTAATACGGAATATATTTCAAATCCTTATAGTGAACATAGAAGGTTAGCAAATTTCGTTCAATTTAAAGGGCCGTTTGATAAGAAGGCAAATAAAAAATTAGCAAAGAAATTCCGTATTTTAAAAAGGCTTCGCCAGCAATCGGATTATCATCTGGAAGTTCCTTCGGAAAACACCAAAGAGTATGAAAATTGGATTTTTGAGGATACGGATTTTGCAATTGATTTGGCAAATGAAATCATTAATCAGTTTAAAAATCGTTTCAAAAATTCTTAAAGCATATTTTTTCATTAATTATTTATTAAACAAAATACATATTTTATACTAATGAATGATTAAGACTGATTCTTATGGTAGAAATTTTTGATGAACTTGGTTATAAAAAACAGACATGCAAAACTTGCGGACAGGAGTTCTACTCTCAGGTGGACAGGGACACCTGCGGGGACGCTCCGTGTGATGAGTATGAGTTTATTGCAAATCCTGCAACAGACAAGCCATACAATTTATATGAAATCCAAAAAGTTTTTAGAGAATTTTTAGAAAGCGAAGGGCACACACATGTCCACAGATATCCTGTTCTGGCCAAAAGATGGAGGGATGATGTATTTCTGGTCGGAGCATCCATATTCTGTTTCCAGCCTTGGATTACTTCAGGCCTTGTTAAACCCCCGGCCAATCCTATTGAGATGGCACAGCCTTCAATCAGGCTCAACGATGTCGACAATGTCGGAAGGACAGGTCGTCACATGACCTGCTTTACAATGGGAACACACACAGTAATCAACAAGGAAGATGATTTCATTTACTGGGAAGATGAAACAATCAGGCTTTGCCATGAGTTTTTTGCCCACATCGGAATCAACACAGAGGAAATCACTTTCATCAAGTCCTGGTGGGCCGGTGGAGGTAACGAAGGACCCTGTTATGAAGTCTGCTGCAGGGGTGTGGAGCTTGCAACCCTCGTTTTCATCCAGTATGAAACCCTGGAGGACGGATCCAAAAAGGAAATCCCAATCAAGGTTGTCGACACAGGTTATGGGCTTGAAAGAATCGCATGGATTTCACAGGGAACCCCTACTGCTTATGACGCATGCTTTGCACCGGTTGTCGATAAGTTAAAGGAGCTGACCGGCGTTGAAATCAATGAGGACATCCAGGGAAGAAACGCACAGATTGCAGGAATGATGGACATCGAAGACATCGGGGACTTGAAGGAGCTCAGGGCCCAAGTTGCAGATAGTTTGAATCTCTCATTGGAGGAATACCTTAAGGCAGCCGAACCTATGGAAGCAATCTACATCATTGCAGACCACACCAGATGTCTGGCGTTCATGCTTGCAGACGGCATCATTCCGTCCAACGTGAAGGAAGGATACCTCGCAAGACTGGTCCTCAGAAGAACCATAAGATTCATGAAAGACCTGAACATGAAGGAGTCCCTGGCTGATGTGATGGCAATGCAGCTGGACTTCCTGTCAAAATTCTACCCTGAAATCCGTGACTCTGAAGAGCATATCATGAATATCATCACCCTGGAAGAGGAAAGGTATGCCGCAACAGTCAAGAAAGGAAGAAGCATAGTCAAAAGATCCATCAAAAGGCTTAAAAAGGAAGGCAAGTCAGAAATGCCTCTTGATATGCTCATTGATTTGTATGACGCTCACGGAATACCTCCTGAAACAGTTGTCGAAATGGCAGGAAATGACTTTACGGTCAATGTCCCTGACAATTTCTTCACACAGGTGGCAGGGGCCCACGAAAAGGACACCACCAACAAGAAGGAGACCTTCAAAGTCGACTTCCCTGAAACAGAGCTATTGTTCTATAAGGATTTCTACCAGCAGGAGTTCGAGGCCGAAGTATTGGGTCTGGTCGAGAAGGATGGGGACAAATGTCTGGTCTTCGATAAAACCACATTCTACCCTGAAGGAGGAGGCCAACCTACTGACATAGGTGAAGTTTCCATTGAGGGTTTTTCATTTAAAATACATCATGCCGAAAAGATTGACAATGTTGTCCTTCATCATGTGGATGGTGATGTGCCAAATGCAGTGGTCGGCAAGAAAGCCGTGGGCAAGATCGATTGGGACAGAAGGATAACCCTTGCACGCCACCACACAGGAACCCACCTTGTCATTGCGGCAGCAAGAAAAATACTGGGTCAGCACATCTGGCAGGCAGGGTCTCAAAACGGCCTTACAAGGGCACGTATCGACCTGTCACACTACAAGCGCATTACACAGGACGAACTGAACGAAATCGAAAAGTTGGCCAACGAATATGTGATGCAGAACATCGACCTGGACATCCAGTTCCACACAAGGGACGAGGCGCAGGAACTGTACGGATTCGTGCTTTACCAGGGAGGTATCGTTCCGGGCAAGATGATTCGTGTTGTCAAGATTCCGGGAGTTGACGTGCAGGCATGTGCAGGTACACATGTCCTAAGGACAGGCGTTGTCGGCCCGATTAAAATCAACAAGACCGAAAGGGTTCAGGACGGCGTTGAAAGGATTGACTTTTCAGCGGGTCTTGCCGCAATCGATTCAATGCAGCATGACGGCGAAATTTTAAGAAAGAGTTCAGGAATCTTCAAGGTAGAAAACGACCAGCTGCCGAAGACATGTGACAGATTCTTCAGCGAATGGAAAGCGCAGAAAAATGAAATCGACCGCCTGAAATCCGAAATCGCATCCCTGAAGATGAATTCCCTGGCAGATGAGTTTGACGAAATCAACGGCCTGAAGGTTGTTCACCAGCTGATTGAAGCGGATTTCAAGGAGCTTCAGAAGATGGCTACAGACTTCACCGACAACGGCAAGGCCGATGTGGTTATCATGGGCAACAGCGACGGCAAGATTGTTGGTGCTGCCTCACAAAAGGCTATTGGTGATGGGGTCAAGATCAACGAAATCATCAAGACTGCAGCAGGCGTGTTGGGCGGTGGCGGCGGTGGTCGCTTGACATTGGCTCAAGGTGCAGGCAAAAACACAGATAAAATGGATGAAGCCATTCAAACTGGTGTTGACTTAATTAAAGAGTTGTTTGAATGAATTATGATGTGGTTATTGCAAGATATGGTGAAATCGGACTTAAGAGTCCGAAGATAAGGTCACGTTTTGAAAGAAAACTAGTTAAAAATATCAAGGCTACTTTTGAATGCGAAGTCGAAAGGAATCAGGGAAGAATCTACATTCATCCGCAGGATTTCGTCGAGGGAATCGAAAAGCTGAACAGGGTTTTCGGGGTTGTTTCATATTCTCCTGCGGTATTTACCAATGCAGATTATGAAGGAATTGACGAAACGCTATCTGATTACACTCAGGAATTAATCAATGAAGGCATCTTGGATGAGAACACAAGGTTTGCAATCAAATGCCGTCGTGTCGGAACACATGACTTCACCTCTCAGGAAATGGCTGCCCACTGTGGCGGCGTTGTAAGGGGTGTCGTTTTGGCACCGGTCGATTTGACAAATCCCGATTTGACAATATTTGTTGAAATCAGGGAAAACGACGCTTACATTTATCATGAAAAAATCAAAGGTCCCGGTGGACTGCCATTGGGAACACAGGGCAAGGTCATAGTGCTGCTGTCCAGTGGAATAGACTCTCCTGTTGCCGCATATTTGATGATGAAGAGGGGATGTGAGGTAGTGGCGCTTCACTGCAACAATGACCCTTTTTCAGGCCCGAAGGTCACAGAGCTTTTTAATTTATTAGTTGATAGACTAAATGAATATGCAAAGGGGGTTCCTATTAAAAAACATGTAATCGATTATGGTGAATATTTGCAGGTTGCAAAAGATAAGGCTCCCGAGAAAATGACCTGTGTTTTATGTAAATCCGGGATGTACAGAATAGCTGAAAAATTAGCTTTGGAAATAGGGGCTGATGCAATCGTTGACGGAAGCAGCGTAGGCCAGGTGGCATCACAGACCCTGTCAAACATTCTGGCAACCCGTTATGGTGTTGAAATCCCAATATTAAGTCCATTAATAGGTTTGGATAAAGAAGAAATCACTAAAATCGCAAAAGACATAGGCACTTTTGAAATTTCCAAAATAGATGATGGCGGATGCAGTGCGGTTCCGAAATATCCTGAAACACGTGCTGATTTGGAACGTGTCAGGAAAGCCTGTGAGGACATGAATCAGGATGTGGAAGTCGAAAAGGCTTTTGAAAATATCAGAAAACTCGATTGAGTTTTCATATACTTTTTTAAATTAGTTATTTGGCTAGGACTCTATTCACGAAATCTAGACTTACGTTGGCGGTTTCAGCTATTTCTTCATTTTCAAATCCTTTTTTTTTCAAGATTGATTATAAATTCTTTTTTCACTTCATCTACTTTCCTTTGAGCGTAGTCTTCTACTATTTTCATGTTTCCACCCACTAAATTTGATATTGTTTCATTCGTTGATTCGTTTTTCACGAACTTGTCGCTTAACAGCAGGATTACTCCTTTGGCAAACTGACCAATATTTTCGTTTAAACCTTTAATATTGGTTATTGTCAGTGCTGAATTTATTAGTGTCTGTTCTATGTCATTTTCATTGTCCATAAAACACAATAGACTTATCATTAGTAATTCTTTTTCACTAAAGCTTTTGTTGCTTTCTATTTTGGATTTCATCCTATTTAAAAATTCATCACCATTATAATTTTTCAGGGAATGGATGTATATTGGAAATCTCGATTCTTGATTTACACTGTACCATTTTGTTTTTTCCATTTTGGATGTGCTTAATACATGCACTTCAATCGGTTTTTCGGATTTGATTTTAACAAGATCAAACAGTGCAGTGTAGAATCTGAATCTTCTTTTGTCCTTGACATCCACATATGTGGATTGAAATTCAAGTATCACTATTTTGTCTTCCAGCTCAAAGACTAAATCTGG
Source organism: Methanobrevibacter sp. (assembly GCF_045644645.1). GTDB lineage: Archaea > Methanobacteriota > Methanobacteria > Methanobacteriales > Methanobacteriaceae > Methanocatella. Next base: position 31,650 of record NZ_JAZRHE010000126.1, read on the forward strand.
CTTGTACATCTTCGGATCAATTATGGAATATTCGGTCTGATGGATTTCAACAATTTTTCCTTTGACGTTAATAATCTCAAGCAGTTCCTGACCATATTTCTGCCCTTTGTTTTTAAAGATTACATCTTCATGAAATTTCATAAGATTATCACATCCTAAAATTTTAATGCCAAAATTAATCTTTAATTTGTATTTTAAGCTATATAAACATTTATATTTTATTATACGTCAATATTAATGCTATTTAGTAAAAAATAAGTCTTGATGTATTTTTATTACACAATATAATT
>NZ_JAZRHE010000127.1:0-39816 GCF_045644645.1 Methanobrevibacter sp.
CTTTTGAATTTTCTAATTCAAATTAAGATGGCTGTCTTAAGAGAATTAATTTAAACTTATCATAATCTGCAGATTTGAATAAATAATCAAATTGTCGCATAGGTACAAATTGTAACTTTTTTATTTGCAACTTTGACACATATGAACAATACTATAAAACTCAAAAAAAAGCAGTTAATGAGATAACTCATTAACTAACAGCCCGGTCAAAAGCTTCTGCGATTTATAATGAAAATTATTTTCTCAATTTTTCCATTTCTTTTTCAATCATCTCATCTCTGTTACCATCAAGTTTTCCGTTTAAGACAAATACTTTCAAGAAGTGAACCAGTAAGCCAATTGCCCAGAAAATGGTTATCCAATAAAACCACCATCCATCACCATTGCCTAAAGTGAGGAAATTCAAAATAATTAGCATTAAGTTCACTCCAATGAAACTAAACAAATGTTTATAAAAGGCAATTTTTTCATCGGCTCTTTTTTCAGCTCTCCTATACAAACTTTCTTCAGACATAAAATCACGATTAATAAGTTAATTAATATTATTTCTTAGTTTACTTATTAAAATAATTTATCAAGCTTGCCTTTAAAATATTGGATATCTTCTTGCAGCAAAAATAATGATATTTCTAGTTATATTTTCAAAAAATCAGCATTGTAGATTCTATCAAACAGTGAATTCGAGTTACTTAAATCATGGAATGAACTAGCATCTATCAATGTAAATTATTTATAATATTTCAAATAAATATTTAATCATGAATCTTTTGAGTATTGTTGTTCCGTGTTTTAATGAAGAGGAAACCGTGGAGATTTTTTTAAAAGAAATTCAAAAAACATTGAACGACTATAATTTTGAAATCATATTCATTAATGATGGATCCAGTGACAATACTCTAAAAAATATTAAAGACCTTGCCAATGCGAATTCAAATGTCAAATATATCTCCTTTTCTAGGAATTTCGGTAAAGAATCTGCAATTTATGCCGGTTTAAGAAATGCTTCAGGAGATTTGATATGTGTTATGGACGCCGATTTGCAGCATCCCCCTAGTTTGCTTCCGGAAATGATTGAATCAGTGACAAATGAGGATTATGATGCTGTTGCTGCAAGAAGAACTACAAGAAAAGGTGAAGCACCCATTAAATCATTTCTATCTAGTTTTTTCTATAAATTATTTAATAAAATTTCTGAAATGGGATTGGTGGAAGGTGCAACCGATTATCGTGTGATGACAAGGCAGGTTGTTGATTCGATATTGCAATTAAGTGAATACAATCGCTTTTCAAAGGGTTTGTTTCAATGGGTTGGCTTCAATACAAAATGGATTCCATATGAAAATATTGAAAGGGTTGCCGGCGAAACAACCTGGTCATTATGGGGCCTATTCAAATATTCAATAGAAGGCATTGTGGCATTTACAACAGCCCCATTATCTGTATCCACATTATTAGGTACTGCAATATCAATAATCGCATTTATTTATATGATAATCATCATAGCACGATATTTGCTTTATTCTGATCCGGTTCAAGGTTTTGCTACAACAATGTGTGCCATACTACTTTTAGGAGGCATGCAGCTATTGTCCATAGGTGTTTTGGGCAAATATTTGGAAAAAACCTATGTTGAAACTAAAAATAGGCCAATATACATTGTCAAAGAATCAAATATTGATGACGAATAAGAACGTGATTTAAATGAAATTAGACAGAGAACTATTTTTATATGTCGTTTTTGGAGCTTTTACATTCTTTGTCAACATTATCACATATTTCATTTTTGAAAATCTGTTGGGTATCAATTATCTGATTTCAAACATCCTGGCTTGGTTCTTTTCCGTGCTATTTGCATATGTCACCAATAGGATTTGGGTGTTTGAGAGCAAAAGTACGGAAATCCTTAAGGAGATGTCATTATTCTTTGGGGGAAGAATATTTTCAGGAGCAGTTGACACCGCTTTGATGTATCTGTTTATTGATGTTTTGGTAATTGGGGATTTAATCTCAAAAATCGTTGTTCAAGTCATAGTAATAGTTTTAAACTATATATTCTCAAAATTGATAGTCTTTAAAGATTAAAAAATAAGTGCATTATGCATTCATGCACCCACTAAATTAAAACTATAATGATTAGCATCATAGACTTTGGTTAAATTGTAGTTATCATCATATTTTTTATTGGATTCCTTGAGTTTCCAATTAACCAAATAGATGTTTTTATCCGGATTTTCCTTTAAAATCTTATCAAAATCCTTAGATATTTCCACATCATCATCGTAGAAATAGCTATCGGATAGTGTATACTGCTTAGAGTTGTTTAAATCTTTATGTAAAACCTTATAACCATAATCAGTATTATAGACAATTACACTGCCATTATTGTTAATGCTATCCAGGAAACTATCTTTCTTTTCATTGAATGCCAATCTAGAATCAATATCCTCATTTGTTATCGCCAGACTTGCACCCGTCAGAAGTATGACTAGAATAAGTGCGGCAGTCAATACTTTATAACTCTTAATTCTGCCAACCACTATCGAAGCTGAAAGCCAAAATATTCCGAATACTGGAACTAAATATCTGACCCTCATGGAATTGGTAAATGAAGACATCAACCCGATTATGCCTATCCCAAGTGTTGCATACATTAGAAATATGCCTGTAGCCGAATATTTATCCTTATTTTTATATATTAAAACTAAAATAAAGATTAGAAACACAACAGCAATTAACTTAAAAATAATCATGTCAAATCTGAAATTTAGACTTTTGATTGCAAAGGCTGTGAAATAATGCACTGCATTAATTAATTCAAAACCTTCCTTAGCATCATTGGCATGAGTTTGGATTTGGTGGATGAAAACAATTCCCCAAGGAGCATACAAAACAACCAATGCCAAAACAGATTTGCCAAATTGCCTTAGTTTATCCTTATGTTTCGTATAGATTTCCACCAATATCAGCAAATATACTAATCCGCAAGTAAGTGCCAAAAAGTATTGGAGGTAAACTGATAAAAGCGTGAACAAAGTTAATAGCACCCACGATTTCTTATCCCAATGAGTTATAACCTCCTTATAGTAAATGAATACCATTATAAGGAAAAATAATCCCCATGAATACATTCTAATTGTTAAAAACTCAACAAAAAAGTCAGTCATGACTCCCAAACAAAAGACGAATAATCCTGCAGTTAACCATCCATAATCTTTGCGAATTTTAGTTGCTGAGACTAGCATTATAAGAACATAGGGAATTATTGAAACGACTTTTAAAAGATAAAGGTTATCCAAACCGAAAGGAGTTAACAGATACAATATCCAATAATACAATGGCGGATGAACATCATGGATTGCTACAGTCATCCCATCCATGAATGGGAGATTGACTAAAGAATAAGTCCAATATTCATCAATATTGATGAACATATTAGTTAATGGAGAGATAAACATGTAAAGCAATATTAAAATTGCAGCTCCAAAGAAAAATAAGCCTAACCAATCCCTTTTCTCATACATATGAATATATTTAATAAGAATGTTATTTAAAAACTTTTATTCGATTTTTTGCGGTTGGGATTGACTATGAATATTTACAAATTCATTGTAAGTTATAAACTTATGACCCTTGCTTTTTAACATTTTCACAAGATTGTCTAAACGTTCCACCATCTGCCGTCCACTGTGGTTGCGGATGATAAACGGCATTTTAAATTCAGGATGCTCCTTAAGTTCATAAAACTCCCATGGGTGGAAATAAGTCACAAAGTATCCGTCATGGCGAAGCACTCTACGAACCATCATGTGATATATCCTCTCAGGCAGGTTGTGCAGTGACAGCCAAAATAATGGAAATCGCACCACCGGCGTAACTGATGCCGGAATCTGCATCACGCCATCCTCCATAAACCAAGTGCGAGGAGTGGTTAAGTGCATGTAACGGCCCGGGATGAATGCTGGGTTAAGTGATGAATTATAAAGATAACCCGCTTTCTTGATTTCAGATTCAACGACAGGAAACATGCGAGGCTGGCGATAACCAGTCACAGCAACCCCAGTGACACGTTCCACAATCTCCTTTGAACGGACGAAATCTGTTTCATTCGGTTGCCAATGATCCACACCGTGGCATGCAACCTCATGACCCTCATTTATGATACGTTGCATTACTTCAGGAGCATTCTCCGCGAAGTTGCCTGTACAAAACAATGTGGCACGTACATCATTCGCCTTCAGCACATCAAGAATACGATTTGTACCTTCCACAGATACCCGCATGCCCTCTTCTAACGAATAATCCACACCATGTTCACGAGGCCCATCAAACTCCTCAATATCAAAACTTAGCAATATCATCTTTTCACTTTAGATTTGAAAAATTTCACAAAAAATATTCATTCAAAATTTTATTGTTCATTATATTTAAAATTAAAGTAATATTGATTACTACTCTTTAAATAATACGATGCCTTCCCACATTACTTAAAAGAGCCCTATCGCATATTAACTTGAATATTCGACAAAACAAACAAAAACCTCATGAATCATCTATCTTTTAGAAGGTTACTAAATAAGCAATATTCTTGAAAAATATTATATAACTCGTAATGCAAAATATAAACTAATTATTATAAAAATCCAAGCAATCACAGGATGTTAGAATTTATGTTAATGAATGAAGAAGCAAAATTAAGCAAAGACCATTATAAGATTTTCGGTTTGAGCTGGGCAGGTTGGGTTTTTGATTTCTATGACTTGGTCTTATTTACCTTTTTAGTGTCTCAACTTCAAAGTGACTTGCATTTTTCTGCCGAAATGCTTGCATTCTGTTTAGGAGTTTCACTATTCGCCACAGGTTTGGGAGGAATTATTTTTGGAGCATTGGGAGATAAATATGGCCGTAAGACAGTGTTGCAATGGACGATTTTAGTTTATTCTATAGGCACACTATTATCTGCTTTTTCATGGTCTTTTTATTCATTAGTAATATTTAGATTCATCACCGGATTAGGTGTTGGTGGAGAATGGGCCACTGGCCAAATCTATATTAATGAGACATTTCCAGATAATTTAAGGGCCAAATTTGGAGGTTTCATGCAATCCGGAGCTCCGATTGGAGTGATATTAGCTTCAATAGTGGGAGGCATAGTAAGTCCCATTATTGGTTGGAGAATGACCTTTTTAATTTCAATTATTCCTGCACTTACAGTTATTCTCATAAGGAAACACCTTAAAGAATCAGATGTTTGGCTTCAAAATAGAGATCAGTACGTGAATAAGAACATTTTTCAGGAGTTCAAAGAATTACTTTCAAAAGAATATAGAAAAATATTCCTCATCTCCCTGATATTATGTGTATTCGGTATGTCTGCCTATTGGTATACATATTCCTGGTTACCAACTTATCTTGAACAAGAGAGAGGCCTGGCATTACTTGGCACTACAATTGGAATTATAGTAATCCAATTAGGTGATTTTTTAGGTTATACAAGTTTTGGTTTTGTATCTGAAAAGCTTGGGAGACGTCCTGCATTTACAATTTACAGTTGCATAATGGGCTTAAGCATAGCAATGATAACCATTTTCTGGAATCAGATTAATGCAATTAATGAACTGATATATGTATTCATGTTCTTAACAGGATTTGGAACAGGATATTTTGGCGGATTTGGAGCATTGTTCTCAGAATTGTTCCCAACAAAAATAAGAAATACCGGTGTTGGGACAGTATTCAACCTTGCACGAGGAATACAATTCGCCACTCCAGTAATCATAACCATCATTGGCTCATACTATGATTTAAGCTACGGCATATTCATTGCTGCAATCTTTGCCATACTGGTGGGCATCTGGATTTGGGTATTCCCTGAAACCAAAGGAACTGTTATCAATGAACTAAATTAAATAGAAAAGCATTTACGGCTGTAAAACAGTTTTTGTCACCTATTAGTATCCTTTGAAACAAGCATTTTTTTGACATTTCCTGTAAAACACCCCTCAAAAGGACACCACATATTTGAAAAATAATTTAAATAAGTGCAGCAATATATTTAAGTAAGCATTATTATTTTGAGGTTTTAATCATACCAAAAATGGAAATTGATTTTACAGACGCCCAATTGGAAAAAATTGAAATTTTAAAATCAAAAGGCATAGATGTTGGGCAGGCTATTGATCTTATTTTCGAATTTCAAGATGAAGCATTATCTCAAATTGAAACAGAAAGTCAAGATGAAGATATTATTGAAAAAATAAGGGATAGTGCTCTTGATTCAGAAATCAAAGAATCCTTAATGAAAAAGCAACATGAAGAAAGCGAAACCTACGATAAAACACTGCAGACCACAAAACATAAAATAAAATGGAAAGAATTCTTTAAATTCTAATCTTTAACCTACCGGAAAGTGATTCACAGCAATCACTTTAATTCTATTTTTTCCAAACATGACTTGCGTTGCTTAACTGTTTTTGAAAAGAATTAATGTTATATATGCATGAAGAAATTATTATTGAATCCCAGACACGATGCCGCAATGGAAGAAACTGTTGATTTCGATATTGAAAGGGTAAAAGGCGCTGAAAAAATACTGTTCTGTGAAGGACTGTTCTTCTCAAGGATAACCGAACCTGGAAAAAATATGGTTGCAAACCATGCTATCAGCAAATTGGCTAAGGCAATTATTCCATTCCTTCTGGAATCAACAACCAAGGACTTTTAATCAAAAGATTATTTCAAAAAAAAACTTTTGAGAGTGTCCTAAAACTCTCAATTTTTTTCTTTATTAATTTATAATATGATTAATCAATATTTAAAGGCAAACCGCCAATGACGCTGGCTCTTTTTTCTATTGAAACAGTGTCCTCTAGGCGAACTCCAAATTCCCCTTCAAGATAGATTCCCGGCTCGACCGTTATGACCATTCCCTTTTCAACAACAGTCTCATCGCGAACGGAAAAACCAGGAGTTTCGTGAATGTCAAGACCTAAGCTATGGCCTGTTGAGTGGATGAACCTTTCCCCATAGCCATACTCGGAAATGATGTCACGGGCAACCTTGTCAACCTCACAGCATTTAAGCCCCGGTCTGATGACCTTGATGGCCTTGTCATGAGCCTCAGCAACAATATCCCAGATTTCATGTTGAAACTCTGTGTAGACCATTGTACGGGTGTTGTCAGAACAGTACCCATTACATATTGCACCCCAATCAACCAATATTGGCTGCTCCAAGGATTTGTGCTCGGGAACTGCATGGGGAAGGCTTGAATTTGCACCGCTTGTCACTATCGTGTCAAAGGATTCCTTGCTTGCTCCGTTTTCAATCATCAGCTTTACCAAATCGAATGCGACGACACTTTCCGAATCATTTCTGTTCAATATGTCCAACTCCAAAAATGATTTCTGGGCAATATCAGTTGCTTTTTGAATATTTTCTATTTCCTGAGGGCTTTTTATCATTCTCTGTTTGTCAATGTACTTTTTGGACACTATTGAAAAGTCATCCCTGAACTTCTCATAAGTGCCGAAGGCAAGTTCCGGTTCGATGGCCAGGATTTTGACTCCTTCCTTTTTCAAATCGCCAATCATCATTTCCATTGACTCATATTCCCTTACATCAATGGTTGAATTCCTATTGGCTATTTCCATATCCATTTTTGAAGCATATATGACCGGTTCCTCTTTCAGTATGCAAAAGGCAAAGCTGGTTGGCCTATAATCAGAAATATATTCTATGTTAGTAAACTGGGTAAGCATATAAGCTTGAATATCGTCTTTTTCCAAATCCTTTAAAATATTGTCTACATGAACATCCATGATAATATTTAGAAAAAACTTTATATATAAAATTAGATATTTTAAAATTATGTTTAAATTTACAAGCAGTGAAATAAGAGATTTACTTATAGCATTTTTCGTTATTTCCCTATGTTTTGGAATTGCAAATACTGGTAGAGACATCCCTGCTTTGTTAAACATGCTTCCAATGATTATGGTTGGTGTAGGTCTTGGTTTTATCCTACACGAACTGGGGCATAAGTTTGTATCAATGAAGCATGGGTACTGGGCTGAATTCAAATTATGGCCACAAGGATTATTATTCGCACTTGTTACATCATTTTTTGGATTTGTTTTTGCAGCACCCGGTGCGGTTTATACCTATGCAAATTACATGACTGACGAAATAAACGGGAAAATTTCAATTGCAGGACCTGTTGTAAACATTGCACTTGCATTAATATTTTTAGGAATTGCAACAGCAGTTTATCCATCCGCATTCACTTCACAGAATTCCGTAATAATATTCATCGTATGTTCACTTGGCTATTCAATCAACAGCTATTTGGCCGTGTTTAATTTACTGCCTATTGGAAACTTAGATGGATCCAAAGTATTAAGGTGGAATGCCGGAATTTGGGTGATTGTAATAGCTATTGCAGGAGTAATGACATTCCTATCAATGACAATGGGTGCTGAAAATATAGTCAGATTAATTATAGGATTATAGAACATGAATGAAGAGATTACATATTTTGAGGGGACCCATAGGGTAATAGCCCCAAGTAAAACCATCGAAATAAATGAGGATAAACTAAAGACGGCCGGAATAACCCGTATTGCAGACATTACCGATTTGGATAGGATTGGTCTTCCGATTTATACTGCAATCAGACCTACTGCTGAAGAGGGCGCCGTAAGCATTTATGGAGGCAAAGGAATTTCAAAAGACCATGCAAAGGCATCTGCAATGATGGAAGGTTTTGAGAGATATTCCGCTGAAAGGCAAGATAGTGATGACACCATAATTGCCAATTTAGATGAAATTGGCGAATATGGATCTTTTATTGACCCAAAAAGCTTAAATTTGCCAAAAGATATTGAAAAAAAGGATATGGCCGGCATGAATTTGGAGTGGAGCAGATCCAAAGAAATAATCTCCGGAAACGAATACCTGATTCCTACAAATGCTATTTTTCACCCATATAACCCTGATAACAATGTCCAGACTTTATTCAAATCAAATACTAACGGTCTTGCATCAGGCAACATCCTGGAGGAAGCAATCCTACATGGAATGCTGGAAGTTATTGAAAGAGATGCATGGAGCATCTTCGAGTTAACTCATAAGAATTATGCTCAAATTGACATTGGCAGTATCGAAAGTGAAACTATTCTGGACATCATTAACAAATTTGAAAGTGAAGGCATTAAAATTAAACTAATGGACTTCACTGCAGACATTAAAATCCCAACAATTGCCGCATCTGCTGATGACACAATCACAAAAGATGCCGGACTTTTGACTTTAGGAATGGGAACACACTTGGATCCGGAAGTTGCAGTTCTAAGAGCCCTTACTGAAGTGGCGCAAAGTAGGGCAACACAAATTAATGGAGCTCGTGAAGATACCGTAAGAGCGGATTTCGCTCGTGAAGCGGGCTATGAAAGAATGAAAAGAATCAACAGATACTACTTTAAAAATGAAGAAGAACAAATTAAATTATCCGATATTGAAAACAAAAGCACTTCTTCCATTGCAAAAGATATTGAAATCGTTAAAAATGAATTAATTGATAACGGCATTGAAAAAATATTGTATGTTGATTTAACTAGACCCGAGATAGATGTTAGTGTTGTGCGTGTGGTCATTCCCAAAATGGAAGTTTACACAATTGACCCAAGCAGAGCAGGTTACAGATTTTTGAAAGTTTGATTGATATGGTTAAAATTATAATTTATGCGGGATTATCAATTCCTTTTAATGAAGCGCGTGAGATATTAGATAGTTCCAATGATATTGAAGTAGTTTACAAAAGACCCATTCAAAGAGGAGATTTGAATTTGGCCCTTAAGGAACATCCCGACATCATTGGAATAATCGATGGTGTTTTTCATCAAAACTCCGCAGTGGGCCATAAAGAAATACTTAACGTGATGAATTCCGGAATTAAGGTATTTGGATCTTCAAGTATGGGTGCATTAAGAGCCTCTGAACTGGATACTTTAGGAATGACAGGTATAGGTTATGTTTATAATCAATATGCATCAGGAGAAGTTGAATCTGATGACGATGTTGCTGTAATGCTTGACAGCGAAACATTGCAAGCGCTTTCCGAACCATTAATTAACATGAAATATATTTTTGAAAATGCAGTGTCTGAAAATATTTTAACTGAAAAGGAAAAAGATGACCTATTAAGCATTGCAAAAAAAACCTATTATCCAAAAAGAAACTATGCGCAAACATTAAGCGAATCAAATCTGGATAACAATAAAAAAGACCAGCTAATTAATTTTATTCGAGAATCTAAAGATATCAAAAAAGAAGATGCGAAAGACTTGCTTAGATTTATTAAAAATTTAGTGAAATCGTAGATTTTAAAGATGGATATATATCTTTAAACAAAATTATGATGCAAAATTAAAAAGGCAAATCATTTAAATTAATCATTGATTGGTTAGAATAAAAATTATCTATAAAACTATATTTTAAATTAACAAGAATTAAAAATTTTGAAGGGTTGGTTACGACCTTAAAAGCCATCTTCTAAACCTCATCCTTCATCTCATTATATTTCTTCAAGACCATATCTGGGGTTTCAATAGATTGATCAAAAGTTAACAAAACTTCTTTTGATTCAAAATCATCACTTACTTTTTGAAGTCCCTTTAATGAAATACACTCCCCTTCAATTTTAAAACCAATGCCATCAGCATCAATACTGACAATATTTATCTCAAGCTCGGAAGCATTATCCAAAGATTGGTTAGCTTTAACATCATACTTCAAGTTTAAGATTTTATGGGGCATTATTTCATTAATGGTCCTCTTAATGACTGAATCAAAAAGTTCTAAAAATTTTTTAGCAGGTGGCAAATTATTAGCCCACCAATAAGTAATTACTGAGTTAAGAATGATTTCATGTTCGGAAAAATCATCATATAATCTTGCACGAACACTGACAACACTTTCACTAACTTTAACTACTAAAACTGGACTAACAGCCATTATATCACAATTATTCAACTAATGCTTTGATTAGGTCACTAGCTCTAACAAGTCCTACTAAATCCCCTTCAACACCGATAACAGGAATCTGTTCGATGTTTAAGGATTTCATTTTTTTAGCGCAGTCAGTGACTTTGGTTTTTGAATTAGCCACTTCAACATTGCCTACAGCAACATCGCCAACAACTTTATCTGTGAATTTTAAGTGGTTTTTCTCAATGTATAATACTGAGGTACTATCCCATGACCATTTGTCTCCTTCTGTACCGACAGTGGAACTGTGTTCACTTCTTTCAGAGATAATTTCAATTTCGGAAATGAAATCGGTTTCGGTTAGAATACCGGATAATTTAGCATCATCATCCAATGCCAATACTGATTTTAATCCGAATTGGTTCATAGTTTCAAATGCAACATTCAATGGAGCTTTCTCCCAGGTTGTTGGAACTGTAGTAATCATATAATTTTCAACAGCATCGTCAACTTCAACTTTTGTCAAAGCTTTGGATACCAAATCAAAAGATGTGATAATTCCTACCAGTTCACCATCTTCATTAATAACCGGAACTCTCCTAACATTATTCTCAATCATTACACGTGCTGCATCAGTTACATCATCATCAGGACTGACGGTGATTAAATTTCTGCTCATCAACATGGCAATTTGTTCTTCATCAGGATTATTAATTAAATCTGAACGTGTAATAATACCTACTAATATATTAGTGTCTTCTTTTACTACCGGAAGTACTGCTTTATTTTCTTTTCTCATTAAGTCTAAAACTTTTTCTCTGTTTCCAGGTACAGAAACACTAACAACATTTTTAGACATTGTTCTTTTGACTAACATAAAAACACCCATATAATAATAATATGAAAAGGCAGGCAATTAATGCACTACAAGTACTGCACATTTTGCAGAGTTAACGACTTTATCTGCAACACTGCCCATGATAAATCTATCAAAGCCAGACTTGCCTGAACTTCCCATAACAATCAAATCAACATTTTCCTCATTTGCCACTTCTAAAATAGCTCTGGCAGGAGAACCCTCTTTGATAATGTGGGTCACTTCAACCCCATCTTCATTTAATTTATCAAATTCTTTAAGGTTTTCCTCAGATCGTTCGTTTAAAATTTGATTTAACTGATAAATTTCATCATCCAATGGAAGTCCATTAACGAAATTGTTTTCAGTGACACTTACAGCAATTATTTCAGCACCACTAACCTTAGCTATAAATAGTGCATGCATTTGTGCCTTTTTAGCAAATTCTGACCCGTCTGTAGGGATTAATATTTTTTTATACATAAATGACATCCCCATAATATAATAGATAAGCATCTATGATATTATACATTAACTTTTTTATTAATAGTATATAATATATTTTTCGATTCACAGCGATTTATTATATTTAAATAAGGATTTTTAGAAAAAGAATTTAAGACAATGAACTCGGCATCACTGCCAACATCAATAGTTGATTTTTTAACGATGGCATTGATTGCATTATCACAAACATTAGTAGTTGCCATTTTCAATAAATCTTTCGGGCCGATATAATTTTTATAATAAACAGACATGAGTTTTAATGTGAATTCCAACTCCCTAAACATGTTTGGAGAGTTAATCATTACATTATCCGTTCCAATCAATGGTCTGATACCTAAATCCATCATTTTATTCAATTGAGCTACTCCAACATTTAAAGTTGCATTAGCTCTAGGACAGACCACAACATTCTGATTTGATTTTGAAACCAAACTCAAATCATCGGAAATCGGATTGGTTAAATGAACTAACTGATTGAAATTAGAGTTAACCCCCCTGCCAATTTCAGTTTTGCCAAATTCATCTAAAGATTCTAATTGGTTAGATTCAGATTCACCAACGTGGATTGAAGAAAGTTTACCATGCTTATTGCACTCCCTGACAATTAAATTTGCAACTTCATCCGTAATTTCGCCAAAACCGCTGGGAGCAATCCCATCAGCTATTTTTAAAAGTTTTCTAATAGCTATCTTAACTTTTTTCAAATCGGGATCTTCACCATAGAAACTATCATCACGACCAAGAATGATTGGCTTAATCGGAATGTTTGTTGAAGCTTTTTTTAATAATTTTACTCCTTTAATTCCGCCTTCGCGATAATCAATGAAATGAGTGGTGCCGCTTTTAGCCATGTCCCACATAGTCTCTTCCATGGCACTGATGACTTCATCATCACTGGCATTGGCTAATGCAACATGCTTCACACCATTTGGAGGTTTTACCATTTCACTTAATGATAAGGAATAACCTTCATCTTTAATAATGGAATCACCAATGTGCATATGGCCATTGACAAATGAAGGGCAAACTACTGCACCATCCACATCAATAATTTTGCCTTCCATAGATTCTTTTGCTATTTCAACAATTTTGCCTTCATCAACAACAATATTCTCTTTTTTCAATGTCAAATCCTGGCCTTTTAATATGATTCCATTAGCTATAGTAAACATTAAAGGAAAATCTAATTTTTTTTATTAATATATTTTATTATTAAAAAAATTTATTAAATCAAATAACAATATTAAATATTAATAGTTATTTTCATTTTTTAAATATATGCTAATTAAATGATTACTATCTTTTTTATGAAAATGGGGATGATTTCTATTAACTCTCAAGAAATACGTTATTTTTACAGGAATATTATAAAAACTGGAAATGTTTACAGAGTTAAACATAACAATAAAGATTATGGTGAGTTCAAGAAATTATCCGATGCACTATACGAAAGAGATGCGCTATTTTTTTGTAACTTTGATTATGATTTGCTTGTTGAGTGTGACTTGGAAAACAAGTATGAACATATGGAATTGCCACCATTTCCTGAAAAAAGACCAAAAGGCCGTATCAAAGGAATGAAAGTCAACAAAAAGGAAAGGGAAGGGGAAATACTATTTGATCATAAGCTCCGTAAATTTTTCATTCAAAGAGGGGAAGAAAATATCGGATATTATGATACAATGACCGAAGCATACTATTACAAAAAGTTGCTGATGGACAATGATTGGGATAAAAGTGTATTGAAAACAAATATTACAGAAAGACTTGAAGTCAACATTAAGATTGATATCAATAAGAAATATAAAGTTAGATTAAACTTTTGCCCTAAATGTAAAAGCAGGCTTGACATCCATGCCGTAGAATGTCCTTCATGCGGCATTAACATTAAAGAATACCTGTATAATAATTAAAAAAAAGGATAGAGAAATTAATCTCCATCAATATATCTATTCAAAGATTTTACATTAATTTCATGGTTCTGTACGGCCTGTATAGCATTCAAAGCTGCCCTTGCACCGGCTAATGTGGTAACATAAGGAATACCCAACTCAATAGCCAAACGCCTAATGATGTAACCATCTTTTGCAGATTGTTTACCTTCAGAAGTGTTGATGATCAAATCGATTTCTTTGTTTAAAATTGCTTCTTTGATATTAGGGGAGCCCTGTGATACTTTTTTGATTTTTTCAACAGAATCCAAACCGGTAGCGTCAGCCGTACCGCTAGTGGCAACAAGATCAAAACCTAATGTAGCCGCTTTCTCAGCAATAGGTCTGATTTTCTTTTTGTCTTGCTCTTTAACACTTATGAAAATTTTACCTTCTTTTGGTAAATCCATTCCAGCTGAAAGTTGAGATTTGAAAAATGCCATTCCGTAGCTTTCATCAATACCAATACTTTCACCAGTAGATTTCATTTCCGGACCTAAAACAGTGTCGGATTCCGGAAGCTTTAAGAATGGGAATACGGATTCTTTTACAGCCACATGATTTATTTTAATTTCTTTGGTTAAATCAAAGTCTTTTAATTTAGCGCCATTCATAATCCAAGTAGCCACTTTTGCCAATGGCACACCAATAGCCTTACTTACAAACGGAACAGTTCTACTTGCACGAGGGTTAGCTTCAATAATGTAAACCATCTCCTCATCAAGTTTAACTGCATATTGAATATTCATCAAACCTTTAACATCAAGTTCTAAAGCTAATTTAGTGGAGTTTTCACGAATGGTGTCCAGAATATGTTCCGGGATAGTTTGAGGAGGTATTACACATGCGGAATCTCCAGAGTGAACACCGGCCTCTTCAATGTGTTCCATTATTCCTGCAATAAATACGTCTTCACCATCACATAAAATATCCACATCAAGTTCAATGGCATCTTCTAAGAACTTATCCACTAAAATAGGATGTTCCGGTGAAACTTTAACGGCCTCCTTCATATATTCTTCAAGTTCATTGTTATCATAAACAATTTCCATAGCCCTTCCACCAATAACATATGACGGACGGACAAGCACTGGGAAGGTAATCCTCTCAGCAATTTCTTTTGCCTCATCAAATGAATTAGCAGTACCATATGGTGCTTGATGAATATGTAATTTTTCTAAAAGTTCTGCAAATAATTCCCTGTCTTCTACCCTATCAATACTTTCATAAGGAGTTCCTAAAATTTTAACACCTGCATTAGCTAAAGGAACAGCCAGGTTAATGGATGTTTGTCCACCAAATTGGACAATAACACCATCAGGCTTTTCCTGATCAACTACACCCATCACATCTTCAAATGTGAGCGGTTCAAAGAACAATTTATCAGAGATGTCATAATCAGTACTTACGGTTTCGGGGTTGTTGTTGATTAAAATTGTTTCAATTCCATCTTCCTTAAGCGCAAGAGAGGAATGTACACAACAGTAATCAAATTCGATACCCTGACCAATTCTAATTGGACCTGCACCCAGAATTACAACTTTCTTCTTGGATGTTGATGTAAGTTCATTACCTAAATCATAGCTGCTGTAATAATATGGAGTTTTAGCTTCAAATTCAGCAGCACAGGTATCTACCATTTTATATGACTGTTTAATGTTGTATCTTGAAAGCAAGTTTCTAATATATTCTTCAGTTTGACCGGACAAATCAGCTAATCTTTTATTGGAACAACCAATCTGTTTTGCTTTTCTCAAATAATCTTCATCATCCAATTTATCGGCAGTAACATCATTTTCAAAGTTTACGATGTTTCTGATTTTGTATAAGAAGAAATTATCAATTTTAGTTAGTTCCCTAATCCTATCAATATCCATTCCATCTTTAATAGCTGAATAAATTTGGAAGTAGATTAAATCTGTCGGATTCGCCAAATCCTCTTCTGTGTATTCAACATATTCAAAACCGTCAAAGCCCATATCGAGTGACCTA
The DNA here is from genome assembly GCF_045644645.1 of Methanobrevibacter sp. Classification (GTDB taxonomy): domain Archaea; phylum Methanobacteriota; class Methanobacteria; order Methanobacteriales; family Methanobacteriaceae; genus Methanocatella. The sequence continues at coordinate 16,270 of NZ_JAZRHE010000127.1, forward strand.
ATCGCTTTTTGGAATGCCTCTTCAAAAGTTCTTCCAATAGCCATTACCTCACCGGTTGCCTTCATTTGAACTCCGACTTCACGGCCGATTCCTTTAAATTTATCAAATGGCCATCTTGGGATTTTAATTACAACATAATCAATAGCAGGTTCAAAAGAGGCGGGAGTCTCCTTGGTAATGTCATTTTTAATTTCATCCAAAGTCAATCCTAAAGCTATTTTTGATGAAATCTTTGCAATTGGATATCCTGTTGCTTTAGATGCAAGTGCACTGCTTCTTGATACACGAGGGTTTACTTCAATTACCTTATATTCATCAGTTTCAGGATTTAATGCAAATTGAATATTACATCCGCCACGAATTCCTAATGCTCTGATAATTTTAATGGATGCATCGCGCATTTGTTGAATAGTTTCATCGCATAAATTTTGAATAGGGGCTACAACAACACTGTCTCCAGTGTGGATACCCATTGGGTCTATGTTTTCCATAGTACATACAATAATACAAGTATCCTCTTTATCCCTCATTACTTCAAATTCTATTTCTTTCCAACCTAAAACAGATTCGTCAATAAGAACCTGATTAATGAAACTCATATCCAATCCATGATTTGCAATTTCAATTAATTCTTCCTCATTGTGGGCAATTCCACCACCAGTTCCACCTAATGTGAAAGCTGGCCTTACAATAACAGGATAACCGATATCTTTTACTGCTTCAAGAGCTGCATCTACACTTTCAACGGCCTGACATTTCGGAATTTCTTCACCAATTTCATCCATAAGGTTGGCAAACAAGTCCCTGTCTTCCACATCTTTAATTGTTTGAACATCAGACCCTAAAACCTTGATCCCTTCAAGCAAACCTAAATCTCCAAGACCTGTTGCAATGTTTAATCCTGTTTGTCCACCCATTGTCGGTAAAATTGCATCGACTTCCTCTTCCTTTATGATTTTTGCAACCACTTCCGGAGTTAATGGTTCTGTATAAACAGTATCCGCCATCCCCATATCTGTTTGAATGGTAGCCGGATTACTGTTAACGAGTACTGTTTCTATTCCCTCTTCCCTTAGTGATTTACATGCTTGTGATCCTGAATAATCGAATTCCGCTGCTTGTCCGATTTGAATAGGTCCAGAACCAATAATTAATACTTTTTTAATATCCTTATCAACTGGCATATGTAATCCCCATTAAATTTTTTTAATAATCATCCATCATTTGATTAAATTCGTCAAAAATACTTCTTGTATCGTTAGGACCAGGACCCGCTTCAGGGTGGTACTGTATACAATGTAAAGGCAATTCCTTGTGAGAAATACCTTCAGGAGTTCCATCATTTAAGTTAATTTGAGTTAAAACCAAATCAGTTTCTTTTAAAGATTCCTTATCAATGGTAAATCCATGATTTTGTGATGTGATAAATACTTTTCCAGTGCTTAAATCTTTAACCGGTTGATTTTCACCCCTATGACCAAATTTCATTTTATAAGACCTGGCTCCAAAAGATTTGGCTATTAGCTGTTGCCCCATACAAATTCCAAAAATAGGCAATCTATTTGATAATTTTTTCATGGTTTCAATAGTCTCAGATACCCTATCAGGGTTTCCCGGACCGGATGTAATCATCAGTCCGTTTGGAGAATAATCCAGAACAGTTTTATAATCTGTATCATATGGGAATAGGACAACACCAATGTCCCTTTCTAAAAATGAGTTAATGATGTTCTTTTTAACTCCACAATCAATTAAGGCAACTTTCTTATCAGCATCCTCATTGAACATCTTGATTTCCTTTGTAGACACCAACGGAACAACATCCATCTCTTCAATGCTCGGTTGGGAACGAGCCATTTCAAGCAGTTTATCATCGGAAATATCTTCAGTAGTTATTGCTGCTTTAAGTGACCCCCTTTCACGAATCTTAAGTGTCAGGTCACGAGTGTCTATTCCACTGATTCCCGGAGTTTCAAACTCTTTTAGAAATTCGTCTAAAGTCTTTTGAGGACCGAAATTAGAAACCTCACGACAAACCTCACGACAAACAAAACCTTCAACCTGAATTTTATCAGATTGATACCAATCTTCACTTACCCCGTGATTTCCTTCCAATGGATAAGTGGACATCAATATTTCTCCTTTAAAGGAGGGGTCTGTTAATGACTCAGTATAACCACCCATACCTGTTGAAAAAACAAGTTCTCCTAATTTAGTGGTTTCATAACCAAATGCCTCTCCTTTTAAAACAGTACCATCTTCTAAAGCCAATTTAGCTATCTTTACCATCAAATCACCATAATAAAAACATAAAAATTTACTATCCTTAATATATATGTTTTATTATATTATTAAAGTTTCTTTTTTAGTGGAATTTCAGATATCCGGAGAATATTTTTAGATTATTGAATAGGATTTAAAAATTAGGAAAAAACTTTTGCAAAATAATATCTACAAAAAATAAGAAAGTATATACCAAGTAGAAAAATTCATAAGAGAACAAATAATATGAACCGAAATGTTAACCTTCCGGACGATTACAAGAAATTCAAAAAGTTGATTAATGAAGCAATAATCTATGATGCTCCAAAATCATTGACGGGTGAATTAAGGCCCTATCAAAAAATTGGTTATTCCTGGCTAATCCAGAATATCAAATATAAATTCGGATGCATATTGGCCGATGACATGGGTCTTGGGAAAACTGTGCAGGTCCTAAGTGCCATTCTTTATTTTAAAGAGCAAAACCGGTTCGAAAATGAATCAACCTTAATCATTGTTCCGCCGACATTGATATCGAATTGGGAAAATGAAATAAAAAAATTCACACCTGATCTAACTTACTATATTTATCATGGGTCCAACAGAACATTTCCTTTGGAAGAATATGATATCATGTTAACCTCTTACGGAGTGGTTAGGCTTGATTTGGATATGTTTATCGACAAAAATTGGCTTTTATGTGTAATTGATGAAGCGCAAAACATTAAAAATCCAAATACAGAACAGACAAAAGCTATTAAAAGCATTGAAGCTTCCACCAAAGTTGCCCTAACAGGAACTCCTATTGAAAACAGATTAATGGATTACTGGTCAATATTTGACTTTGTAAACAGGGGATATTTATCGACTAAAGATAACTTTAAAAGAAATTATGTCATGCCAATAGAAAAACTGGAAGACCCTGAAGTCTTGGAAAATCTTAAGACGATAGCTAAGCCCTTTGTGATGAGACGTTTAAAAACCGATGATGACATCAAAAAGGAATTGCCTGACAAATTGGTCAATGACATTTACTGCACATTAACTAAAAAGCAAATTAGACTATACAATGCAATTTTAGAAGAGATATTCTTTGATATTGAAAATTCGAAAGGAATTCAAAGAAAAGGAATAATTCTTAAAATATTAACTGCACTAAAACAAACCTGCAATCATCCTGCACAATTTTTAGCCATTAAAAATCCAAAAATCAGCGAATCCGGAAAAATGGAGCTTTTAGTAGACATTTTAGAAAATATACTTGACATGGATGAAAAAGTTATAATTTTCACCCAATATGTTGAAATGGGCAAACTAATCCAACAGCTCATATCCAAGAAGTTTAAAACTGATGTGCTGTTCCTGCATGGCTCACAAACACTTAAGGAAAAGACAGAAATCATCAATACCTTCCAGGAAGACCTCAATTATAAGATTTTTGTAGCCACGCTCAAAACCGGAGGGACAGGTTTGAATCTGACTGCAGCAAGCAATGTAATTCACTATGATTTGTGGTGGAATCCTGCTGTCGAAAATCAGGCGACAGACAGGATCCACAGAATCGGCCAGCAAAAGGATGTTATAGTGTATAGGTTCATCACCAAAGGAACACTGGAAGAGGCCATTGATGCAATAAGTAAAAGAAAAATAGATTTGGTCGGGAAGGCCATAAGCAATGATGAAACGTTCATTACTGAAATGAGCAATGAAGAACTGAAAAAAGTATTGTCATTGAGATTATGACATCATTCGAGTTTCAGGCTAAAGTTTAAGCTTCTTGATGAATGTGTCAGAGCGCCAATTGAGATGATGTCCACCCCCAAATCGGCATAATCCAAAATTGTTTCTTCAGTGATTCCGCCTGACACCTCAATCAATGAATTTCCACGAATGTTTAACTTTTCAAGCTCATCAATTACATCGCTAACTTCATCAGGTGACATGTTGTCGAGCATTACAATATCTGCGCCATTTTTCACACATTCTATTGCATCATCAAGCGTTTCCACTTCAATTTCAATTTTTTTAGAAAAGCTTGTATTTCCCTTAGCTTTAAGCAGGGCTTCCAAAGGAGTTCCGCAAGCAGCAATATGATTATCTTTTATCAAAACCATGTCATCCAAGCCGAACCTATGAGTGTCCGCACCGCCCACATTTAGCGCATGCTTATCGAATTTGCCGATAGCAGGAGATGTTTTACGGGTCCCCGCAATCCTCACATCATAATCCTTGATCAGGTCCACATAACGATTGGCCGCACTGGCCACACCACTCATTCTCATCATCAGATTTAGAGCAGTTCTCTCAAGTAGCAGAATTGTTCTGGCATCACCCTTAAGTGAAATTAACACATCACCATCAGCTATCTTACTTCCCTCAGCAAGCCAGAATCCAACATTGACACCATGCTCTTCAAAAAGTTCACGAATGACATCAATGCCCGCCAGAATACCATCATCCTTTGAAACAATATATGCACTTGCCTCTTTTCCTTCCTCAACCACCACGTTTGATGTGATATCTCCAAATCCTTCATCTTCAGCCAGCATATATTCAATAATCTTATCCAAAAAATCACCTAAAACATTATAATTATTAAAATATATAGTATTTTTATAATATAAAATAAGTGATTAGATGGAAATAACATTTTTAGGAACATCATCTGCAGTCCATTCATATGAAAGGAATCATCCCTCAATTGTTCTAAAAGCATTTGGAGAAACAATGCTATTCGATTGTGGAGAAGGAACACAAAGACAACTGATTTATGCAAGAGTAAGCCCCATGAAGATATCCAAGATATTCCTTACTCATTATCATGGAGACCATATTTTAGGTCTTCCAGGATTATTGCAGTCAATGAATTTCAGAGGAAGAGATACAAAACTAACAATATACGGACCTAAAGGATTAAATGTACTTAAAGAAGCAATTTTTAGCTTAGGCTATTGTAAAATTGAATTTCCTATTGAATTTATTGAAATCGGATCTGAAATTGTGGAAAAAACTGATGAGTATATTATCACATCCCAAAATGTAAACCATCAAGTCCCATGTCTTGCCTATTCCATTGAAGAGTTAAAAAAGCCAAGATTTCTACGCCAGAAAGCAATCGAATTGGGCGTTCCAGTCGGACCTGATTTTGGAAGGCTTCACAATGGCGAGGAAGTGGAAATAGATGGCAAGATTATAAAACCCAAACAAGTCCTAGGGCCTCCACGAAAAGGAAGGAAAATCACATATTCCGGCGATACGACACCTTGCGAAGAAATGATTGATTTAGCAAAAGATTCGACTCTTCTTATCCATGAATCAACATACATTAAAGAAGATAGTGACAAAGCAGAAGAAAATTTCCATTCAACATCAGCCGATGCCGCATTAATAGCTAAAAAATCAAATTCCAAACGATTAGTTTTAACACACATCAGTACAAGATATCAAAATACTGACCAGCTATTAAAAGAAGCATTGGAAATATTTAATGATACTGAAATAGCCAAAGACTTAAAAAGAATTGAATTGTGATTAAAATGAATATGCCAACTAATGTTAATGAACCTGCAATGATTTTTGTTTATATCTTAATAATAATCATAATTACCTCAATCATAACACGTATTGTTGCTTATTCAATGAATAAAATGAAAAGATTTAAAAAAGACATGACTGCAATATATCTTATCCGAGATATAGTAAATTACATTATCTATTTTATTGCATTAATGATTATATTACAATTATTTGGAATTGATTTAGCAACAACATTGCTCAGTTTAGGGATTATTGGTATTGCAGTGAGCCTTGCCGCTAAAGACATCATTTCGAATTTGTTTTCAGGAATAATTTTAATTATAGGCAGAAGCATTAAAGTAGGAGATACCATTGAAATAAACAATAAAAAAGGAATTGTTGAAAGAATAACTCTCAGATCAACAATCGTTATCGATGACAATGGTGTTAAAATCCATGTCCCCAATTCAACATTAACAAATAACTCCTATTTACAATTCAAAAAGCCTGAAAAATTTAGGGTGGACATACTGACCGGCGTGCCATTAAATATTGATATTGAAAACTTTAAAGAATACATAGTTAAAAAAATCAGTGAATATGATGGAATTGCCAAAAATCCAAAGCCAAATGTTTACTCAAAAGGAATAACCTTTGAAGAAACTCAACTAAAAGTATCCTTTTGGGTAAAAGACTTTAATAGTAAAGATGACTATAAATTAATTATTACTAATGAAATAAGAAAATATGTAGAAATTGGTGAATGAAATGAACAGTTCTCTTCAAGACGAAATTTTGAAATTAAAAGAAGAAAAGAATGCAATAATCCTTGCGCACAATTACCAGCCAAAAGAAATTCAGGAAATTGCAGATTTTCTTGGAGATTCCTTGGAATTATGTATAAAAGCTTCTGAAATTGATGATAAAGACTTAGTAATCTTTTGTGGTGTGGATTTCATGGCGGAAACTGCATTCATATTAAATCCTGACAAGAAAATAATCATTCCAACTTTGGAAGCTGAATGTCCAATGGCACATATGTTACCCGAAGAGGAACTTCTAAAAGCAAAAGAAGAACACCCCGATGCTGGAGTTATTCTTTATGTGAACAGTATTGCTGAGGCAAAACAGCATGCAGATACATTATGTACTTCGGCCAATGCAGTAAAAGTTACTGAAAGTTTAAAACAGGACAAAATTCTATTTGGGCCAGACAATAATTTAGGAAACCACGTTGCCCAAAAAGTTGATAAAGAAATTATTCCAGTTCCTAAAGGAGGGCATTGTTATGTCCATAAACTATTCCACATTGAAGATGTTGAACTTAAAAGAGAACAATACCCTAATGCAGAGATAATCTGCCACCCAGAATGTAACATTGATGTTCAACAGGCCAGTGACCATGTAATGTCAACAGGAGGAATGTTAAGATACATTAAGGAAAGCGATAAGGAAGAGTTTGTCCTTGGAACTGAAATTGACATGATTACAAGAATAAACATGGAAGTTGAAGGTAAAAAACTGTATCCATTGCTTGAAGGGGCAATATGTGAAACAATGAAATTGCATACCCTTGAAAAAGTAAGAGATTCACTTATAAACGAAGCACCACAGGTCACACTGCCAAAAGATGTGGCTGAAAAATCATTAAAAGCAGTTCAACATATGCTTGATGCATCAAAATAGCTAGTTTGAAACTAGCTTTTCTTTTTTTATTTGAATTGATATAAGAATGAGATGATTTCTTTAATTATCTGCGAATTGTCCGGGTCATCATAGTAGTTTTCCTTGCTTGTCTCAAAAAGGCGAATCATAGAATCCTTAATCAAATTCCCTAATGGAAGAAGATCCTTTTCAGGGTAATAAAAGAGATATCCGGTAGTGCCCAAAAGTAATGATTTTGCTTTGATATTTTGCAGTTTATCTTCAACGTCAAACCCTAAAATACAATCATTACGAGATTTGAAGTCATGAATATCCACAAATAATCCTTCGTCAACATAATCATCCATCAAAACATCAAGCTCATCATTGTTTAAGTTTTCAATGATATTCCTTGGGAAATAAGCCATGAACAGAACTCTTAAAATAGTGACAGACAATAACGATAAAGATGAACTGTAATCCTCCGAATAAAAATCCTCAGATGAATCTAGCATGCTTTCTAAAGATTTCATTGTCGCATAAGCATAACCATATATCTTATATGCTGAATTCAACAGGATTATAAACTCCATCTCATCAGGAAAATCGCATGCCCATGAAAATACTTCAAATCCACCTATCCCTTCACCAACTATCCCTAAAATCTTATTAATATTAAATTTTTCAGCTAAAAACTGTCTTTTAAAATTAACACGGTCATTTATTGTGTAACTTGGAAAATCATGTTTTAAACCCGTGGATGAAGGTGAACAGGACCCCGGTGTTCCCAATGAAAATATCCTGATAAAAAAATATTCGTCAACGTCAAAATCAAACTTTTTGATTATATTGTGATATTTTGGTAAAATAGAATGCCCTCCCACAAGTGTCGGAAAGTAAATAATTGCATTGATGATATTTCCATCATCATCGTATTTTGGAATCCCTCTTGTTACATATTCCACAGTAACATTTTCAAGAACCCTTCCCGATTCAAATTCAAAGGAATCCATTACATGCTTTCTAGATTCTGGATATGATGCTTGACCACTCATGATACCACAACAATAATCTATAATCTAATTTATTGTATAACCTATTTAACTTTTCACATGCCCCCCATATCCTCTAAAAAACTGGATAGAAAAAGGTTCATTTCAATTTCTTCACGAGCAATGAAGTCATCCATCCGAACTTTGGCAGTTTCGCTTTGAAATGGATATAATTCTTCATCAAAATACATTTTAATTTTAAAAATATCTTCCCGAATGCTAGTTATCTCATCCAGATCATCATTGAGAAATCTCATTTGATTTGAAGGCAAACCTGATACCTGATATTCAACAAACTTTTTAGACCCCTCATCCCCATAATCTGTAATTTTAACTATCATCGAATCCTCTCATAAATTCTTTTAGTTCATCAGATATTGTTTCAAGTTCATTGAAACATAAATGACCCAAATCGGAATCCATCACAATCAATTCTGAATTTTTAATCATTTCAGACATTGGAACTGCATCCAATTCTGGCGGAAAATGAGGGTCCTGCTTACATGCAACAATTAAAACTCTAGATTTGATTTTATCCAAGTCTTTTTCAATGTCATAATTCATGCAGCACTCATTGCAATATTTTAAATCATAGATGTCGACATCCAAGCTTTCATTGCCAAAGGATTCAAATTCAGCGCCCAATTCTTCATTAGACATGTTTCTTAAAGCTTCTTTTGAAAGGCCGAAATTGAACTCTGCCAGATTAGCTAGTCTTAATGTTCTAATCAGTGAGTAGGTTAATTCCCCTTTATTGTAATCAGGATCGGATTCAATTATCTCATTGACAAATCTTGATAAGATGAAATCATGACCTGCAACTTTATAGGTGCTTACACCCGGCATGATAAAATCAGCGAAATCAGGGTATTCGATGGCCAATGTGAGGCCTACAAAACCCCCCATTGAAACACCGATCACTCCTAAAAGATGATTGATATTGAATCTTTCGGCTAAAAATTGCTTTTCGAAATTGACAATGTCTAGAATAGAATATTTTGGAAACTTATTTTTTAAATTGGTGAGTGAAGGAGAACATGACCCGGAAGAACCCAATGCTGTTATGGATATGAAAAAATATTTGTTTTCATCAAAAGCTTCGTCAACTCCACTTAATGGCAATATTTTTCTCATGGAAGCATATCTGCCCAAAGACCCATGACAATATAAAATTGCATTGCTGATTTTGCCATTTTCATCATATTTTGGAGTTCCAAAGGTTGTATACTCCACTTTAACATCTTCAAGAGTTTCCCCATTTTCAAATTTAAATGATGGTAATGTAAAATACATGTTTTTATCATCAAAATATTCCTCGTCGTAAATTCTAATCCCCCACAATAGTATAATTGTTTCAAATAAATCTATAAAAAACAAATTATTTAAATTAAACTAAACAATGTTATTGTGATGAAATATAAAATTTTAGAAAAACCAGACTGCAAGCAAGCTTATGACTTGGTTCATGAAGCCCTGCGCAAAAGAGCCACAATTGTTATTTATGCTTGTTGCAAAGTTAATTATGAAGGAAGAGCACTGAGTCAACTTAATTGGGGGGAGCGCATCATCCTGATTAAGCCGGATGGTGCGTTTTTGATACATCAGGAAAAGAAAGTTGAACCTGTAAACTGGCAGCCCCCAAAATCAAAAACAAGAAGCTATATCAAAAATGATAACCTTTTCTTGGAAAGCCACAGAAGAACTCCAAAAGAGCTGTTGACAGTTGAGATAATGAAGGTCCACTTCATCAATTATGCAAACATTGAAGACTATGAGGAACTTGAACAGGCAGGATATGAAAAGGACATGAGTGATATGATTATGGAAAAGCCCCATATAATTGAAGAGGGATTTGTCCCAACCACAAGGGAATACAGTGTTGAACATGGATTCATTGACATATTGGGAAAGGATAAAGACAATAATTTAATGGTTTTGGAACTAAAAGCTAGAAAAGCCGGAGTTAGTGCTGTAAAACAACTTAGAAGATACCTTCAAGATTTAGAAAATACTGATAATGATTATCTGAAGGAGTGTAATGCTCAAAAGAAAAAAATCAGAGGATTGCTTGTGGCTCCGTCAATAATGGACGATGCTCAAGAACTGATTGATGAAGAGGGAATCGAATTTATAGCTATCGAACCTCCCCGAGAATTAAAAAGAGACAAAAAAACAACATTAGATGCATTCTAATCCAATGCATCCTCAATTCTTTTTATTTCATCCTGATAATATCTTTCTGTGAATTCATTTGCAGGAATTGAAGTGGTCACATGACATTCTTTTTCTAATTTGTATATAAGATAATCTTCAGTTTCAAGAGGAATAGTGTCGTTTTCATCCAATAATTCCAGATCATCTAATTCTTCAAGAATGGATTCATATTCTTTTTGTTCAAGCTCGATTGCATCATCCAGTTCCATTTCCTGGACTTTTGGATTTAACTGTAAAGCTATGGCTACAAAACCATTGACAGTTTTATCTGAAATATTGAATCTGGAATTCCTAATTTCATCCATGGAGAATTTAATATGCATTAAAGTATTTTTTGTTACTGGAATCTCCTTTGATAAACCAATCTGATTAATCTCATAATTATTTTTCCATTCACCAATTTTATATACTGCATAGTTCATATCATCAAGATTAATAATTTCTTCACTACCCATTATATCACATTTATAAATATCTTTTTATATAAATAAAAACATTATTATTAATTATAATGTAAAATTTCAATGGAGGTTAATCTGTGAAAAAATGTCCTGAATGTGGAAATCCAAGTTATGATGGTGCTCCTGTTTGTGGAAATTGTGGATTTGTATTTCCAAAACAAAAGGTTGCTGCTCCTAAAAAAGAGAGCATCTTTGAAAACGCACCTGAAAAAGAGAAAAAACCTTCCTCTGACGAAAGTACAATTGATATTATAAAAGACAACAAACTCGTTATTGGTGCCATACTCTTAATAACTTTAATTGTAATTTGTGGAATTGTTCTCACTGGATCAAATAATAATAAGGTAAGTTCACCAATTCAAAGTGCAGATACTAATGAATTTAGTGAAGGAGGCTTTTCATTCAATTATCCGAATGATTGGAAGATAACAAATGGAAGTGATGAGAATCATGAAGGTGCAAAATTCTTTGAAAATGGAAATGGCACTTTGATAGAGTTTTATAATACAACAATGGAATCTTCATCACTAAAAGAAATAACTAAAGAAAGAATTGGTTCTACCATTGAAAGTGGTTCATATGTTGAACTTGTTGAAACAATTAGCTTAAATGGTAAAGAAGCATCAAACGTTATTTTAGAAAATGTTGATGGAAATTACACAAGATTTGTTTCAATGCTCAGTGATGGAAACTTATATGTATTTAAAATGGATGGAAACTCCATTAACTCAGTTACATCAAGTGACATCACTTCAGTAATAAATTCTGCAAAAATTGCATAGGTATGATTAATTTCATACTTTCTTTTTTTATTTTTAAGTGTTTAACATGACCAAAGTTAAAATGGCTCTTTGTCAAATGAATGTTGTTGATAACAAAGAGGAAAATTTAAAAAAAGCTAGTCTGATGATAGCGCAAAGCATTGAGAATAATGTTGATTTTATAGTTTTGCCCGAAATGTTTAACTGCCCATATTCAAACGATAAGTTCATTGAATATGCAGAAAAGGAAAAAACTAGCGAAACCCTTTCAAAGATATCAAAGCTGGCTTGTGCAAATAAAGTTTATATTCTTGGAGGGTCGATTCCTGAAAAAGAAAATGACAGATTATACAACACCAGCTATCTTTTTGATAAAAACGGAGATATCATAGCCAAACATAGGAAAATGCATCTTTTTGACATCGACATTAAGGGAAGAATGACTTTCAAGGAATCCGACGTTTTAACTGCCGGAGATGATGTCACCGTTGCCGATACAGAATTTGGAAAAATTGGAATTGGAATCTGCTATGATGTTCGTTTTCCGGAATTAGCCAGACTGATGGTGCGGGAGGGAGCATTGATATTATTTTATCCCGGAGCATTTAACATGACCACCGGCCCTGCCCACTGGGAAATGCTGTTTAAATCCAGAGCTTTAGACAATCAGGTTTACTGTGTAGGTGTTGCCCCTGCATTAAATGAGGATGCGAGTTACCACAGTTATGGCCATTCAATCATTGCAAGTCCCTGGGGCGATGTGATTGCTGAAGCAAGTGAAAAAGAGAGTTTGATCATATCGGAAATTGATTTGAGTGAAATAAAAAAAATAAGAGAAGAACTTCCTCTTTTAAAAAACAAGAGAGAAGACCTTTACGAAATTATTAGAAAATAGCTATTTTAATTTAGCCAGCCTATTTTCAAAATAAGACAATTTTTTATCGTTACCCTTAAATACTTCGCAGGCAGTTTCTAAAACTCTAACTTCATTGTCATAGTCATTTGCTTTTCTATATAAAACACATAAACGTTTATATGGGGCATCTTTAGGTTGTTTTGCTTCAACATAACGTTCATATTCTTTAATGGCTTTTTGAGGATTGGTTTTTTCCATCTCTTTGATAGTGCTCATCGGAATAACTTTTACAATAGTTTCCCCAGATGCCTTAGCTTTTTGTCTTTTTTCTGCTTTTTTAATTGCCTTATTGCAAGATTTTTTGAAGTCCTTATCGTCTTCAGTTTTTCGTGCATCCTTGATTAATTTTATGGATTCATCAGTTGCCAAATCCCCCAAAGCTTGAATTGCGGCTAGTTTTACACCCCAATCGTCATCCTCGAGACATTTTGCAATAGTATCCAATTCATCAACTGCCTGAAGTTCACCCAGTGCACGCACTGCAACTTTCCTAACTCCAAAATCATCATCTTCAGTGGCTTCAACAAAATAAGGAATTACTTTATCATCTTCAGTTTCTTTTAGTGCAAAAGCTAAAAATCTTTTGTCTTTACCTTCCGCATTTTCAAATTCATCAATCAATCTATCAACAGCCACATCACCCATACTGCCTAAAATTTCGGCGGCTTTAAACCTAACCTGCGCATTATCATCAGTAGTTGCCTTAATTAATGGTTCAATAGCTTTTTCATCAGTAATTCCAACCAATGATTCAATAGCTTCCTTTCTTACTTTAACATCATCATCAGATAATTTCTTAATGGCTTCTTCAAAACTTAAATTTGACATGATATTAAATTAGATTTTAAGAATATATAATCTTTTAAAAAAATAGAAAAAAATAAGAGAGAAATTCTCTTATTTAAATGGCTGTCCATCCACCGTCAATACAGATTAATTGACCGGTACAGAAACTGGATGCATCAGATGCTAAGTAAATTGCAATACCATCTAATTCACCAGGTTGACCTAAACGGCCAGCAGGACAATATGCAGCAATAAGGTCCATGAATCCTTCCATTTCAATGGAATCTACAGTTAATTCTGTTTCAAATACTGCAGGACCGATCGCATTTACTGTAATGTTGTATTTAGCCCATTCGACAGCTAAGTTTTTGGTTAAGTTCATTACTCCACCTTTAGCTGAGGAGTATGCACTAATTCCTCCACCAGGGAAGATGACTCTTGAGTGGATTGAACCGATGTTAATGATTTTACCATATTCCTGTTCAATCATGATTTCTCCAACAGCTTTACACATGTAGTATACACCACTTAAGTCGATGTGGATGTGTCTTTCCCATTCCTCATTGGATTGGTCAGTAACCATTTTGTTGTTTCCCATACCTGCTGCGTTAACTAAAATATCGATTCTGCCATAAGCATCCATAACTTTTGCAACAGCGGCTGTGATACTGTCGTAATCTCCGACATCACATACTGCATACATTACTTCAGTTCCGAATTCTTTTTCAATGTCAGCGACATTTTCCTGGAGTCTTTCTTCTCTTCTTGCAAATAATGCTAATTTTGCACCTTGACTTGCATATGCTTGGGCAATTTGCCAGCCGAGACCGGAAGAAGCACCAGTAATTACTGCAACTTTGTCTTTAATATCAAAATAGTTCTTCATTTTATATACCACCTTAGTCCTAAGACTATGTTTAAGTATTTGAAAAATAAACTATTTAACTATTTATATCTGATTTTTTGATTAAAGTTCAGAATATCAAATTTAAATACTATACATTTTTAATAAGATATATGATAAAATAAATAAACTGGTTAAAAATATCAAGTAAAAATCTCTATATTGTGCATAAAAATATTGCAAATATTAAAAATTAAAAATTACAAAAATATATTACACATTAAAAAAATTAACAAATTTGACAGAAAAAATGTGATGACGATGATTGAAGAGCAAACAAAAACCTATTCTAAAAAACAAATTTACAAAGTCCTGCATCCCTGGGTTAGAAAATGGTTTGACTCAAAGTTTGATGACTTTACACCCGCTCAAAAAAAATCAATCATTGACATCCATAAAAAAAACAACATATTGATTTCATCACCGACAGGATCCGGAAAAACGTTAACCGCTTTTTTATCAATCATTAGTGAACTAACAACACTTGCCGAGGCGGATAAACTAGAAGATAAGGTTTATTGCATTTACATTTCCCCCCTAAAAGCTTTGGATAATGACATTGAAAAAAATTTGGACGAACCTCTTGAAGGAATAGAAAAAATAGCAGGCAAGGATTTGGGAATTAGAAAAGCCGTTAGGACAGGCGACACCACACAGTACCAAAGACAAAAAATGCTTAAGAAGCCCCCTCATATCCTAATCACCACCCCTGAAACGCTGTCCATCCTACTGGTCGCCCCGAAATTCAGAGAAAAATTGAGCGGAGTCAAATATGTGATTGTTGATGAAATACATTCCTTAGCCGAAAACAAAAGAGGTGTTCACTTAAGCTTGTCCCTTGAAAGATTGCAGCATCTGTTAGGGCAATTTACAAGAATTGGACTCTCGGCTACAGTCAGCCCCATTGAAGAGGTTGCCAGGTTTTTAGCGGGTTATGAATATGGGGTTGAGAGAAGCTGTAAAATAGTTAATATAAACTATTTAAAAGAGCTGGATATGGAAGTGATGTGTCCTGTCAGTGATATTGTGCTTGCAGATGAAGAGGACACAAGACTTGGAATGTATGACCTATTGGACGATTTAATCTGGGAAAATAAAACAACATTGATATTTACAAACACCCGAAGCGGCACAGAACGTTTCGTTTATAATTTAAAGAAAATGTATCCCATGCACTATAATAACGATAACATTATGGCGCACCACTCATCGCTTTCAAAGGAGGTTCGGCTGGAAACTGAAAATAAATTAAAAAAGGGCGAATTGAAAGCGGTAGTGTGCTCAACATCCCTAGAACTTGGAATAGATATTGGATATATTGACTTGGTTATTCTAATAAACTCTCCAAAATCTGTTGCAAGAGCCCTTCAAAGGATTGGGAGAAGCGGACACAGGTTACATGAAAAATCACGTGGGAAAATAATTGTTACAGACCGTGACGATTTGGTGGAATGCTCAGTTTTGTTAAAAAATGCAAAAGAAGGAAAAATCGATAGAATCAACATCCCAACCAACTGTCTGGACGTTTTGGCCCAACATATTTACGGAATGAGCATAGAAAATCCTTGGGACATTGATTATGCTTTTGATGTAATAAAAAAGAGCTATTGCTATAAAAATCTCACAAGGGATGATTATGAAGATGTTTTAAGTTATATGGCTGGAGAGTATCCCGAACTTGAGGAAAGGTATGTTTATGCCAAAATCTGGATTGATTATGAAAAGAACATGTTTGGAAAACGTGGGAAACTAGCCAGAATGCTTTATTCAACAAATATCGGAACCATACCGGATAGTTCAGGGGTTTTAGTGAAATGCGATGGGCAAACTGTTGGGAAGATAGAAGAAGACTTTATGGAAAGGTTAAAAAAGGGAGACACTTTTGTTTTGGGTGGAAACACCTACAGATTCAATTATGGAAAGGGAATGACAATCAATGTAACACCTGCAAGCGGTCCTCCCACAATACCTTCATGGTTTTCACAACAGCTGCCGTTATCCTTTGATTTGGCAATGGATATCCAGAGATTTAGAGCACATATGGATGTTAAATTCAGATATGGGCGAAGTAAAGAAGAAATTATGGAATTCATATATGATTATTTGTATGTTGACGATTTCGCAGCCAATTCCATTTATGAATACTTTGTGGAACAATTCAAGTATGCAAAAATTCCAAGCAATCGACTTTTATTAATAGAATACTATAAGGGATTCGGAGGAAGAAGATTTGTAATATTCCACTCGCTATTTGGAAGAAAAGTTAATGATGCCCTTTCAAGGGCAGTTGCGTATGTTGTAGCAAAAAGATACAACATCAATGTGACAATTTCGATTTCAGATAACGGATTCTACTTAAGTTCAGATGGCAAAATCGGAGGATTGGAATCATTTAGGGAATTGACTCCGGAAAACTTTGAAAATATCCTATCCCAATCCTTAAATAAAACAGAAACATTGGCTTCCAGATTTAGACATTGCGCCGGAAGGTCTCTTATGACTTTGCGAAGATATAAGGGAGAATCAAAGTCTGTTGGCCGCCAGCAAGTAAGGGGCAAGATACTGTTAAAATTCGTACAGGACATGGATGAAAACTTTTCTATCTTAAAGGAAGCCCGAAGAGAAGCTCTTGAAGATTATATGGACATCAAAAATGCAATAAAAATAATTGAATGGGTTGCATCAGAAGAGATGGAAGTGAAAACAATAAATACTGTAATTCCAAGCCCGTTTGCTTTTAATTTAATTTCACAAGGATATCTTGATGTTTTAAATCAAAATGATAAGGCGGAATTTACAAGAAGGATGCATCAGGCAATATTGGACCAAATAAGAGACAAGCTAAAAGACATTTATTAATTTTTAATAATCATTAAAAAATAAATACTTTTATTAACAAAAATGGATAATGATTAATAGGTGATAAATATGACCAAATGGAAAGCGGTGATAACAGGTTTTATTTTAGCTTTATTTGTCAAATCCTTTTTTGCACCCTATGAATTTATAGGATTGCTGATCGTTGGGTTTATTACCGGATATATAGCTCATGACGGGGCATTGAGCGGTCTGTGGAATGCGGCTCTTGCCGGAGCTTTAGGAACAGTGATCGCTGCAGCAATGTTTATTTTATCAGCCACATTTGGTGGAAGCCTATTTGGAATATTCGGAGGATTGACCGGATTTACTTTATCCGGCGCTTCAAGCATATTCATTATTATTGGAGATTTAATATATTATGCAATTGTTATGGGAATAACAGGGGCAATTGGAGGAGCATTATCTTCTAAAAAATAAGTTTTTGGAGAAAATAACATGGAATTCGGTAGTGAAGTTGATTTTAAATCCGTGGTTTTTGGAGCGGCTTTCGCTGCAACTTGCGTGATACTCGGAACAATGTATAACGATATGCTATATGCATTCGCATCAATTGGATTTTTATATGTAGGATATCGAGCTAAAAATATTAAGATGGGAGCTTTTCTCGGAGCATTTGCTTCAACACCATTGATATATCTTGCTTTAGACGGGAAATTAGGATACATCCCCGATGAGTCAAAGCTGATAATGGTTGTTGCCATTCTTTTTGTTGGTGCCTTTGTTGGTTTAGTTGGTGCATGGGCCAGGAAAAGCCGTGACAAAGCAAAAGTAGAATACGAAAAACAACAGAAAATTGGTAAAAATAAAAAGAAAAAGAACAAAGAAGAACCCGAAAATGAAAATAAAGGTTTCTTAAGCAAAATATCAAAAAAGAATAAAGAAAAATAATAACTGAATTATGTTATTATTTTTTCTAATTCATCTCTTTCTATACCGTTTTTAATTTCTAAAGCAATTCTTCTACCCATACTCATCGGTTTTCCGTAAGTTAAGTATGAGTAAGGAGAACCATCCATAAATGTGTTTGTTCCACCGTCAGTTCTTGCACTGATTTCAAAACAGATTACTTCCAGATTATCGTTTACTAATGTTTGCATACAGAATGGTCCGTTTAATCCAGGAGCAACTAATTTTTTAGCACTTTCGGTTAATTTGTCTGCAATATCAAATACTTGTGGGAGCAAAGATTCACGAATTACTGCAGGGTGGTTACCTGTGACAACATATGATGGGCTTAAATCAATATCCAATTGATCCTTTGCAGGCATTCTTACAAATCCATCAATGCTTGATTCGTATCTTGTATCCATACCCATTAATTCAACTTTATCGTCTAATGCTGAGTAGAAATAGTGTATACAATAGTTACAGCCAGACACATATTCTTCAATGTGCGCAGCTTCAACATCACTGTCATCTAACCATCCGCGTGCCTTCATAGCCTCAATTTTAGCATCAAATTCTTCAGTAGATGAAGCTACAAAGTAACCTCTTCCACCTCTTGCACCAGGGAACTTAACCATAACCGGCCTGTCAATTTCAGAAGGGTCATTGTATTTAAATGGAATTCTCACATCGCCTTCAACAAGCAATGCTCTTTCTTTGTCCCTTTCAGCTTCCCATCTAAGCACATCCCTGTTTCCAAACATTGGAACATTAAATTTATCTTCTACATTATCCAATCCGGCATAAGCAACAAAAGATCCATGAGGAACAACAATCGCATTCATTGCTCTGAGTTGCTCTTGAACTTCCTCATTGACTATGTCTTTGAACTCGTCCACAATGATATATTCATCTGCAACACCAAAACGTTGATATGGAACTTCACGACCCTTTTCACATACGATAGCTGTTCTAAATCCTTCTTCTTTAGCACCTTGTAAAATATGTAAAGAAGTGTGGCTTCCGAGAGTAGCTATTGTAATTTCACTTTTGTCATAATTAGCCAAAATGTCTAAAATGTCTTCCTTTTTAACTTCTCCCATTTTATCTTCTCCTCAAAGAATGATGATATTATATATATTTTTCTGAATTTATAATATTTTTTATTTTGATTGCGGAAGATGCTTGTAAAAAAATATTAAAAAGGATAACTAACAAATAATAAGAATATATTTTTTATAAATTTAAAGGTTGAAAAAAATGTTAATAGGATTAATTTCAGATACCCATATCCCGGATAGAGCTAAAAAAATACCCCGAAAAGTTTTTGATGCATTCAATGATGTTGATTTAATATTGCATGCCGGAGATCTAACATCACTGAAAGTGATTGAAAAGTTGGAAAAAATGGCTCCAGTAATAGCAGTCCAGGGAAATATGGACAGAGTTAATGGAATTTATCTCCCTATTGCAAAAGTAATAGAAGTAGAAGACCTGAAAATTGGAATTGCCCATGGAGAAGTTTATCCAAGAGCGGATACCCAGCAATTGGTTTATCTTGCAAAAGAACTGAATGTTGATATTCTGGTTACAGGGCATTCACATCAACCCAAAATCGAACAGAGCGAAGGGATATTATTGTTAAATCCCGGAAGCCCTATAGTTCCCCGACTTGCCGACAGAACTGTTATGCTACTTGAAATAAAAAATAAAGAAGTTGATGTGGAAATAATAAAAATCGGTGCGCCGGTATGTAGTGCACTTGACTTCGATAAGTATAAGAGGGATTAGAATGGGAAGCAAATGGCAGATGGAAAAGCATAATGACCCTTATTATAAAAGAGCAAAACAGGAAGATTACCGCTCACGAGCATCTTATAAGCTCAAGCAACTTGATAAAAAATTCAAAATCATCAAAGAAGGAAATACTGTTGTTGATTTGGGTGCGGCACCTGGCGGATGGTCCCAGGTTGCATTAGAAAAAGTTGGTGAAGATGGAACCGTTGTTGGAGTGGACCTGAACAGATTTAAAAAATTCCATGAAGAAAATTACCATGGAATCCGGGGGGATTTCACAACACCCGAAGTTCAAGAAAAAATCATGAAGCTTATCGGGGGAAAAGCAAAAGTGGTGATGTCAGATGCATCCCCTTCACTTTCCGGAATCAAAAATATCGACCAACTAAGGTCAATTGATTTGACCAATGCAGTCATTGGCATTGCGGACAATATCCTTGAGGAGAAGGGAAACCTGGTTATGAAAGTGTTTCAGGGCCCGGAGTATAAACCCATGTTAGATTCACTTAAAGGAAAATTCAGGCAAGTGAAAACCACAAAACCACCATCATCACGTAAAAAAAGTTCTGAAATGTATGTCGTGGGTTTGGGCTTCAAACCAAAAAATAGAAAAAAAGGAAATTAGAGATTGTTGTAGGCGTTATTAGCGGCATCGAGTTTTTGTTTTGCAAAGTCAATTCTGCTGTCCACTTCGTTAGATGGCTTACCTGCATCCAAAGCACTTTGAACATTTTGAATGGCAGCATCTGCCCTAGATAACTCGATTTTTGCATCATTATACACCTGAATTTGATCTTTACCGCCACCGTAATATGAAGATTTAATGCTATCAAACTTAATAGCCAAATCCGAATAAGATGATTTTAACTGTGCAAGCTCATCGTATTGGGTGCCTGAAGATATCTCATCAGTAATGCCCTCTGAAACCATACTATATCCCACATATGCTACAACAATAATTGTGGATACCACCATGATAATCCCCACAACAGAAATTAACATAGAAGTAGATTTAAATAAGCTTAGTCTTGATTTCCTCATGATTACCATCAAATTAAATTTTAATTGAGTAATAATTTTATTTATAAATTTTAGTATATAATATTTACCAATATTAAGCTTTACTCTCCAACACCAAAATACAATAATTTTTAAAGTATGAAAAAATAATAGTATAGATGATGAATTCCACTACTAAATCACAAACATTGATTGCAAAATTTGAAGAGTTTTTTTCTACTTCTTATAAGGATGATGTGTTTGAAATACTTGAAAAATACCCTGATGAGCGATCACTTAATGTAAACTATGAAGTATTAGAAATATTTGATCCGTCATTAGCAGATTTGTTGGTTGACAAACCTGAAGAGGTTATTAACGCAGCACAAACCGCCATTAAAAACATCGACCCCCTTGTCAAGGATGCGGACATACATGTGCGTTTCGAAAATCTCTCCAATGTCATTCCTTTAAAAACATTATTGAGCAAATACATTGGAACATTTGTTGCGGCAGACGGAATTGTAAGAAAGACCGATGAGATAAGGCCCCGTATTGAAACTGGAGTGTTTGAATGCAGAGGCTGTATGAGATTACATGAAGTCGAGCAGACTTCAAGCAACACCATTTTAGAGCCATCATTATGTAGCGAATGTGGTGGAAGGTCTTTTAGATTGCTTCAGGAAGAATCCAAATACATTGACACCCAGACCGCAAGAATGCAAGAACCGCTGGAAAACTTATCTGGAGGAACTGAACCAAAACAGATATTGATGGTTTTGGAAGATGATTTAGTAGACAGATTAAACCCTGGTGACAAAGTAAGAATAACAGGGACCTTAAGAACTTTCAGAGAAGAAAGAAGCGGCAAATTTAAAAATTACATTTATGTAAATCATGTCGAACCTTTAGAACAGGAATTTGAAGAACTGCAGCTTTCCGAGGAAGACGAAGAGAAAATTATTGAATTGTCAAAAGACCCCAACATCTACGAAAAAATCATACGGTCAACAGCACCCTCAATTAAAGGGTATCGTGAGGTGAAGGAAGCTATTGCATTGCAACTCTTTGGAGGTTCTGCCAAACAGCTTGAAGATGAGACCAAACTAAGGGGAGACATACATATCCTCATTGTCGGAGACCCCGGTATCGGTAAGTCCCAGATTCTAAAATATGTTTCAAGATTGGCGCCAAGAAGTATTTATACAAGCGGTAAAGGTACCACAGGTGCAGGATTAACCGCAGCAGCAGTTAGAGATGAACTTGGAGGGTGGTCTCTTGAAGCAGGTGCATTAGTACTTGGGGACCAGGGTAACGTTTGTGTTGACGAACTGGACAAAATGAGATCTGAAGACAGGTCTGCACTCCACGAAGCATTGGAACAACAGACCGTAAGTATTGCAAAAGCCGGGATTATGGCAACCTTGAACTCAAGATGTTCCGTTCTTGCAGCTGCAAACCCTAAATTTGGAAGATTTGACAAATACAAAATACTTGCCGAACAAATTGACCTGCCTGCACCGATTATTTCCCGTTTTGATTTGATTTTTGTAATTGAAGACAAACCGAGTAAGGAAGGCGATGCGGAATTAGCGGACCACATTTTAAAAATACATAAAGAAAATACAATCGATTATGAAATTGAACCGGAACTGCTTAGAAAATATATTGCATATGCGCGTAAGACCTGCAATCCAACCTTAACGGAGGAAGCTAATGAGGTTCTAAAAGAATTCTATGTAAGCACAAGAAACAGCAATCCCGAAGAACAGGGAGCTGTTCCAATTACTGCAAGACAATTGGAAGCCATCATTCGTTTGGCAGAAGCCAGCGCTAAAATCAAACTTAAAAATGTGGTTGAAAAGGAAGATGCCAAAAAAGCTGTCGATTTGCAATTGGCCTGTCTTAAGAAGGTGGGGGTTGACCCTGAAACCGGTGAAATGGACATCGAGATTATGGAAGGTAGAACTCCAAAATCCGATAGAGACAAAATCCAAAGAGTAACTGAAGAAATAGCCCTTCTTGAAGAAGAATATGCTGGAAATGCTCCATTAAATATTTTAATTTCAAATATGAACGATAAATATGGAGTTAGCGAAGAAAAGGTAGTGAGCATAGTTCGCAACCTACAGCAAAAAGGAGTCATATACGAACCTGATACAGGATATTTCAGAAGAGCTTAGACTCTTCAACTATTTTTATTTTTTAAGAATTTCCCCATTTTTTAAAAATTAGCAATACATTAATAAATGATTAAAATAAAATTTAATATATTATACTTATACTAATTTTCACGGAGAGATAATATGGATAAATACGAAGATTTATTAGAAAGAGCAATAGACCAATTACCTCCTGAAGTATTTGAACACAAAAGATTCAAAATCCCTAAAGCTTATTCAGATATCCAAGGTAATAGAACATTCATTAAAAACTTTAAAGATGTTGCAGAAGGTTTAAACAGAGACCC
>NZ_JAZRHE010000128.1:0-2289 GCF_045644645.1 Methanobrevibacter sp.
CAAATTTTTTGAAAAATTTTTTTGTTTGTTTTTTAAAGCCAAAATCCAAAAGGTTTTTATGCTTTGAAAACCTAACTATTATTGGAGAATGTTTGTTTTTACTGTTCATATATATAAATATTCTCCATTTTACTATAAATAATTTATTATATCCTATTTTTTAAAATAACAAAGTGTTATTTCAACTGTAATAAAATAAATTACATATAATCGGCAAATTGAAGAAATACTAATTTTACATCAAGAAATCACATCGATGTGAAATTTCAAGTGAAAAAAATTCTAGGATTTCAACATTGCCGAAAATTCTTCTTATAAAAATAAAAATAGTAATAATAATCAAATATTTATATGAAAAATTTAAAAAATAGGAACTAAAAAATTCTAAAACCTTAAAAAAATAAATAGTATTCCTCAATAGAGGAAATTTCTATTTAATTTTTAATATATTTTTTTAAATCGTCAGCTTTATCGGTTTTTTCCCATGGAAGACCTTCAATACCGAAGTGGCCATATTTGGCTGTTTGTTTATAAGAAGTGTCTCTTAAACCTAATGTTTCAATTATTCCATCCGGAGTTAACTTGAAGTTTTCACGTACTATTTCTTCCATAGTTTTATCGCCAATATCTGCGCCGGTTCCGAAAGTATCTACCATTACGGAGGTTGGTTCTGCAACACCGATAGCATAGGATAACTGAATTTCACATTTTTCTGCAAGTCCGCTTGCTACGATGTTTTTTGCAATGTATCTTGCCATGTAACATGCGCTTCTGTCAACTTTAGTACAGTCCTTACCTGAGAACGCTCCTCCACCGTGGCGGGCATATCCTCCATAGGTATCCACAATGATTTTACGACCTGTCAGTCCTGCATCTCCGTGAGGACCACCGATTTCAAACTTGCCGGTTGGGTTGATGTGCTCTTTTGTATTTTCGGTCATCAGTTCCTGTGGAATGACTTCTTTGAAGAGCTTTTCACGGATGTCTGCTTTTAGTTGTTCTTGATTATCAGACATTGTCTCATCATGTTGGGTTGACAATACCACCGCATCAAGTGAAACGACATTGCCTTCTTTATCATAGTTTACTGATACTTGTGCCTTACCGTCCGGTCTTAAGTATGGAATTTCTCCGCTTTCCCTAAGTTCAGTTAATTTATTGGTTAATTTACGGGCTAAAT
The DNA here is from genome assembly GCF_045644645.1 of Methanobrevibacter sp. Lineage (GTDB taxonomy): Archaea > Methanobacteriota > Methanobacteria > Methanobacteriales > Methanobacteriaceae > Methanocatella. Next base: position 1,181 of record NZ_JAZRHE010000128.1, read on the forward strand.
CGATTGGGTATGGCATTAATGAATCGGTTTCATTGGTTGCATAACCGAACATCATACCTTGATCTCCTGCACCGGATTCTTCATCTCCCCGGTCTACTCCCTGATTGATGTCTGGAGATTGGGCATGGAGTCTGTTTACAACTTCACAAGTATGACCATCAAATTCTAAATCAGGATTATCATAACCGATTTCAATAATTGTATCTCTTATAATCTGTTTGATTTCATCATCGGATAGGTTACCTTCAGAGGTTATTTCACCAAATACCATACAAAAATCAGTTGTTACACAAGTTTCACATGCAACATGTGAATTCTTATCCTGCGCCATATATGCATCTAATATAGCATCAGAAATAATATCCGCAACCTTATCGGGATGCCCTTGGGTAACTGACTCTGATGTAAATGTCCTATATATATCATTCATATTATCACCAATATTCAATGTTAAATTCTCTCTATTATAGTTACATTCAAGAGAATTTATCAACATTATAAACTAGTCAGTATTATTTATATCTTATATATTATTTAAAAATTGTTAAAAATTACGATAAAATGAGAAAATCTAAAATTTTTTTGAAATTTTAAAAATGGTTAATCTAAAAAAAAGAAAAAAGAGATAGAGAATTTAATCTCTAAATCTATTTGCCTATGTCTTCAAGAGCAGCACTGATTTGTGCCATAATTTGCTCGGTTTTGAAGTGTTGTTGGTTCATTGCACCAGATGGACATGCACCTACACAGGTTCCACATCCTTTACATAATGCGGAGTTGATTTGTGCAAATTCTTTTCCACCTACACCGGTTGCGATGGTAATTGCTGCGAATGGACATAATTCAACACATACTTGACAAGCACCACAAATTGCTTCATCGTTAGCTGCAATAATAGGTTCGATTTCTACTTCTCCTTTAGCCATTGGGATTGCTGCTCTGGATGCTGCAGCTGAACCTTGTGCTACGGAGTCAGGAATATCTTTAGGACCTTGTGCTACACCAGCAATGTAAACACCGTCAGTTAAGGTGTCAACAGGTCTGAGTTTTGGGTGAGCTTCCATGTAGAATCCGTCTGCAGATCTGGAAAGACCTAAGGTTTGTCTGAG
>NZ_JAZRHE010000129.1:0-11772 GCF_045644645.1 Methanobrevibacter sp.
GAACGACATGGCTACGATCCGACTTTATGAAAATGCATTATCAGAAGCTGAAGCTATTGATGAAAAAATTGCAAATGGTGAAGACGTCGGTGCTTTGGCTGGTTTAGTATTCGGTATAAAGGCAAACATTAATGTCGAAGACATGATTATATCAGCGGCTTCCAAAACCTTAGAGGATTATATCGGAAGTTACAATGCGACTGTTGTCAATGAAATTAAAGCAGAAGACGGAATTATCATTGGTATTCTAAACATGGATGAATTTGCAGCAGGAAGTTCAACTGAAACCTCCTACTACGGACCTACACAAAATCCGGCTGCAATGGGAAGAATCCCTGGAGGTTCATCCGGAGGATGTGCTGCAGCTATCGCGGCAAAAATGTGTGACATTTCAATTGGATCAGACACCGGCGGGTCTATCAGAAACCCGGCTTCACATTGTGGTGTTTTAGGATTCAAGCCAACTTACGGTGCGGTTTCGAGACAAGGACTGCTCGACTTATCCATGAGTCTAGACCAAATTGGTCCTTTAGCAAATGATGCAAGTGGAATTGCTTTGGCATTAAACACAATTGCAAAATATGATGAAACCGAATGTACTACCCTTGATTGGGAAAAACCAGATTTCACCGAAGTGTTAACCGATACATCCTTAGAGGGAATGAAAATAGCTGTATGTAGTGAATTCATTGATGTTACTGATGATGAAATCAATAAAACAGTAAACAAGGCCATTAAAAAATTAGTTGATGCGGGCGCTGAACTCGTTGAAGTGAGTTTTGATTATATCGACTTATGTCTACCGACATACTACCTTATCAACTATGTAGAATTCTTCTCAGCAACCAGAAAATACGATGGAAGGGACTACGGTTCAAGGATTGAAGAGGTATGTGGGGATGAAGTTTTAAGAAGAATCAAAATAGGTTCACATATTGCCGAAGCCGAATTCAGTGGTAAATACTACAAGCAAGCATTGAAAGCAAGGTCTGTAATCAGGGGAGAAATTACTGCAATGCTTGAAAACGTTGACCTGATTGTAGGACCTACAGTTCCAAAACTTCCTCACGAAATTGGAACTGAATTAGAACCAATGGAAATGTATGCCTATGATATATTAACAGTAATCGCTAACTTGGCTGGAATTCCTGCAGCAAGCATACCGGCCGGTGAAGTTGATGGCATTCCTGTAGGATTGCAAATCCAGGCTAAGCCATTGGATGACTTAAAAATAATTAAGGCTATGAGTGTGTTCGAAAACACTCAATAGTTCTTCTCTTTTTTTGCTTTTGAAATAATGTAAAATATTTATTACATATGATCGACCTTAAATTTTATACTGATAAAATACAATAGATTATCAAGAGGTAATTTTTATGACAAGAATCGGACTTGCTTATGTTAGTGGAGCCGTTCCTGGTTTTGAAGACTTCGGAAACCTTCCAACAGATATCGTGAAGGAAAACGGACTTGTTAACGGCAATAAGGCTTCAAAAGAGTTGGATGCTCTGATTATCCCCGGCGGTACATTGATCGAATCCAATGACATCAACATGGATTTGAACAGTGAAATTAAAAAAATGGCTAGAGATGGAAAACCGATAATCGGAATCTGTGCCGGTTTTCAGCTGCTTTCAAATCAGATAGACATCGGAAGAAAATCTCCAGTTCCCATTATAAAGGAAGGCCTGGGAATAATTGATGTGAATTTCTCACCATTGATTACAAGTGACAGAGTTAAAGCTAAAGTATTTGACAACTCCTTTTTAGTAAAAAATCAAACTGAAGATGTTGACGGTTTTCATACGCATACATATGGTAAAGTTGAAGGAGATGCAAAACCATTATTCTACTCTAAAGTCCAAAGAATGAATTATGGTGATACAAACGAAAAGGGTGATTACAACATCTTTTCAGGAGCATGCAACGATGACGGTAATGTGATTGGAACCATGATTCATGGCATACTCGATGAAAACCCAATTCTTGTAGAAAATTTAAAGAATCAAATAGACATGCAAAATCCCGACGACATTTACAATAGAAACAAAGAAGTGAAAAAATTCCTGCAATCCGAAGTCGGAATAAATAGTGGAATAAAAATACCTCAAATAACCCCAAACAAAAAACCTAAATACCTGATGATTGGAAGTAACGGGTCTGATTCCGGTAAAACATTTATCCTAACAGGCTTAGCAGGTGCAATTAGAAAAAGAGGTTATAAAGTAGCTCTTCTTAAGGTGGGTCCGGATGTCAGAGACATTATACCCGGATTATATTTGACAAAAGGAAAAATGGAAGAATTTGCATCAGTGAAAATCGGACATTTAGGTTGGCAGGATATTGAATCTACAATAAATCAGCTGAACAATTCCGACTATGATATTGTATTGATAGAGGGAGTGATGAGTGTATTTACTGGACTGTTGAATGAAAAGGTACCGTTTTCAGCTGCAGAAATTGCAATGTCATCCAAAATACCGATAATTCTTGCAACAGGAGTCAACAAGGGAGGAATAGAATCTGCTGCGGTTGATATAGTGGCCCATGCAAACATGCTGAACACCCTTGGAGTCGATGTTGAAGCAATATTATTAAACAAAGTATACAATGACAATATATTCGATACGGTTGTTCCGTATATTAAAGAAAACACCAATGTTGAAAACATATTAAAACTCCCCAAACTCAAATCAGCTGACATGAGAGGATTCATTCCCGAAGTGGAGATAAGATATGAACTGTTCACAAGCCATGCAATGGATTTAATCGAGGAAAACCTAAATATCAATGAAATAATAGCTATGGCACGCGAAGTCGAATTTGAAAAGATCTATTCATTTGATGAAATCAAAGGCAAAGTGATATAATGGCTCTTAACTTAAGTCCCGAACCAAACGTTAAACTAACAAAAAAAGACAGGGCACATGTCCTTAAGAAAATGAAGCAAGGCTGGAAAGCCACATGCCTGATTCCAGATTATGTTTTCGATGAAAACGGCGATGTTCAAATCGGACTGGATAAAAACCGTCGAATAGTAAGGATTGTCAAGATTTTGGATGATGGAATCCACATTGAAAAAGCATTGAAAAGCAAAAACTTAAGGGTTAAATGGGAAAAGATAGCTTCAATTAATTCATCAAAAGAAGTAAAGGATGGTTTGGAAATACAAATGCGTGACGGCAAATATATAGCCTTCAGCATGTACAATTCCTATAAGGTAAAGCAGAATACGGAATTCATTGCCAATTACATAGCTAAAAAGGCTAATGAGAGGAATTAATCATTCCTCTAAGTATTTATTAATGATGTCTTCTCCTCTAAGGAGAACCAATCCGTTATTTTCTGCATATTTGCGAGCATCTGCAACGGATGTGGCCTGTCCTGTTTCGCCATCCATCATCTCACAGACAACGCAGACTGGGGTGACTCCAGCCATTTCACATAATGCAAGACCGATTTCTGTGTGTCCCTGCCTGTTTTTGACAAGACCTTCTGCCCCTCTTAAAAGACATACATGACCCGGTGATCTAAATGTTGCACCGAACTCGTCAAACCTTTCCTCCTTCATCATCAATGCCATTTCACTGATTGTCATTGCTCTGTCATGGTCGGTTACGCCAGTGAAGGATTTTCTATGGTTTGTCCATACTGAAAATGAAGACCTTTCATCATAAGGGATGTCAGTTGGCGCCAATTCGGCCAATTCAGGATATTTTTCAGTTGCCGCCTTCATGATATCAACCATGAACGGCAGGTGAATGGCTTCACAAAAATCAGCATGCAAGCAATTGCAGATCAGTCCGCCTGCATCATTTCTCATTGTTGCGATTGATTTGGGGGTTACAAATTCGGAAGCGATAATCATGTCAACTTCCCCTTCCCTATCGTCATCATCAAAAACCAGAACGAATTCACCGTTTCTAATGGCTTCCAAAGCCTTATCTAAGTTTGTTTCTTGATTCATAGTAACACTCCTTATTGTACTAGAACCAGGGCTAAAAATAACTAAATACTATTATCTTCTCTTCCATCCGGACTATCACCGTCGGTTTTGGAATCTCACCAAATCAACACGTTATTTGTGCTCGTGGACTTATTTTATTAAAATCACCACCGGTGGGGAATTCCGCCCCGCCCCGAGAACGTATTATCAAATATATTCATTATGTATAAAATACTTTTTGGTATAAATCCTAAAATTCGAGAGATACAATATCCCCATCCTTTAGATTCAATTCGTCCCTTAATTTATTTTCGGCAATGAATTCCAAATAATGTTCTTCATGAGTAGTCTTGGCCGGGAAAACAATGGCTCCTTCAATTTCATCATTTAAAACAGCTTTGATATATTTCACAGCGCCAAAACCCTCATCCGGTTTAATAATATTTTCACAATTATCCTTGATTTCATTAATTTCGTCCAAATACTCTTCACTGACAATAACATTTAATGTTCCGGGATAAGGTATAAAACCCAAATTCTTATTAAATTCATTAGTATAAAAATCCTGTGACAGAAAATAAGCCGCTTTTCCCAAACCAGTTGTAACCTCACCATCAATTTTCATGAAAAAACCTCTAATTAAAACAAATGATTTGAAATCATGTCAATAATTTTTGATTGTAAATCCAATATTTTTAAACATTGAAGAAATGTTGTATCTTTTAGTTAATATGATGCACATGATTAATATATTTAAAGTAAAAAAATTTAAAAAATATCATAAACATAAATAGTATTACAAATTGTTTTACAGGGTAATGGAAATGGAAATAAAAACTATCACATCAGATGTGCTGATAATTGGATCTGGAGGGGCCGGTTCCAGAGCGGCCATTGAAGTGGACGAAGCAGGACTGAAACCCCTCATAGTTTCAAAAGGTCTTTCATTTAGATCCGGATGTACTGGAATGGCCGAAGGCGGATACAATGCCGTTTTCAAAACCGTTGATAAGGACGATTCAATAGAAGCCCATAAAAAGGACACTCTTAAGGGTGGAAGCTATCTCAACGATGAAAGGCTTGTTGAGATTTTGGTAAACGAATCACCTAAAAGACTGATTGATTTGGAAAATTTCGGGGCTCTGTTTGACCGCCAGGAATCCGGTGAAATAGACCAAAGACCATTTGGTGGGCAATCTTTTAGAAGAACATGTTATCAAGGGGATAGAACAGGTGCAGAATTGTTAAATGCACTTAAAGAAGAAATCATTAGACGGGACATCGAATGTATTGAAGAAGTGATGATAACATCTCTTGTATGTGATGGCACACAAGTTGTTGGAGCAACAGGATTGAATCTAAAAGATTCAAGTTTAATTTATTTCCAGGCAAAAGCTACTATATTGGCCAGCGGAGGAGCTGGTCAATTATACCCTGTAACCTCAAACACTTTCCAAAAGAATGGAGACGGCTTTGCAATAGCCTACAGAGCCGGAGCAAGTTTAGTTGACATGGAACAAATTCAGTTCCACCCCACAGGAATGGTCAAGCCCGATTCCAAAAAGGGAGTTCTTGTAACCGAGGCCGTGAGGGCAGAAGGAGGAAAACTTCTCAACAAGGACGGCGAAAGGTTCATGTCAAAATACGCTCCCGAAAAGATGGAATTGGCTACCCGTGATGTTGTTGCCCGTTCAATCTATCAAGAAATCATTGAAGGAAGGGGAACAGAAAACGGAGGGGTCTATCTTGACATTTCACACTTGCCGGATGATTTGATTGATGAAAAACTTGAAACAATGGTATTGCAATTTGAAAATGTCGGCGTTGACATCAAGCACGAACCTATAGAAGTGGCTCCAACTGCACACCACTTCATGGGCGGGTTGAAAATCAATACCGATGCTTCAACTTCCCTTGAAAACCTGTTTGGTGCAGGAGAGGTATGCGGTGGAGTCCATGGAGCAAATCGTTTGGGCGGTAATGCCTTGGCCGATACCCAAGTGTTCGGTAAGATTGCCGGTGAAAGTGCATCCAAAGCGGCTAAAGAAACAGAACTGAAAACAAACGAGAAAACGGTTGAAAAAGAAGCTTCAAAAATTGAAGGATTGATTAAAAATGGTTCAATAAAGCCTCAGGACTTTAAAAACAGAATCAAAAGCCTTATGTGGGAAAAGGTAGCTATCGTAAGAGACGAAAAAACTTTAAATGAAGCTTTAAAAGAACTTCAGGAAATGCAAAAAGAACTAAATGACCTGAATGTCAACGATAAAAAACAATACAATACCGAGTTGGTGACTGCTCTTGAAGTAATAAATATGGTTGAAATATGTATTTTAACCGTAAAATCAGCAATATTGCGTAGAGAAAGTAGGGGAGCTCACTTCAGATCTGATTTCCCTGAAAGCAAGGATGAATGGAAAAAGAGTATAATTATAAGTAAAAATAAAATAGAATTTGAAGCTAGATAGCTTCTTTTAATTCTTTTATAGCTATTCTAGCTTTTTTGTAAATTTCCTGTTCATCTAAGACAACCAATTTTTTATTTTCCATTAATATTTTACCATCGCAAATAGTAGTGTCCACATTAGAACCGTTTGCTGAGTAAATAATGTTGGAACTTAAATTGGAACTATTTGGAACCATGTTGGCTGAATTAGTGTCAATCAAAATAATATCCGCTTTCTTACCGACTTCAACGGAACCGATTTCATCTTCAAGACCCAAAGCTTCTGCACCTTTAATGGTTCCCATAGCAAGTGCCTCATCAGAAGTCAAAACTTTAGGATCAAGAGTGGAAACCTTCTGAAGTAAACTGGCTGTTTTTAGCTCTTCAATCAGATCTAAATTATTGTTTGAAGAAGCTCCATCGGTTCCTATACTTACACAAATATCATTTTCAATCAATTTAGAAACTGGAGCAATTCCTGATGCCAATTTCATGTTACTGCATGGGTTGTGTGAAACTTTAACATTGTTTTTCTTAATTATTTCAATCTCATTGTCACTTAACCATACGCTATGTGCAGCAACAACATCCGGGCCTAAAAATCCAATCTTGTCCAAATATTCAAAAGGTCTAAGACCCTTTTCATCCAAGATGTCATTGATTTCCTTTTGGGTTTCTGAAACATGAATATGAATACCCATATTATATTCATCAGCCAATTCGCGGACCTTAATCAGCAATTCCTCTGAAGCAGTATATGGTGAATGAGGTCCAAAGAATACCTTGATTCTTCCATTGGCCATTCCATTACAATTTTCAAATAATGAAAGATTTTCCCTGATTTCGTTTTCTCTTTTTTCTGCATCACCAAAATCAATCATTCCATATGATAAGACTGCTCTGATTCCTGCCTCATCAACTGCACGAGCAACATCCTCCATATAAAAATACATGTCATTGAAAGTGGTTGTTCCTGATTTAATAAGCTCAACTGCTCCAAGCAATGCTCCAATATAACAATAATCTTCATTAAGGTTTGCTTCCATTGGCCAGATATGGTCATTCAACCAGCTATCCAAACTCAAATCGTCTGCCAAACCTCTAAATAAAGCCATTGACAAATGAGTATGAGTATTCACGAAACCTGGAAGTAATATTTTTCCGCTGGCATCAATGACTTTTTCCACATTGCTTTCATCAATTTCATCGGAAATTTCTGAAATTACATTGCCTCTAACTAAAATTGACTGTTTCTTATCTTCAAAATTATTCGGGTTTAAAATTAATGCATTTTTGATTAATATAGAATTATCATCCATAATAACACCTAAAAAAATAAAAAAAGTAGTTAAAAACTTAAAATCTATAAGTTTTTAATAGCTAATTTAATATCTTCAGCTTTGATAGTTTTACGTTTTGCAATTTTAGCAACTTGAGTAGCTTCTTTAGCAACGTCACGAGCAACTTCTTCAACGTATGCTGCTAATTCAGCTTTAGCATCTTCACTTACTCTTTCTGCGCCAGCTTCTTTGATGATTCTAGCAATAGGAGCTTTTGGTATTTCAGACATAATTTTCACCTCACTAAAATTTATTAAAAACTTAAGACTAATTAAGTTAATCTTAAGTTAGATATAAATTAAATATGACTTAATATTTAAATATTTTGCTAAAATTGGCTATTAAAACAAAAAATAAGAAAAAATATATTAAGAAATTCAAAATTAATTTATATATAAATCATAAATAATATTATTAATAAGAATATTATCATATTAAAAAAAATGGAAAGATTACAATGAAAATAAAAATTGCTATTCCATCAAAGGGAAGAATAAGTGAGCCCTCAATTAACATTCTAGAAAAAGCGGGACTCGGATTAAAAGACAAAGAAAGTAGGAAATTAATTTCAAAAACTTTTAATAAAGATATTGATGTGTTGTTCGCAAGAGCATCAGACATTCCTGAATTTGTCCAAGACGGAATAGCAGATTTAGGAATTACCGGTATAGACCTAATAAAAGAAAATGAAGCTGATGTAATAGAGCTCCTTGACTTAAAATTTGGAAAAACTAATCTGGTTTTGGCGGCTCCTGAAGACTCAAACATAGCTTCAATCAATGACATTACACCCGAAATGACAGTTGCTACCGAATTTCCAACATTGACCAAGGAATATTTAGAAAAAAATAATTTGAACTTAAAAATTGTAAAACTGAGTGGTTCAACTGAAGCTGCCCCATTCATAGGTGTTGCCGATTTGATAACAGACCTGACAAGCACTGGGACAACACTGAAAATGAATCATCTTGAAGTTGTTGACACAATTCTTGAAAGTTCAATTGTTCTAATCACAAACAAAGAAAGCCTTGAAGAAAAAAAAGAATTAATAGAATCAGTCAGTACAAGTATTAAAGGGGTCCTGGAAGCTGCACGTAAAAAATTATTGATGATGAATGTAAAAACAAAAGATTTGAATTGCGTTAAGGAAGTTATGCCATCAATGGGTGGTTTAACAATATCTGATGTTTTGTCTGAGGAAGAAACCGTTGCAGCTCAAGCAGTTATAGATGAAGATGAGGTTTTTGAATTAGTGAATAAACTAAGAAATGCTGGTGCAAAAGACATCCTTGTCGTTCCTATTGAGAGAATCATATGAAAATTGCAATAATATACTCAACTTCCAGTAAAAATACGAAAAACGCTTGTAAAATATTATCCAATAAAATTAAAGCTAGTGTACAATTGATTCCAATTGAAAAAGCAAAAACGGCATGTCTGTTAAAATATAATTTTATCATACTGGCCGGATCTGCATACAATGGAAAAGTCCAGAGTGCACTGAAAAGATATATATCAAGAAACATGAAAACATTGAAAGAAAAGCCGATAGCCCTGGTAATGAACTGTGAAGAGGGAATCGATACAAAAGACAGATTTAACAAAACATTCTCAGAGGAACTGGTTAATAAATCTCACATTTCATCAAATTTTGGTTACGAATTGGATCCAAGTGAGGGAAACTTTATTGAAAAAAGAAAAATAAATAGTATAATTAACGATTACAAAAAAGACGGTAAAAGTCTTCCAGTTTTAAATATGAATGAAATAGATAACTTTGCAAATTACATTAATGATATGATTGATAAAAGGGTTGATTAAAATTTTTAAATTGAAAAACATTATCTCTATAAAAGATTTCGAAAGGGAAGATATTGATTACATTCTTGATGAAGCTGAAAAATTGGAAAATATTGCAAAATCCAAAGAAGTGTCAGAAGAACTCAAAGGAAAAATTTTAGGTTTGATGTTCTTTGAACCTTCAACAAGGACAAAATTATCTTTTGAAACTGCTATGAAACGTTTAGGTGGAGATGGAATAGGTTTTGAAAATAGCGGATCAAGTTCTGTGTCTAAAGGTGAAAGTATTGCCGATACCGCAAAAATGTTTGAAGGATACAGTGATGCACTGGTAATCAGACACGAGCTTGAAGGAGTGTCAAAATTTATTTCAGATATTGTCGATGTCCCTGTTATCAATGCTGGAGACGGTGCAGGACAACACCCAACACAAACCCTGCTCGATTTATACACAATCAGAAAAGAGATTGGAAAAATTGACGATTTAAGAATTGCATTAATCGGAGACTTAAAATTTGGCCGTACAGTTCACTCCCTTTCAAATGCACTCTGCCTATATAATAACGTTAAAATATACATGGTATCTCCTCAAAAACTTAAAATGCCACAGGAAGTGCTTCATGATTTGGATAAAACAAACATTGACTATGAGGAAGTGGACAGTGTTGAAAGCATTATTAACGACGTGGATGTGTTATATGTAACCAGAATTCAAAAAGAGCGCTTTGGAGATATCAATGATTATCTAAAAATAAAAGGAGCTTATGTTATCAATAAAAAAATGCTTGAAGGCAGGGATGTCATTGTAATGCATCCGTTGCCAAGAATCGATGAAATAGATACTGATGTTGATGATACTGAATATAACAAATACTTCACTCAAGCATTCAATGCCGTTCCTGTAAGAATGGCAATTTTAAAAACATTGATTAAAAACAACCCTAAATAGAAAAGAGGGTTGTTTCAAGTAAAACTTCATCGCACTGCAGCTTGATAATATTGGTTCTTCCTTTTCCACGACCACGTGAAATGGTATTAGTTGAAATGATTCCCAATAATTCAAGATCATTAATAAAGTCGAATATTCTTCTGTATGTTACAGCATCTTTTTTAGAAAGATCCTTATATTCATCATACAATTTTCCAGAAGTTATCTCTTCATCTTGTTTAGTCAAATTTAAAACAGCTTCCAAAAGTCTCTGCTGCTGTGAAGGTAAAGTTTGAATAATTTCGGTTACTTTATTGTGTTCAATTCTATCTTTTGCTCTTCTGACATGATCGCTATTGACTTTATCTGAATCTTCATCGACAGCTAATTCACCTGCATTCTTAAGTAAATCCAGGGCATATCTTGCATCACCTTCCTCTTTGGCAGCCATGGCGGAACACAATGGAATGACATCTTTTTCCAAGACATCCTCATTAAACGCCAATTCGGCCCTTTCAGACAGAATATCTGACAATTGATTAGCGCCATATGGTGGGAACACAATTTCCCTATCATTTAAACTGCTTGTAACCCTAGCCTTAATTAAATTTTTAAAGTCTAAATAATTACTAATAGATAAAACAGAAACGTTGTCTGTCCTTGTTAATGTGTACAATATACCGTCACCATCCTTACCAAGCAAAATATCAATTTCATCCAAAATAACAATTAAAATCAATTTTTTGCCAAATGCATTTGTTTTAAATATGTCTCTAAATGTGTTGACAATTTCTCCTTTGGTCCAACCTCTATTAGGAACATCCCTTCCAAGTTTTTGACATAGCTGGGCAAGAACCTGATATTCGGTAGTATAATCTGTGCATCTGATATATTCAACCTTGACAAAGACATTTTCATTTCTGGCAGCGTCGATTAGTTGCTCACGGGCAAATTTAGAAGCTGCAGTTTTTCCAGTACCTGTTTTTCCATAAAGAGTGACATTTGAAGGAGTGACTTCATCTAATGCATCAACCCAGTATTTGGCAATTTCTCTAATTTGATCCTCCCTGTGAACCAATTTTTCAGGTAAAAACTTATGATCTAAAGGTGTCTTATCTTTAAATATATTTTTACCCAATGATTCATTCTGTTCTTTTTTAATATCAACAAAAATGTTTGATTCCATGATAACACCAGTATCAGTCAGTGATAATTTTTAAGTAAAAAATTTGAAAAAAATTATAAGTTATATTTCCAGTGATAATATATTAAAAGTGCCTATAAATAAAGGTTTTTATTACAATATTGATAA
>NZ_JAZRHE010000130.1:0-6619 GCF_045644645.1 Methanobrevibacter sp.
TAATTCATTAAAATATATAGGCAAAAAACATGAGCATAAAAGTTAAAAAAAGAAATTTCCTAAAAAAGAAAAAAATTAAAGAAATAAAAGCCGAATTAGGCGAATACGGCGATTTGCTTCAGAATAAAAAAAATGTTGAAATACTTGAAGCCGAACCGAACTCCTTTATTTTAGTGGATGGCGAACCTTACATCATAATTATTGACGACAAGCCGTTTCCAACCCTGAAAGCAGCGCTTGCAAACCAAATAGAAAGCAAAAAAGTGACTGTGGATATGGGAGCCATTAAGTTTGTAAGCAACGGAGCGGACATCATGAGTCCGGGAATCGTTGCAGCAGATGATGGAATTGATGAAGGCGACATCGTTTTGATTGTTGATGAAACACATGGAAAACCGTTAGCTATCGGGGTGAGCCTTATAAGCGGTGAAGAAATGGTTGAGAATGACTCCGGAAAAGCTGTTGCAACAAAGCATTATGTTGGCGATGATATTTGGAACTTTGAAGTATAGGTGATTGGATGGCAGAATTAAGATATCGTGCAGGCAAAATTAAAGACCCTGGAGTCCACAAAATCGGAATCATAGCGCTTGGATCACACCTGGAAAATCATGGCCCGGCACTTCCAATCGATACCGATGCAAAGATAGGCGCACACATTGCATTTCAGTCATCCTTAAAGACAGGGGCTAAATTTTTAGGAATAATCTTTCCTGCATATGAACTGGATGAGATAGACCATGGGGTGCATGTTTCTCTTGATGAGTTAAAGGATAATGTTATAGAAACTCTTGACTCCGCCAAAAAATTCCTGGATATAGAAAAAGTTGTTATCATCAATGCTCATGGCGGAAATATTCCCCTCGTGGCTGAATTATGGGATATTGAAGACAAGACCGGCATATCCATAATATTCAACAATAAAGTTATCTCATCGGAAGGCCCTCATGGAGGAAGCGGTGAACTTTCAATGGCCAAAGTCTTAGGCATCCTCAATGAAAATGAACTTGAACATCAGGCTAATGTTGACGAGTATGAAGAAGTTGGCCTATATGGATTTAAAGAAGCTCGTGAAAATGACCCGAACATCGAAATGGGAGCAATGGATGTCAAAGAAAATGGCGTCTATGTAGATGAGGATTATGGAAAGAGATTGTTTGATCTTGCCATTAACTCCGTGCTTTTGGATGTTGAAAAACTATTAGACTTTTAAGAATGATTATCCGACAGTAGTCTCTACCTTTTGAGTGGAATCCTGAGGATTTGTTGGAGCACTAGAAGGAGTGTCACTGGAACTTTTAGAATTCTTATCACTTTGATCTTTGTTGTCTGTAGACTGTTCTGTATGATCTGAACTGGACGAACTGGAATCATCTGTGGTTGTCTCTACTTTTGAATCTGATTGTGAATCAGATGAACTGCTGTAATCCTGATGTTCATTACCGTAACTTTTACCGCTATCTCCTGTACCGTCAGTAATGGCTGACAGATTATCTAAAATAACGGGACCATTATCTGTTCCATTAGGTAAAATTGATATTGTGCCTGTCATAGCTCCACAAACACTGGCTAAACAGAATGCAACAATTGCAATCACAAATATTAGTAATACGGTAGCTGACCTACTTGTCATTATAAACACCTGTAAAATTAACTAACTATAATATATTTGATAACTTATATAAATATATAGGGTAATTATGAAAACAATAAAAAAAGCTGTGCAATGTGAAATAAATGTAAAAAAATCCCAGTTTATCTGCTCCTTGTTTCCAACAAAAAACAAAAAAGAATCAAAGGAAATCATTCAGAAATTAAATCGGCAATACAGCGATGCCACCCATAATTGTACCGCATACATTGTAGGTGACGGTGAAGGCTTTGACGATGATGGCGAACCTGGCGGAACTGCAGGAAAACCAATAATCAATGTTTTAAGGAAAAATGAACTTCACAACATCACGGCTGTTGTTACCAGATACTTCGGCGGGATTAAGTTAGGTGCCGGGGGGCTTGTAAGGGCTTATTCCAAATCAGTTATGGAAGCTGTTGGTGAAGCTGAAATAGTTGAAATCGAAGAATATAGTGTCTACAAACTTACTTTTGAATACTCAGACATTAAAATGGTTGACAGTGAAGTTAGAAATAATCATTTAACTACTATTGATAAGGAATATTGCGATAAAGTCATCTATGAAGTGGTATCTCCGGATATGATAGACATTGAAAAAATATTTGAAAAATATTCCGGCAAAATTAGTGTTGAATATAAAAATAAACAATTTCTTGAAAAAATATAAAAAAAAATAAATGAAGAAACTTATTGTTCTTCAAAGTTTGATGCAGGTACACCACACATAGGACATGTGAAGTCCTCTGGTAATTCATCTGCTTCATAAACATATCCGCATACTTTGCAAACAAAAGCCATGTTGATTTCCTCCCTATTCTACTTTTTCAAACATGTCAGCGGAAGCGCCGCACATAGGACATTTAAAGTCTTCTGGAAGTTCTTCATATTCTTCAGTTACAAATCCGCAAATTTTACATTTGAATTTTGCCATATTAACAATCTCCTTAAATTTTATACTAAAATTTAATTAATAGTATTTTAATTAGTTGTAATATATAAAATTATTTAAATTTTTTCGAACATGGATTTTGGCATTCTGCACTTAGGGCATTTGAAAGAAGCTGGCAATTCCTCAAATTTGGTTCCCTGCGGAATGTTCAATCCTTCTTCTATATTATCTTCATCAAAAGTATAACCACAAATTTTGCATTTATAGATGGCCATAATATAATCTCCATTAAAGTTTAGAACCTATTTGGAACTTTCAAGTGGTCCGGAAGTGGTTTGATACGGGCAGGTGTTCCGATAGCCAAATAGAATGGCGGAACAGAATGTATTACAATGGCTCCTGCAGCAACAATGGAACCTTCCCCAATCTCAACATTTGACAGAAAAGTTGTATTGCCTCCAATAGAAGCTCCACGCCTAACTCTAGGTCCCTGAAGTTCATAATTAATCCTTACAGGATATTTGTCATTTGTAAAACAAGCGCAAGGTCCGATGAATACATTATCCTCAATCACTGAATTGGTTGGAATATATACGTTAGATTGAATGCTGACATCATTTCCGATGATTACATCACCTTCAATCACGGTGTTTGTCCCAATTAAAACATCATCCCCGATATTGGTGTTTTCACGGATAACAACATTGTGTCCTGTTCTGAAATTGTCTCCAATGACCACATCATTGTAGATGATTGAATTGGATCTGATTGTATGATTTTTACCAATTACCGGAGGTTTCGAATTTGGAGAATACTCAACACCGAATTGAATGTTCTGGTCAGATGGAAATTTCAATTCAGGTTTTGAATAGTCAGGCTGGATAGATTCTCTTTCAATGATTGGTTTTTCATAAATGATTTCTTCAATTTCTTCCACCTGGGCAGGTTTGTAGAAATTATCTTGGCTTTGATAGGCGGGTTCCATACGAGAAGGTCTTGGCGGTTGAGAGTATAATCTGTCATCATTCATTTGGACTGCATTAGGCTGTTGCCTTTCCTGCGAATAATAATTACGATTATCCCTAATCTGTTCATAAGGTTTTTCTCTATTTCTTGCTTGCTTATCATCAAGAGTTTGTGAAAATCTAACCATATTATCAAACCTTTCTTTAAGTAAATTTAATCTATTAATGAATAAATTTATGTTTTTAATTAGTATATATACTAAATGGTTTATTTTTGGGTATTATGATGAAATATTGTTGCGTTAATGTGAAAATTTTGTTATCCATATTATATTGGATTGCCATTTGCTCCGCAAACCCCAATGACTGCGAAGGTTGTATTCCTATTCATATTTTTTACATCCCTCTTTAAGTCCTTTCATGATTTTATTTAAGATATTGACCCTGTCAAATGATATCAGCGGCCCCATATGCAATATAATATCTCCGGGTTCGGAGTATTTAAATGATAGCTCAGCAGCCTCCTCCAGCGTATCGGTTGCAACTTTTATTATCTTCTCATGGGTTATTGCATCCAATAGCTCATAAGCGATGTGAATTTCGACTTTCTGAATTGATTCATCAAATCCGCTGGCAAGCACTGCCTTAATATTATCGTATTCATTAAAGATTCTGCCGACTTCGGCCTTATCCCTTACCCATGATGTGTCAAAGTGGTCTAGAAATACAACAAGGCTTTCCCCTTCAAAATAATCGAGTGTGGCTCTTATACCGTCGGGAAGGAATGCAGCATCAATAATGACCTGCCTTCCGTTATAGTCACCATAATCCTCCATATGTGCTGAAAGACTTTTAAATGTTGATAGGGCTTTGATGATGTCTTCTTCACTGATTCCATAATTTATACCGACAGCGGCCGCCCCAACGGCATTTTCAAAAAAGTAACTCATCATGTTAAATGGAGTTGTGAATTCCCCGCCGTCATATGCAATGGTTAGTGACTTATCGCCCATAGTTCCCTTAAAATCAACATCCTCATCCATTTTATAGAAGATGGTGTCATCGCGAAGCAAATCTGTTTCGTCCATACATTCCCCGTTGGCGATTAATTTTTCACTGATGTCCTGAATGATTAACTTGCGTAAAAGATACTTTTCATAAGAGCCCCCAAATTCATTAAGGTGCTCTTTGGTCAAGTAAGACAGGACACCGATCTTAATGTTTAATCCTTTCAAAAGACCCAAAGTACCATGAGGAAGTTCAAAAACGGCTATGTCACAATTTTGGGCTTTGCCCGTGATGATTCCGTCGATGATTGTTTCTGAAACCAGATTATTTGCAAGTGAAGAGCATGACCATACGTTATAACCCGCCGCCTCAAACACGCTTGAAATAAGCATTGTAGTTGTGGTTTTACCCATGGATCCTGTAATTCCGACAATATCCACCGGCACCAATTCATTTACCATCTGCGAGAAATCCTCATTGGTTAAAACTTTAACATTACTGGACTCTATCAGTTTGGCGATTGGTGCCTCACTAGGCAAGGTTGGAGGCATATAAACGGCGTCAATACCATCCAAGGTAGGTTCCGGATTTTTTAAATCCAATACTATTCCTTCACGTTCCATCTTATGCAACCATGTCTGATAAATAGGTTTAAACTCAGACATTTCCTTCAAATCAGTAATAATGACCTTATGCCCCAGATAATTGAGCAATCTCGCAACAGGCCTACTGGCATTTCCCGCACCGACAACTAAATAATTCATAACTAGACTTCCAATTAATTTCTAATTATAATTTATTAATGTTATTTAATTTAACTATTTTGAAATTTATCTTTTTAACCTCCCCACCTGCACATCAGGGAGGTTGAAGTTATCAAAAAAATCATTTAGCCACATTTTCAGTGCACAGGATATTGTTTGAACATATGCCCAATGTGGAAAGTTCCATATTTCCACAACAGCAACTACCTTGAAAAAAAAGAAAAAAAATGATTAAATCCCATTAAAAAAGGATGTAATCATGTCAAAAAGGCTATCTAATGAGAAACCGCCAGCGGTGGAGTTTCCAATAATGTTTCCTACCTGATCTTTGTAATAGTTCACATCACCCTGTACATTTTGCACTTGCTGAATGGAATCCGCCAGGTTTTCAATATCATTGTTTGTGATGTTGATGTTGTTTGTTTGAACATAATTGTTAATGATGTTCACAATGCTTGAACGGTCGGTGACGTTATCCTTTGAAACTTCTTTTTTGACATCATCCACCAGATCAGCCAACTTATCAGCGTCAACACCGGATTTGTTAACTATTTGAGCTTCAGTAACTATTTCATCAGCTGCTGCCTGTTTTACGTTTTCCGGAA
The DNA here is from genome assembly GCF_045644645.1 of Methanobrevibacter sp. Classification (GTDB taxonomy): domain Archaea; phylum Methanobacteriota; class Methanobacteria; order Methanobacteriales; family Methanobacteriaceae; genus Methanocatella. Next base: position 5,865 of record NZ_JAZRHE010000130.1, read on the forward strand.
TTTTGACATCAGTAGCCTCTTCATATGAATTCATAATGCCCGCAAGGGCTGATTCACCGGTTGCCTTAACCGGACTGGTTACATACACATGACCCTTTGTAATTCCAGCGGATTTTAATGCTGAAATGTACATGTCCCCGGTAACTGTAGTGATTTTTGATTTGTCCACACTAACCTCCAGGTTGTCATTATCATTTAAATCTACAAGTGCAGAGGATAATATCTGATTGGAATTATAAGATTTTCCGGTGATTCCACCAGATATTTTATTAACTTGATCGGCAGTTATAATTTTGGAGTCTGCACCGTTTAAATCAACATTTGATTGAGTCTTAAAGAAATTATCTACAATTGATTTGTACTCTGAATTTGCGTGAGTTGTCTCACCATAAGTTATTACAACGGAATTTGCTTCGCCTGAAAATCCAGCAGGGATTAACATGGCGACTACGATTAAAGCCAATATTGCTATAGTAATTTTTCGCATTATTATCACCTCACTAAATTCCTATCATAGATTATCAGAAGTAGTATATAAATGTTTCATTTTGAACCTCACCGGCTTAAAGAATCCTGAGAATTCTTGCACAAATATGTTAAACTTTAACTAAAATTAATTTTTATAATTTTGTGCAGGTTTTCTTATTTTTATTATATTTCTTGACAATATTTTTTATCAAATTAATAAAAAAAGATAATATTTTTAAAATGATTGATAGTAAACAATATATTTTTTAAAAAATCTGAATGTTATT
>NZ_JAZRHE010000131.1:0-10476 GCF_045644645.1 Methanobrevibacter sp.
CGCTTTCGAAAATTATATTCCCGTCAATCAAAGCGAATAGCTTATTCAACTCGACAGGTTTCCAGTCTTCATCGTCACTCAGAGGGGTTGAAGCAACCAAAAACCCATCATCATTTTTCAAATAATACAGGGAATTCCTCATGTTTGAATGTATGTAAGTCAAATCCCCATCAAAAATCATTAAGTTCAATTTGTTGCCTTTTGACAGGTCAGCTATGATTTCGTTCAACAGCTCAAACCTCTCCTTGATGGTTGATATTGCTCCTTTGCTCCTTTCAAATTCGTTGACCTTATCAATAATATACAGGAGTATTCGCTCGGAATCAGTATCCCCGTTTTCCTTATCCTTGTATTTGTCCAATTCAGGATAATCGAATATTGTGCCGTTATGTATCAGCATCCAGGATCTGTTATTATCGTCAGCTTCAGTGAAGGGATGGCAATTTGGAGATATTATTTCGCCTACTGTCGCCAATCTGATATGAGCGAATACGTTTTTTCCAACAACAGGATTTGATAATATGTCTTTCAAATGTTGACTACATGCTGCTTTTACTGGTTCTTTATCTATAACAAATTCATCGGATTGCATATTAGCCAACCCCCATCCATGAGGATGGTTTTCTGAGTGATTATAAAAACATTCTAAACATTTGTTTACTTGTTTTGGCGTATTAGAATTAAAACAAAAAATTTCACACATACAATGCCCTCCCGTTATTGAATAAATATTACAATTGTTATATTGTAATAACAATTGTTATATACCTTATATTATTTAAAGATTTTCAAAAAAAGTCAGTTTTTCATGAAATTGACATGGTCAATGTATCTTTTTAAAACATCACAGACAGGACCTTCATCCATTACCAGTTTGATTCCTGCATCTTCTGCCTTGATTTTGGATTTGAAACCATATTGAACAGCAATTAATACATCGCAATCACTGCAGGCTTTGATAACCTTGCCACCCTGATGCTTTGCATCTTCAGCTATTTCAACATCCCTTCTTTCAACAAAGCTGACCTCATCCAGATAGTCATAGACATATACTGACTTTCCGCGTCCGAGATGCAGATCCACATTTTCCCCATCGGAAGACACTATCGCAATTCTCAATTTAACACCCCATAATTATATACTTTAAACTTCAGCTCCATCTAATGCATGATTGCAGATGCAATCTAGTGAATCATCCACATTTTTTATGAAATTATATATCAGTTCAAGTAGGTCAAGCTCCTTTTCGGCAACCATTTCGAAGACTTCATCGATTGTCAGGTTATTTTCTGAAATCCCTGATGCATAGTTTGACACGATGCATATTGAATTATAGCACATCTCCCTCTCACGGGCCAGTGTGACTTCAGGAAGCCCAGTCATGCCGACCAGGTCCCCTCCAAGCATTTTGAACATTTTGATCTCGGCAGGTGTCTCAAATCTTGGCCCTTCAGTGCACACATAGGTTCCTCCAAGGATTACCTCACCGGATTCGTTTAGCACATCCCTCAGATAGCTGCAATAGGGTTCGGTGACGTCAATATGAACTACCTTATCCTCAAAGAACGTTTTAACCCTATTCTGTGAGAAGTCAAGAAAGTCATCCGGAATGACAAATGAACCAGGAGGCATTTCCAGATTCATGGACCCGACAGAGTTTGTGGCTATCACCTTTGTAACGCCGACTGTCTTTAATGCATCAATATTGGCCCTATAATTAATTTTGTGAGGCGGAATGCTGTGTCCTGATGCATGGCGCGGGATAAATGCTACCTTTTTGTCAAAGATATCTAAAATGGATACTTCAACTTCCCCATAGTCTGTTTTGACTAGCTTTTCCACACACTTGTCTGCCTTTTGAGTGATTTCGTATACTCCGCTTCCACCGATAATGCCAATCATATTAACTACCCTTTACAAACTGAAAGCGGTTTAACCTTTGCAACCAATTTGGCAATTCCAGTGCTGTCTGATACGCGGACAACACTGTCCACATCCTTATAAGCGCCAGGAGCCTCTTCGGCAATCACATTTTTACTGGTTGCCTTGATTCTGATTCCTCTTTTTTCCATGTCTTCAGTGATTTCATCAGCAGAGAAATCTTTTTTGGCTTTGGACCTTGACAACACTCTTCCGGCACCGTGAGCGGTTGAACCGAATGTTTCCTCCATTGCAACATCAGTTCCATGCAATACGTATGAAGCGGTTCCCATTGTGCCTGGAATCAATACCGGTTGTCCGACAGCCCTGTATTTTTCAGGAATTTCTTCTCTTCCGGGACCGAATGCACGGGTGGCTCCTTTTCTGTGAACCAACACATCCATTTCACGATTGTATACTTTATGGGTTTCCATTTTGACGATGTTGTGAGCCACATCATAAACAATGCCCATTTCCATGTCCTTTGCGGATTTTCCCAAAACGTCTTCAAAGGTTTCGCGAACCCAGTGAGTCATCATCTGCCTGTTTGCCCAGGCATAATTAGCCGCAGCCGCCATTGCCTGAATATAGTTTTGAGCTTCTTTTGAATCAAGCGGAGCGCAAGCCAATTGCCTGTCATCAAGGCTGATTTTGTATTTTTTATAGGCCTTATCCATCACCCTCAAGTAATCGGAACATACCTGATGTCCGCATCCTCTGGAACCTGAATGAATCATGATTACAATCATTCCCTTTTTAAGGCCGTAAACTTCAGCGACTTCCTCATTGTAGATTTCATCAACTATTTGAATTTCAAGAAAGTGATTTCCTGAACCTAGAGAACCCAATTGTGGAATTCCTCTTTTTTTAGCCTTGTCTGAAACTATGCTTGAATCGGCATCCTCCATTCTTCCGTTTTCCTCCAGCACTTCCAAATCTTCAGGCCATCCATATCCATTATTGACAGCCCATTCGGCGCCGTAATCAAGCACATCATTGATTTCGTTTTCATCCAGCTTGATTCTACCTTTGCTTCCAACGCCTGATGGAATATTTTTAAACAGCTTTTCTGTAAGCTCATCCAGGTTATCTTCAATGTCTTCAAGAGTCAAGTTTGATTTGATTAATCTTACTCCGCAGTTGATGTCAAATCCCACCCCTCCTGGAGATACGATACCGTTTCTTAGGCTGAATGCTGCAACCCCACCAATCGGAAAACCATAACCGTAATGAATATCCGGAAGTCCGATTGAGTATCTTTGAACGCCCGGAAGGCAAGCCACATTAACAATCTGTTGGACTGCTCCTTCTTCAAGAGCCTCGAAACTTTCATCATCAATGTAAAATCTTCCGGAAGCCCTCATCTTTTTGTTGTAGGAGCCCGGAATCTCATAAACGTTATCCCTAACTTTTTTAATCTCATCTTTAATAGCCATAAAAATCACTGAATTATTATGTTTTAATATTTATGGGTGATGTTTAAATAAAGTTTTGGTAGTCAGAATAAACATTGCAATTTTTTCAATAAGGCAGATATCTTTGAAATCATATCTTAAATCCACAATCCAATTGCCTAACAAAACTATTACTCTTCAAATTCAAACCCCACAATAATTCGGATGCTTTTTTAAGTAGTTTACGGCACCAAATAAAATATATAAAATCTGAATTATTTTCATTCAAAAATTCAATGAAGAAATTTAAATCATATTCGTCATTGTCATCATAGTCCGCATTGTTTCTAACAACACGCAAATTGTTTAATATTTCAGCCATTTCATTTTCGGTAGGGTCACTAGAACTTTTCAATTCCTTGTATGCCTCAGAATGCACATTATGTTTAGGTTTCATCAAATGATACCTGTTTTTAACATTAATGAGATATCGCCTAACTATACCGAAAAATCCATAGTATAACCTGCTAATTGCTAAGCGCAAGGATGCTTCATCATCCTTTCAGCCAAAACTTTTGCCAAATATATATAATTTATCCAGTCGAACATTGATTTCACCATGAAAAATTGCTTTTATAATGAAATGTTGTTCCCACGTGAGAATATTTACTTTAAACTAAAGTAAATGGACTTGAAATTCCAATTTAAGGAATATTATGTGGCAAATAGTTTAAAAAGATTTTGTTGTTTTTCAAAACAAAAAAACAGGATGAAGTAAAAATTATTTTCTGAACAACAGTAAGACCCCAGCCGCAAGCAGGAACAATGCGCTAATCACATTTATGTAGTCTGCACCAGCAATTACAAACATAGTTGCAATGATGAAACCTACACCCGCAAAATCAGGGCTTTTTCTTATATAATAAGTTGAAATGAATCCTAAAATGGAAGCCAAGATAGCTATGATACCCAAAAATGATATGTGTGCCTGTCCAAAGCTTTCAATAAAAATTAGAAAAGAACCTGAAAACATTCCTATAATGGACCCGATTGCACCCATCACCATTTCAAAAGTTCTTGAGGGGGTTCTAGTTCGTTTCATATTAGTATTTATGGACTGTCATATTATATATAAATTACAAATCGACAATTGCCCGAAGCTCGTAGCGGTCGGTTTTCTTAACATCCATCATGTGAAATGTTATTGCCTTTATTTCGCTTTTGCGCTCATGCTTATCCCAATCGATAGCTTCCCCTTTAATTACTGCCTTCAAATCATACCCGTCATCCGATTTTGAAATATCCACATCAAATTCGCTGAAAAGCATAAAGTCTATTTCATGGCAAAAGAGAAGCTCCTCAAGATAATCATATAAGAGAGCCACTTCATCTGTTGAGGTGATTTCAAATGATTTGGAAATTTCTGAATCAACATTTGATGTGTCTGATATTATATTAAAAATGGCCAATCCCGCATTTTCAAAGGCTTCGTTTAACGTATTTCCATAAGCTTTAAGGCCAATGTCGGCAGTCACATCAAAATACTCAAATTTTTTCATGATCTTTCCTCAAAAATATTAGTTTTCAAATGCTCTCTCGCACTTTCTTTATATCCATATATTATTATAGTAGGTATAGTGATTAAAATGTTATGGGATACAGATACTACACAGCAAGCAGATTTAAGGAAAAAAAGTTCAATAAAGGATGAAATTTTGTTTAGTGACTATGATGCTCAATCTTGCATGGTAATGCTACTTGTAATAGCTGCATTACTTTTATCAGTTGTTTCTGTTGTTGCAGCACAAACTCCAAGTATAATTTAAGCTTGGATCCTATTTATTTTTTAAATACAATGCCAAACCCTTAGTGCTGTGCATTAGATAGTGGCATGCCATGCAATACACTCTAATGAAACAGAAACTCATTTATACCAGGAAAATTTAGATGGTGTAATCATCGGGGTTAAAACGCAATATAATTTCACGAGAATTTCCCCTAACCCCTTTTCCTGTAAATTTAGTGTCTATTAGCCTTACAAATTCTAATTTTTCCAAAGACCTGTTGAATGAAGCATAGCTAGACTTGGTTTTTTCCTTATAGCTTTCGGCAATTTCTCCAGCAGGACATACTCCATCATAACTGACTATCATTCTCAGCAGCTCTTTTTCCTGATCGCTTAGTGCCTTGATGGTTTCAGAAATATTGATTGACACTAATGAATCAATGGCCTCATCATAGTGCTTTTGAGTGATTTCACGACTGGCATCAGCTTCTGCAATGTTTCCGCAGCTATTCAATAGCCTGATTCCTATTCTCAGGTCGCCGTTTTCATAGGTATACATTGCAATTTGCTCCAATATCTCATCGCCTAAAACATTCGGGTAAAATCCTGCCTTTACCCTGTCCCTTAGGATATCCTCCACTTCGCTGTAGGAGTAAAGCGGGAAATGAATTTCCTGGGGAATAAAAACGGTATTGACATTTTTATCGAAAGCATATTTGAATTCCAAATCAGAGAGAATTGCAAAAATTGATGTCCTGACACCAGGATATTCCTCATATGCCCTTAAGATATCGTAGAATACCTTGTTGGCAATCTTGCTCTGGAACAGATAATTGACATCATCGAATGCAATTACCAATCCCTTTCCGGTTTTTTGAAGCTCCTTCATAATTTGGTCATAGATTCTTGAAAATGGAACGCCCGTTTCGGGAGGGATATGTCCAAAAATCTTTTTGTAAATCTGGGAAAATAGTCCAAAACGAGTTGTATGAATTTGGCAGTTGATATAAACACATATGACTTTTTCTGTGCTTTTTTCAACAAGCTCGAATACTTTTCTAACTGCTGTTGTCTTGCCTGTTGCCGGCGAGCCCAAAATAACTGCGCTTGACGGTTGGCCTCCCCTCATGGCAGGCCGTATTGACATCGCCATTGCTTCCATTTGAGTATCCCTGAAATTATAATTAGGAGGCACGTAATCCGGATCAAAAGCATTTATGTTTTGAAAAAGACTTTCATCATACATTAAAATATCTTCAATTCCCATGTTATCTACTTTATTTTAACTATTATAAATCAATTATTATTCGCACAAGTTAATGACATCTGCATTTTCATTGTCAATTATCCACTGGGTCAATTCGGCAGCATACATCAGCTTCTTCTTTTTGAACTCGTCCGCTTCCGCCAGATCTGTTTCGAGGTTTGGCCTTGAGTATTTGGTTACGATGTCGCCGAAATCCATTCCAGCCAATGTGATTTCGCTTGCACCCAATGCAACAGCCAAAAATATTGCCCTGTCGCCGTCGGTAAATCCGCCGAAGTTGTAGATGTTTCCCACAGGCTGCGCCTGTGTTGTTCCCAGAACATTGTTGAAAAATGAAGTGTACTTGACGACAGCATCAAGATTGTCCCCATGGGCATGGACTACAATGTTTGCACCCCTCAGGTTGGCGAGAAGTATGTCGTCAATGTTTCCATCCAAATCAGTTGCTACAATGTCTGGAGAAATCCTTTCTTCAATCAAAGCGGTTGTTGCACCGTCTGCTGAAACCAAGACGTAATCCCTTAAGTCATAATTTTCTTTAAGATATATGATGTGCTCCTTTAGGGAAGGTCCTGCGCCGAATACTATGTATTTGTCTGAAAAGCCTACAATCTGGCTTAAGTCATCCAATGTAAGGCATCCTTCCTCTGACAATATTTCATCAAGCACCTTTGCTGAGTTTTCATCGCCGCTTCTTGAAAAACCGAAATCATCAAGAATCTCTTTATAATATTTTTCCCAAAGTCCAAATTCCATATTTAAACCTCACAATAATATTTTAGCAAGTAATAGATTAAATAATTTATCGGTTTAAAGTAAAAAATTGAAAAAAAAACTTGCATAACCTCCATTAATTAAAAAAAAAAGAATGAAATATGCCAAATATATTTATTTTAGCATCGAATTTGAATTCCCCTAAAAAACAATGAAAATCGACATTTAATTTTCCTTGTGAACGACATTGACCCTCTTACCGGTCAGCTTGAAATACAGATTGGAAATCTGTCTCAAAGTAAATCCCACCATGAATGCAGATATTACCGTTCCGATGCTGACGGCGGCAAAAACGTTGGTATACCACACACCACACATCATCAAAGCGATGATTACCATTGTGGCGTCAAATCCTATTTTAACTGTTGAAAATCTCCAGCCGGTTACAATTGCTATCGCCTCGACGCAACCTTCCCCCGGAAGGGGTGCGATGTCTGCCGGCATGTAGACGAATATTCCAAAGGCGATAAGGCATATGCTTATGACCAGATAGATCAAATAGAATGGAATGGTATTGTCGAAAGGGACGAATGAAACCAGATAAAGCGCCAAATCAGTGAAATATCCGAAAAGCACACAGTTAATTAACTGAAGAAGTCTCTTTTTTTTAAATCCTGAGCGTAGAATAAGCAGCTGAATCAAAATCAAAGCCGCATTGAAAAGGAATGTGGTTATTCCGATGTTGATGTTAGTGATCAATGCCAGAGCATAGGAAATGGAGCTTATCGGAGTTGTTCCTAATGTGGAGTAGATTGAAAATGCCACCCCCACCGACATTATGAACAAACCGATGACAAATGAACAAATCCTCCGAATCATAATCACACATCCAATTTAGGCCCATATCAATATATGATTCACATAACAGATTAATCTAACTGAAAATAATAACCTCCACCGGCAAAAAAAATTGCCGATAATAATATATAAAAAGCATTAAAATAAATATTAAATTAGGTTTAGAAATGCTAAATCTTTTTAACATGGAGGATATGATAATGAATGATATTTTGTTAATGCTTCCTGGACCTACAACAGTACATCAGAGAGTGCTCAGTGCCATGACAAAGGCTGTTGTAAATCACAGGGGCGCTAAATACGGTGAAATATTAACTGAAACTACTGAATTAATGAGTAAAGTTTTCCAAACACCAAATAACTCTTATTTATTAACTGGATCTGGAACTGCAGCTATGGAAGCGGCTGTTGCAAACACCGTTGCTCCGGGCGAAAAGATATTGAATGTAGTGGGTGGAAAATTCGGGGAACGTCTCCTGAAGATATCCCAAGCCCACGGAATCGAAACCAAAGAACTGGCAGTCGAATGGGGAACTGCAGTAACTCCTGAAGCAATCGCCGAAGCATTGGATGAAGACGAAGACATCAAAGCAGTAACCGTGATTCACAATGAAACTTCCACCGGTGTGGCCGCACCTATCGAGGAAATAGGTAAGGTAATGAAAAACTATGACGCACTATACATCGTGGATACAGTATCATCCCTTGCGGGAGATGAAGTGAACGTTGAAAAATTCGGAATCGACGTGTGCTTTACCGGATCACAAAAATGTCTGGCTGCACCACCGGGCATGGCCGCAATCACCTTAAGTGACGAAGCATGGGCTGCCGTTGATAAAATAGAAAGCAACACTTTCTATCTGGATATGAAAGCTGCAAGAAAAAGCGGAAACAAAGTCCCACCTGAAACCCCGTACACCCCTTCAGTATCATTGACATACGCCATGAACGAAGCTTTGAAAATGATTATGGAGGAAGGCCTCGACAACAGGGTTGCACGCCACCACAAAGCAGCAAAAGCCAGTGTAGATGCTGTCAAAGCTTTAGGCTTGGAATTATTCGCAGACGAAGCTGTTTCATCAGCAACCGTTACTGCAGTCAAAATGCCTGAAGGAATTGCTGATGCAGACTTCAGAGGAACAACCCGTGACAAATACGGCGTTGAACTTGCAGGAGGACAAGACCACTTGAAGGGAAACATTTTCAGAATCGGACACATGGGAAATATTTCCTACAAGGAATTGACCCAAACCTTTGCAGCCATTGGAATGACCTTGAAAGGTTTAGGTGTAATTGACGATGCCGGCGCGGGTGTGGCATCAATTGCAGAATCATACTTATGATTCTGACTTTCTTATTTTTTTGATTTTTTTGATTGGTTATAAGTTATAATATGCTGATTTTGTAAAAAATATATTACTTATAAGTAATAAGTGAAAAGTTACACTTGAAATGCACCTCTTTGGTATAAGTTATAAATGATATGTGAAAAGTTACACTTGAAATGAATGTCTAAATTAGTTTACTTATAAGTGATAAGATAAAAGTTACACTTGAAACACACCTCTGGAAAAAATGTAAACGCATTATAACTGAAAAGTTACACTTGAAATGTATGTCTTATAAGTGTTGAAAGTATTACTAATGGATCCTTTCAATGCCCCTGATTTTATCGAAATCCGAATCAAAACTCAAAATATTGTTAATGCCCAAATCTTGCATTGTTTTAAGAATAGTGCAATCCGAATAGTTAATCGCACCACCATATAACATATTCAAATTTAATGCTTCTAAAAAATCTTTATATGATAAATATATAATTTTAGTATCCTTTTTAAGAACATCGAAAATTTCTGATGAGGATAAATTTAATTTATGTGATTTATTAAGAATTTCAGTAAGAACAACACTATTAATAACTTTAATTGAATTTAATTTTCGATAAAACTCATATATCTCAATGGCATTTTCATGAAATTTTTCGGAGGAATTCAATAATACAAAAAGAAATCCAGTATCTAAAAAAATCATGAAATCAACCCTGCATATTCCTTAATTTAACAAGTCGAATCAATTCTTCAAAATTACCCTGATTGTTTTTCATTCCTTTTTCTATATCCGCATCATAGGCATTTTTAAGCCTACGAATGCGCTCCTCATTAGACAGATTAGAAGTATATTTTCCACCATCATATTCACCATCATCCAATCCAGTTAAAATAAGTTGGTCAATTAATTCTCCTTCAGAAATCCCTAATTCAGATGCTTTCTTTTTTAATCTTTCTTTTAACATTTCATCACCAATATCATTAATGTTAAACTCTGACAATGAAAACAACCCCCTTTAATTAATAGTATTAAAAAGCAAGTTATTAAATCATATCATCAAAGTATTACTTATTATTAAATTAGTAATACATACTATATAAACTCTCGGTTTCAAATAACAACAATTAATTAAACTCCAATCAATTAAATAAATTAAATTAAACATTAATATATAAATTTAAGCATGTATATAAATTATTTGTACAAAA
>NZ_JAZRHE010000132.1:0-23635 GCF_045644645.1 Methanobrevibacter sp.
AATTTATAGTTAAATTAACAAATGTTTTTATTTGATGAAATTAAATAATTATATTTGTAGGTATAAATTTGGTGTTTAATTATCATGATTTCTGTTATAGTTCTAGTTCATAATATGGAAGATTACTTGCATGTTTGTTTGAACAGTGTATTGAAGCAAACTTATCAAGATTTTGAAATCATTTGTATTGATGATGCTTCAAAGGATTCTTCAGTAGAAATTTTGGAATATTTCACTCAAAAGGATTCCAGGATTAGGATTTATAAAAACGAAACTAAAAAAGGCTTGAAGTATTGTAAGAAAAAGGCTTTAAAGGTTGCTAAGGGAGAACATATACTTTTTTTAAATGCTGATGAATGGATCGGATTCAATACATTAAAAACACTTTCTAATCAAAAGGACCGTGTGATAAAGACAGATTTAATCAATAAATCTTCAGATTTTATTACCCGAGTCCCTAAGAAGGTTGTGGAAAGAGATATAGAAGATTATGAAGAGGATATTCAAAAGTTACAGAATGATAAAATTGCCTTACAAAAGAAATTGGGAAAATATGCCAAGGCGGAAATCATCAATAAAATTATTAATGAGGATTATTCTAATTTAACAATAGCAATCAAATCTCCACATCCAAAAGAAACAAAGCATTGGGGAGATTTATTTTTATCAATAGCTCTTAAAAAGGCTTTTGAAAAATTGGGTTTCAATGTTCTTATTCAGGAAAGGGAGCATTGGTATGATGAGGCGGAGATAGATATTGCATTGGTTTTAAGAGGATTGAAAAAGTATAACATGGATTATTCCAATCTCAATCTAATCTGGAATATGTCACATCCCGAACTGGTTTCAAAGGAAGAATATGGGGAATATGATTATGTTTTCATTTCTTCCAGGAAATACGCTGAAAAAATCAAAAGTGAAGTGGATACAAATGTGGCTGCATTATTGCAGTGCACTGATCCTGAAGTGTTCTATTACGAACCTGATGATAATATTAATGAAGAAATATTATTTGTTGGTGTTACTAGAGGTGTTTATAGGAAAGTCATAAAAGATGTCTTGAAAACAAACCATGATGTTTCCATTTATGGAATGGGTTGGGAGAAATACATTGACGAGAAATACGTCAAGGGCCAGTTTATTCCAAATAAAGAATTGCATAAATATTACTCCTCTTGCAAAATCCTTTTAAATGACCATTGGGAGGATATGCGATATGAGGATTTTCCATCCAATAGGTTGTTTGATGCTTTAGCCTGCGGCACTTTTGTCATTTCCGATAAGATTCCATCTGCAGACACATTATTTGAAGGTTCGATTGTAACTTATGATGGTGTTGAAGATTTGAATGAAAAGATTGATTATTACTTGACCCATGAGGAAGAAAGATTAAAACTTGCCGAAAAGGGTAAAAAAATAGTCCTTGAAAACCATACCTTTGATGATAGGGTTAATGAGATTTTAGATGCTTTAAAGAAATTAAGATTCGGCTCTGTTTAAAGATAGTTCTTAGAGCATGTTTTCAGATAATATTTCTTTCAGGTTATGTAATGTTTTAGCTTTTTAGAAATTTAAACATGTTCGCGCATGATTTGTTTGCCGAAGATATTTAACATAAAATTTATTTTTTTCATATAAACGGATTATTTAATACATTTAAATAATTAATAAATCATATATAATATATTAATAATAATTTAGGAACTCTATTGGCATTGCAGTCATTGGAATTGATTATGCAGCATAGATTTGCTTTTCAAAGATGGAAAACAAAATTCTGTGTGAAGATATTGCCGAATCTAAATAGGGGGATTAAAATAGTATCAAATGGGTTGCTAACAATAATCTTTTGGTGAAATTATGGATATAACAAATTCTGAAGAACTTATGAATCTTGAAAATAACAAGTTTTTTGGTTCTCCGCCAAATCTAATAAATTCTTCAATCAGTTTTCATGGCGAAAACAATATAATCGCATGTGAGGATGGTGTCACATTAAAGGATTCCAATATAATTTTCCATTCAGACAATTCCGTTTTATATTTGTCAAGCAATAATCATGATTATCTTGTTAACATTTCAATAAATAGGGATAGTGTTTGCTTTATTGGAAAAAATAACTATTTCAATGGCTTGGCCACGTTTGTCGTTTCCGAAGCTAAAAATATAATGATTGGTGAAGATTGCCTGTTTTCATACGATGTTGTTTTCAGGGTTGCCGATGCTCATTTAATATATTCCTCCACAACAAAAAAAAGATTAAACAATTCCAAAAGCATTTATGTGGGGGACCATGTGTGGTTTGGTCAAGGCGCAATGATTTTCAAGGGAACCCAAATCGGTTCCGGATCCATTATAGGGGCGGGTTCAATTTTGTCAAATAAGGTAGTTCCGTCCAATGTCACTTTCGCGGGCAGCCCTGCGAGACCGGTTAAGGAGGATACCTTTTGGACTTCCCATTCGACTCATGGATGGGGTGAAAAGGAAACAGGGAAAATGAATATGTACTCCTCTGAAGAGTTTGTTTACAAAAATGATGAATCCACCATTGGTTTCAATGACATTGAAGAGAATATTGATGAATTTTCCTCTGCCGAAGACACTTTAAAATATATCGGGGATGCTTTAACAAAAACTTCTAAGAATAGGTTTTACATAGCGCCGAAAAGGAATATTGGAAATACGTTAAAAAGAATAATTAATCATTGATGTAAGGAGATTAGATTTTGACATTCAAGATATCTGTTGTGATGGCTGCGTATAACAGTGGAGAGCATTTAGCTATTGCTATGGATTCCCTTATCAATCAGAGTCTCGATTTCAATCAGAATATCCAGGTCATCATTGTGGATGATGCAAGTTCGGACAATACTTTGGATGTCGCTTTGGGCTATAAGCACAGATACCCTGAAAATGTCATTGTGGTTAGTAATGAAATAAACAGGGGTGCTTCTTATTCCAGAAATGTTGGTTTGAATCATGTTGAAGGGGAATATGTCAATTTCCTTGACAGCGATGATTACATGACGGAAAATACCTTTAAGAAAGTGTTGGAAATGTTTGGGGAACATGATGAAATTGATATCGCATCAGTTCCAATTTATTTTTTCGGCACAAAAACCGGCGAGCATAATTTAAATTATAAATATGATAAATCCCGTGTCGTTGATTTATTGAAGGAACCGGATAACATCCAGCTTTCAGGTGCATCTGCCTTTTTCAGATTTTCAAAACTTAAAAACTACAGATTCCAGGAAACCCTTAAGATTTCCGAGGATTCGTTGCTTATCAATCAGATGCTTTTGAAAAATCCCAAAATAGGTTTTATAAACGGCTGCGGTTATTATTATAGAAAACATCAGGATGTCTCTTCACTGATAGGTTCTTCAATTTCTCAAAAGTCTTATTTTACTTCAAGGGTCGATGACTATTTCCTAAAACTTATAGGGGATTCCATTGAAGTCTGCGGAGAGGTTCCCAAATTCATACAGTATGTCCTGTTCTATGACCTGTTCTGGTTTATGAGGGTGGGTGAAATCAAACACCTGTTGGATGATGATGAACTCAGGGAAATGTACCTGAAGCTGATTGAAATATTGTCATTCATTGACAAGGATGTAATTGTCAATTATGAAATCGACTTTAATTTAATCAATGTCCATTTGCTGTTGCTTAAATATTACAAATACGGGTATGTCCTTGACAAATCAGACATTTTCGATGATGAAGTGTTGTCCAAGGATGAAATCTTGGAAATTGTTAAAAAACTTGATTTAAATAAGATTTTCATAGACATTTTCGAATTTAGAAATGGCAATGAGGTTTATATTTCAGGCATGTACACCACATTTTCAAAATATGAAACGGATATCATTGCTGTTCTGGATGATGATGAAGTGATTATAACCACCAAAATGGATTATCCTCAAAGGGATTACAAGTCTCTTGATTTCAGATATGCATTCAATCATTATTTTGAAGTTACATTGCCGGTTTCACATAAGATTTCCTTTAAAACAAATCTCCAGGAGTTGCCTATCGATTATAATTTGACTTCCAGACTCTCAAGGATATCCAAATATAAGCTATCCGATAAGTACATTGCAATAGACAGATTTGACCATATTGAAATCATCAAAAGAACCAAGGCCAACACCTTCAAATTGGAAATCGGAGTTCTGAAAGACATGCTGTTGGAAAGGGAACAGGGCTGGCGTACGGGTGTAGTTTTAAGAGTATTGTACTTTACTTTATATCCTATTTATCACAATCGAAGAATTTGGATTTTTATGGATTTTCCGGACCGTGCAGAGGATAATGCAATTCAGTTGTTCAAATATGCCGTTAAAAATCCTCCCAATGATGTTGATAAGATTTTTGCTGTGAACAAATCCGAAAACAATCATCAAAATTCATCCATCAAATCTAAATTGAACAGGCTGCTTGGTTTTGACAGTCCGACATCGCAATATTCAAGGATAAGTAAATTGGGGCATGCTGTACCATACGGATCTCTAAAACACAGGTTCCATGCATTATTTGCCGAGGCAATTATTTCTTCAAATCCTGATAATGACATTATTTATCCGTTCTGGGGTAATTTCACCCATCTGGCGGGACTTGTAAAGTCCAAAACAATATTCCTGCAACATGGGGTGACTTTGCATGACGTATCATATTGGCTGAATAAGTATAACAAGAATTTGAACATGCTGGTTGCCGTTTCGGATTATGAAAGGGATTCATTTCTGGAGGGGGATTACGGTTATACTGAGGATGTCGTCAAAGTGCTCGGTTTTCCACGATTCGATTATCTGGAATGCGGCAAAAATAAAAAAGAGGTTGTGGTAATGCCCACCTGGAGGAGAAAACTGCATGTTCTTAATCGCGAAACATTTAAGGAAAGCGATTTCTTCAAGGTTTACAATAGCTTATTAAATGACAATGAACTGCTTGAATTTTTAGATTCCAAAGGCTATACCTTAGTGTTCAAGCCCCATCCAAATCTGGTCAAATTCATGGATGCATTCGATAGGCACCCATTGGCTGATTTTGATGAGAGGTCTTATGAGGATATTTTCAACAATTCATCAATGCTGGTCACCGACTATTCCTCGGTAACATTTGATTTCGCATATATGGAAAAGCCAATTGTTTATTTCCACTTTGATAGGGATGATTTCCATTTTGATATTGAAAACACCTACTTCAAATATGATGAAATGGGTTTCGGCCCGATTGCGGATACCTATGTGGAATTGAAGGAACATATCGTTTCAATCGTTTCGGACGGTTGCGAGATGAGTGAAATCTATAAGAACCGCGTCAACGACTTTTTCAAATTTAGGGATAAACAGAATTCAAAAAGGGTTTATGATGCAATCTGCGGGTTGGATTTTCACTGATTAATATAAGCCAAATTATATATTATATTTAAGACAAATATTGTTTAGAAGAAATAATTTTTAATGGAGGATAATAATTTGGCATTCAAATTTTCAGTTATAATTGCAGCATATAACAGTGAAAACTATCTGTCATCTGCAATCGAATCTGTAATCAACCAAAGTCTTGACTTCAAAAGGAATATCCAAATTATTATCATTGATGACGCAAGCATGGATTATACCGCAAGCATTGCCAATTATTATCAGGAAAAATTTCCCGAAAACATTCTCTTTTTAAGAAACGATAAAAATTATGGTCCGGCATATTCGAGAAATCGTGGTTTGGGTCATGCACAGGGTGAATTCATCAGTTTCTTGGATAGTGATGATTACATTACAGAATATGCATTTAATCAAGCTTTAAGCTTATTTAAAAAACACCCTGAAGTGGATATTATATCCATGCCAATTTATTATGCCGGCTCAAGGCACGGAGAACACTCCCTGAACTATAAATATCATAAAACCCAAGTCGTTAATCTTTTGGAAAACTCGGATTATCCGCAGCTTTCAGGGGCATCCTCATTTTTCAGGCTTTCAAAATTAAAGGATTACAAATTTGATGAATCATTAAGGGTTTCGGAAGACCCTCTTCTAATCAATCAGATGCTTTTGGACAATCCCAATCTCGGACTTTTGGACAGTTGCGCATATTACTACAGAAAACGCAGTGATGACAATTCATTAATCGGATCATCATCCAGCCGCAAATCTTTCTACACAACAAGAATCGACAATTATTTTTTCAAGCTCATTGACTGCTCTTTAAAAAAATACAATGAGGTTCCCAAATTCATCCAGCATGTCCTGATGTATGACCTGCAGTGGATTTTTGAAGTCAGGAGGGTATCTCATTTGCTGTCCCGTGATGAATTGATCGAGTTTTATGCCAAGCTAATTAAAATTTTATCTTTCATAGAGCCGGAGGTCATCATTTCCCAAAAATCAATTTCAGGAGCTTTGAAGTCCCATATTCTGCTTTTAAAAAAGCATGAAATTAAATATCTGGTCGATAAAACCGACATTGGTTCTGATGGGTGCAGTCGTATCCATGAATTGGAGCTGGACAATGTCAATATTGACATCTGCCAGGTTGAGAATGATAAGTTGTATATCCTAGGTTATCTTACCACTTTCACTATTGAGCCGAACATCAGGGTTAAAGTCAATGATGATAAGATAATTCCGGTTAACATACTGAGCTTTCCTCAAAGGGATAACTACTCTTTGAACTTCAACTATGGATTCAATCATCACTTTGAAGTTTCAATTCCCCTTGAACATGAAACCAAAGTCACTTTTGAAATCGACCAATACAAATTAATTCCACAGTATAACAGAACTTCAAGACTTTCCAAAACATCCAGGTATCTGTTGTCCGACAATCATCTGGTGATTGATGATGAGGACCATATCACCATTCTGGAGAGAACGTTCACAGGCACCTTAAAAAATGAAATCAGGACTCTAAAAAACATGCTGTTTCAAAGAGAGGAAGGCTGGAGAACTGGTGTGATTCTCAGATTATTGTATTTCATTGTTTATCCGTTTTATATTGATAAGAAAATCTGGATATTTATGGATTTGCCTTATCGTGCCGATGACAATGCATTCCACTTATTCAGACATGCGGTCGAAGCCAATGATTCGGGCATTGAGAAGTACTTCGCCATTTCAAAACATGACTATGAAGTTAATGATGTTGAGATAATGGCAAGCAAATACAGGTCCAGTTCCAGATTATTTAAGATCAGGAGACTGTTGGGTTTGGGCAATCCCAGCAGCGAATACCAAAAGGTTGCCGACATCGGTTTTGAAATTCCGTATCGGTCCATGAGACACAGGCTCAATGCTCTTTTCGCCGAATTAATCATTTCTTCAAACCCTGACAATAATGTCATCTATCCGTTTTGGGGCAATTTCCCATTTCTGTCAGGATTGATAAGATCAAAAACAGTTTTCCTACAACATGGGGTTACAAAAGACGACACCTCTTCCATAATCAGCAAATATGATAATAATCTTGATTTCATCTTAACCGTTTCGCAGGATGAGAAAAGGTCATTTCTGGATAACAGCTACGGTTATCCGGAAGATTCAATTCATGTTCTTGGTTTTCCAAGGTTCGACGCTTTGAAAAAACTTGAGGATTCAAGAGAGATTGCCATAATGCCGACCTGGAGAATACATTACAATAACCTTGAGGATGATTACTTTGTAAGGACCACGTTTTTCAAGGCCTTCAACGCCCTTTTAAATGACACTGAACTGATTGACTTTTTGGAATCTGAAGGTTATTCTATGGTATTCAAGCCCCATCCCAACCTGAACAAGTTCATCCATCTGTTTGACAGGAATGACAAGGTGGAATTCATTGACGACAGCTATTCAGAAATATTCAACCATTCCTCCCTGCTCGTTACAGACTACTCTTCAGTCGCATTTGACTTCGCATATCTTGAAAAGCCGGTAATCTATTATCAGTATGGAAAGGATTATCATTTCGATGCGGATTCGGCATACTTCAAATATGACACAATGGGCTTTGGTCCGATATCCGCCACCCATGAGGAAATCAAAAACGAAATCATTGCCATTGTCTTAAATGAGTGTGAAATGGAGGAAACCTACAAGAAACGTGTTGAAGATTTCTTCGAATTCAGGGATGATGAAAACTCAAGAAGGGTTTATGATGCAATCAAAAAACAGTACCTTCCGGAACGTGAAGATAATTGAATGCATGCTAATTCAAATGACACTTCAAATGCAAACTGCTTATTTTAATTGATTGTAAATACAATTATCTCAAAGGGGTGTTTGGAACACACTTTTGATATTGCACACACTATACATAATCATCAACTTTTTTTTACTTTTCGCAGAGTTGTGTGATTTTGCACACCATTTTTCATAGATGGTCCAAATCATATTGTTGAAGAATGGATTATCGGTTCGCCAACCATATAGATTAATAGTAGTTTTGATATATTATTATATTATTACTTTTTTCTAGAAAAAATAACTATTATAAAATTGGAGGAAATTTATATGAAGATTACAGTTGCGGGCGTAGGATATGTGGGGCTTTCCCTTGCTGTTCTGCTCGCCCAAAATCATGAAGTCACCGCCATCACAACTACAGAGTCAAAGGCGGAAAAGCTTAATCAGTTTTTTAGTCCGATTCAGGATGATGAAATAGAAAGGTTCTTTAAGGAAACCCGTGAAGGGAAAAGGGAATTGAACCTTCACACAACCACTGACAAGGAAGCGGCCTATAAGAGTGCCGAGCTTGTCATAATAGCAACCCCGACAAACTATGATGATGTCAATCACTTCTTTGACACATCGGCAGTCGAGGATGCAATCGAGTGGACCTTAAAGGTCAATCCGAACGTTTTGATGGTAATCAAGTCAACAATTCCAGTGGGCTACACAGAAGCAGTCCGTGAAAAGTATGGTGTCAGAAACATCATATTCAGCCCGGAATTCTTAAGGGAATCCAAGGCACTTTACGACAACCTTCATCCGAGCAGAATCGTTGTCGGATGTGATGATGACCAGATGGAGGAAGGACAGATGTTTGCAGATCTTCTCCTGGAAGGTGCAAGGGCTGAAGAAGAAAGGGCAAATTCAAAAAAACAGGACATCCCAATTTTATTGGCTCACTTAACAGAAGCAGAGGCCATCAAGCTTTTTGCAAACACATACCTTGCTGTAAGGGTAAGCTACTTCAATGAGCTTGATACCTATGCACAGACCAAGGGCCTTGACACACAGATGATTATTGACGGTGTGTGTATGGATCCCCGCATAGGAGGCCATTACAACAATCCATCATTTGGATACGGTGGATACTGCCTTCCTAAGGACACAAAACAGTTGCTTGCAAACTACAAGGATGTTCCGCAGACCATGATTGAGGCTGTTGTCCATTCCAATGTTGTGCGCAAGGAGTTCATTGCCGACCAGATCATTTCTAAAAATCCGAAAACCGTCGGTGTCTACCGCCTTACCATGAAAAGCAATAGTGACAATTTCAGGGCATCTGCAATACAGGACGTCATGAAACGTATAAGGGCGGAGGGAATTCCAATAATCATCTATGAACCGACATTGGATGATGGAAGCGAATTTTTCAGGTCCGAAGTGGTCAATGACCTTGACCGTTTCAAGACAGAGAGTGACGTAATCCTTGCAAACAGGCTGGACTGTGATGTCCTCGGTGATGTTAAAGACAAGGTGTATACAAGAGATCTCTTCAGAAGAGACTAGAAAAAGTGTTTCCAAACACTTTCTTTTTTTTTCTTTCAACCAATTACGCATGATTCCTTATGATGTGGGCTGCCACAGTTTTTTTTTACTCTGATTTTTGTGGAATTTCCCGACAGCAGAAAACTACTTTTCACCCTTGAACAGTTACAAAATACTTAAATAGGTTCCAAATAAACTAATAGTAACCACTCAAAGGGGGAATAGATTATGCATGTTAAAGATCTGCTGGATTATTTGGGAATTAGAATCAAGCTGCCTCAGCACTGGTATTCGACTGACATCGGCCAGGAATTCGAGGAGCCGAACCTGATTCAAAACGATGATGTAATTAAGATAGAGGCTGAAAGCGGCAAAAACACAAAGGTAATTGTAATCGACGTCAATGACGGAATGAGCGTCGTCACAAGATTTGCCGACGGGAAAGTAATCGGAGTAAAGTACCTTGAAAACAAGGATGATTTCGAGTATATCGGAAAGCCATCCGAATTATACTTTTAGATATTTACATGCCAGAATGGCACAAGCCATCCCAATCACTCCGCCAATCGCCACGTCAAGGGGATAGTGCATGCCGATGTAGATTCTTGAAAACGGAATCAGAATGGAATAGACTACACAAAAAGCCTTTATTAAATTATGATGTGTAAAATACCTTTTGGCGTTTATGAAGAGCACAGTCATTGTGCTCAATGTTGTTGCGGTGTGTCCTGACGGAAATGAATTGGGGTCAACCGATGAGGTCAAAACGTGTGCATGTTCTAAAATCAGATATGGCCGGGGCTGTGAGAAAAAGAGTTTGGCGCCAGCCGTAATCGCAACGGTCAAAATCAAGGATGCGGCACATAGTTTCACGAGCCCGAAATACTTGCCCCATCCGAAGATATCTTTCCGGCAAAGCAACAACAAAACAGCCAAAACGACTGCATAAAAGGTCAGCCCGCCAACATCACTTAAATGGGGCATTATAAAATCAAAATGGGGATTGCTTAAACCATTGTTAATTAAATAGAAAAGGTCAACATTCAAATTCATTGATATTAGATTGGGCAATGTGATTAATACTTCTTGCCCCAGGCAAGTTACAAAATATTTAAATATGGTTTAAATTATATCCAATATTATAGAATTACTGGAGGATATTAAGATGGCTGATAAAAAAGCTCCTGCAGATGGTTGGCCTGTAATCAGTGGAGACTATATTGTAGGAGACCCAGAAAGTCCGGTAGCTGTAACAACACTCGCTTCCCACATTGAAGCGGAACTGTCCGGTGCAGCTATTGCAGGTCCGTGCAAAACAGAAAACTTAGGAATAGAAAAGGTAGTTGCAAACATTATCTCAAATCCGAACATCCGTTTCTTAATCGTAACCGGTGCTGAAGTACAGGGACACATCACAGGCCAAAGCATCAAGGCATTGTACGAAAACGGAGCTGACCCTGACAAAAAGAAAATCATCGGAGCAACCGGTGCTATTCCATTCGTTGAAAACGTTCCGCTCGATGGTATTGAAAGATTCCAGAATCAGTTGGAAATCATTGACCTGATTGATACCGAAGATACCGGAGCAATCAATGCCAAAATCAAGGAATGTGTGGAAAAGGATCCCGGAGCTATTGAAGAGGAACCTATCATCATGGAAGTTGACGAAGAAGAACAGAAAATGGTAATCGTTAAAAAGGAAGATAAAGAAGAAGACAAAAAAGATGATTAAACTTCTTCTTATTACTATTTTTTTTAGATTTTTCCCTTAATGTAAAATTTGGTGTCTGTGTGGGATTGAGGTGCTTTGTGCATTTGGCATTAAATTGATTTTTGTTTTACTTTTTTTCATTTGATTCATTTCAAATCTATTAATTTTTTATTAAATGGTCATTTATTCCATTCAAGTGTTTTCCTATTTGGATGGTGATCTTTTTCATTGATTATAAGGATAATCTTTCACTGCAGGCCAATTCATAAACATTCCTGTGCATCTGCACTATTGAATTTTTTTGCACTTTTTTAAAAAATGCAAACATTTATATATAACTTAAATTAAATTAATTATTACATTGGTATGTCGTGTACTTTTCAAAAAAGTATTGGCCAAAAACCAATAAGTTTATATACTATATGAAATATAGTATATGTGCAATGTGTATTCTTTTAAAAAAGATACATAGAAAATATGTAATATATTTTCAAAAAATACATCACCATTGTTCACATGTCTTGGATTTTTGAGGTGGACTAATAAAAAATAGAAAGGAAATGATAATATGAACGAGAAAGATAACATAATCAATTGGTCTGAAAAGGTAAAGAACCTTGATGAAAACATCAGAAGAGAAATCGGAATTGAAGCGGAAAGCGAAGCCAAGCACATCCTGATTAAGGTGCAGACAAAGGCTGCTGAATGCATCGAGCCTGCATTCATTGTAGCGGAAGACGATACATTCCTTGACTTGTTTGTGCTTTCGCCACAAGGCCCTGGAATCACCTCCACCGCAGTCTTGAAGTCAAACATTCAAAGCGTTGGAGTAATAGGAGGGGTCTCTGCCGAAAAGATGGATCCAAAGGAGATTCCCCAAGAAACTGATGATTTTGATGAATTTGGGGGTTTATACCAATAAACCTTCCAAATCAGGACCGGAAAATGAGGAGAAGAAAACATTCGAGAAGAAGGCATAAGGATAATGATTACTACAGGAGGGAACAGCTCTTAAACAAAAAAATAAGGCAGTTTCAAAATGACTATTACAATCTCTCTGACCCTCCATGTCCCGATGAATATCGGCATATGGATGCGTTAAGAAGAGAGATCAAATATCTGTTAAGATGCCAGGAATATCAGGTCTGGCAGAAGTCATACAACCCCAAACATGCTTATTTCAGCCAGCTATCATTATTCAAATCGATGTACATGAAGTGGAAAAGGATGACCTTTTTCATTTACATCGAAATATACCACGAAGTACCTCATCACATAGCGCTGTGGGCAAAAACCATCGGCGTCAACCTTGTTCCAAACCGTGTGTTTGGAACCTAATTTTTTATATCCAAAAATATAAAAAATAATAACAGAGGCTAAAACATGGACAAAGTAAAACTAGGGGACATTGCTGATGTATCATCAGGTCTTTCATATAGAAGATATGTTGAAGAAGGCTCACAGTCATATGATGTCATCGTTCAAAGGTCCATAAAAAGGGATGGAGTCCTGAACGATTTTGAAAAGATGCAATTGAAACAACCGAAACCGCACTACTTCACCAGACATGGGGATGTACTGATGAAAATGCCATACCCTTATGATGTTGTCTGTGTTAGCCGGGAAAATCTCGTTGTAAGCGACAGGATTGCAATCATCCGTCTGAATGAAGGTTATGACCCGTCATTCATTGCCCACTTGCTTACAAACACTCACGTTAAGAAACAGTTGTATGAGCTTGGAAGCACTGAAAAGATACCTCACACTTCCATAAGGGAGATTAAGGAACTGGAACTGATCATACCGGATTATGCCATGCAGGTTAAATACGGCGAGCTTTTAAACACCATCAATGAGAAAATCGCCGAAGATTTAAAGCTGGTTGAATATGATCAAAATCTGAAGGAGGGCATATTGAATAAAATTTGGGAGGACTTAAAATGAGAAACGCCAAACCCCACAATGAAAACATCCTTGACTATTTGATTAGAAATGGAAGGCGTTCAAAGCCATCAACTAATGCCAGTTACCTGATTTTATATGCATTCCTATACAAATATTTGTCTGACAAGCTTAAAAATCACCTTCTTCAGCAATTCGGAGCAGAAGGCGATGATTTGAAAGTGTTTTACCTGACCACTCAGGGCAAGGCAGAACTTAAGGAGATGGCTTTGAATGATTTGGGCTACTTTTTTGAAAGCTATTCCACATATATTGACCAGTTCATTGGAGATAAGTTCATAGGCGATTTGATCGATCCGGGATTTTTGCTTGATTTGAAGGAAAATATCGTGTTCAGCAAAGGAAACCCCTGTGAGGAATATTTCAACACAATCATCAAAACGGTTGAGATGCAATCAAAATTTTATGAAATGAGTTATGATTCTGAACAGGCGTTGCGGGTTAGTGATTTCTTATTGAATGTCTCCAAACTGGATATTGAAGAAAGGGAGTTCACATTCCAGAGATGCTATGACTTGATGGCTTCATCAAGACAAGTCAGACTGCTTCGCACTCCCGATTACATCACACAGATTCTTGAAAGAATCATCATTTCCGAGAAGGCTTCATCGGATTGCGTTTATGACCCGTTTATGGGGGATGCATCCACGCTAGTCAAAGTTTCACAGGCTCTAAACGCTCCGATTTATGGAAAGGAATCACGTGATTTGTATTATTTCTACTCTTTAATCAAGGCATTCATTTATGAATATGACTTCAATGACGTATTTTTAAAATCAGAAGACGCAATACAGTCAATGTCATTTGATGATAGGCTATTTGATGTGATAGTATCAAAGATTCCAAACAATTTCAGATATGGCAGGGATGCATACAGAAGACAAAACCTGGAAGCTCCCAATCCAAATAAAAATGATATCAAGGAGCAGTTAATTTCAAAATATGATTTGTCTGAATTTGGGCAGGATGAAGAACTGCTCAATGCTTTGAGTATTTTGGAAAAGAAGGTTCATGCTGCTGAAAAGAGTAATATTTTACATTTTGAAGGGGAATACGAATCATTGACAGACAGCGAATTTCTGTTTGTAATCAACATGGTCAACAACCTTAGGGAAGATGGAATAATGGCCATTTCAGTTTCACAAAACTTCCTGTTTAAAAAGTCATTGACAACCCTAAGAAAATTTTTGACTTATGAAAATAACTATGTTGACACCATAATCTCTCTTCCGGAAGGCATTTCCAAATCAATCAGGCCGGAAGTCATCATAATATTTAGAAAAAACAAAAATAGTGACGATATCCTATTCATTGATTTTTCAAAGGATTACGGCACTGTCCAAAACAGAAGGATAATGCCAGGCATGTTTAGAAGCAATTCTATTTTTTCCGATAAGACATTGGATAAGGTCATTGATGTTTTCACAAACAGGAAAACAATCGATAAGTTTTCACAAGTCGTTCCGTTAATGGATCTTGAAAAAAATGACTTCAATTTAACCGTTTCAAGATATGTGGATACCTATGAGGGAGTATACATTCGCCTTAAGGATTTGAAATCAGATAAGAGGGACATATCCGAAAAAATGGATTGTCTCAACGAAAAAATAGAGATGATGATGGATGAGTTGGATATTAATCTATAAGACATATCCAACAGGCATTTGTTCATTGGTATCATCAGTTATGCTTTCATCCGGTTTTGTGAAATATGAAAAGTGAATTATCTCATCTTCATATGAATAAAGGTTTCCAAGACTGAAATCATCTTCAAATTCAAATTTGTATTCCATTCCTTCACTGTCTTTTTTGTTGAACGCCAAAATGTTGGCATTATTCATAAGACTTTTAATTCCATCCATATCTATGGTGAATAATGTATTTTCAACTTTATTGTTCATCAGATAGCTTCGAAGCACCTTTTCATGATATTCCTTATAGATTTGGGGATTATAAAAAATTTCAAAACCTTTTATTTCCCCATTCTGTATAACCAAAACTCCACACTGCCCGTCGACTATTTCGAATGCTTTTAAAAATTCATTGTGGCTGATTTTTAGGTTATCATAGCTTTCAGACATTGCGCTTGTAGGGGATTTAAATGAATTTTCAACTTCAAGGCTCTTTATCGAATCCCAGATGGCCTGCTGTGAGTTCTGATGGCTTCTTTTTGCAAATTCCTTCACTCGGCGGGTATTGAAGTCTGCAATATATTCGGATTGTTTGAATTCATTTTTGTATTCCCATCTTCCATGTCCAGTGCAGCTGACTGAAATGGCCTGGGTTGTTTTTGGAGCAATCAGCAGTGTGCTGTTCACAATGCGATTTTGATTGGCCCCTAGTATTTCCTCGCCATCAATCAGAATCAATGGAGTGACGGCGTTGTTTGTCACTTTGATTGTATTTACTGTGCTCTGCTCACATTCCTTGACTTCAACAAGGCCCAATTCCAAACCTTTTTTCAATGTCAAAAGATCCAATCTGTATGAAATTTTACTTTTAAGGGGTATCGCGGCCATGTTTTCATGAACCTGTGGCTTTAAAACTTCAATATCAAAGCCAATCTCTTTATCTTCAATAATCATTTTAATCACTTAGGTAATGAATGTCGCTTTCGGGGTTTTCGAGTTCTTCTAGATATTCGTCCATTGTCAATATTTTGGCTATCGCTTCGGATTTGGTTATGAACTTGACTTGTGCAAAGTATCCGTCTTCGATTTTGTCGTATACTCTCCCAGCACTCATGCATCCTTTTGCAACGGTACTGACACTGTTTGCAACATAGCCCACTCTACCAAAATATCTCATTTCGCAGGCTATTGCTTCGGGGTCATAGGTATTTTCCGTATCTTTGGTTAATTTGATTATTGCACCGCTTTTAAATGGTTTGATTCCATGAAACATTGAAAATGCATTTAATGTAATAAAAATTTCTTTTTCGATCCAGTCGACGTATTCCATGTTATCACCTTGTGTATATTATATGTATAAAAGTATTTAAATTTTGGCAATGTAAAAAAATTATAAAAATAAGAAAATTTTAGTAGAAGATTTAAATTCTACTAACTTTGATTAAAGATTCTATAGGCACGCCTTCAATTTCTGAAAGGCCTGCTTTATCGATTAGCACAGCAACACAAAGAGGTTCTCCACCTAAGTCTCTTACTGTGTGGATTACTTCTTTTGCTGTTTTCCCACTGGTTGTAACGTCGTCCACGATTACAACTTTCTTGCCTTCGACGGTTCCGAAGTTTGTACTGATTGTACCTTCGTCATCAGTTTCATCATCGGCCTTTCTGTGTTTTTGAGGGTGGAAAATAGCTAATGAAGTTTCAAAACCGGTCATGTCCTCCAGGATATCTGCCATCATTGTTGCAAAAGGAATGCCACTGACGGCAATTCCACAGACTACTTCTGCTTCACCATATGCCAATGTCATGTCACTTAAAGCACTTGAGACATATCTTAAACGTGCAGAGTTTCCTCCAATGCTTTTCCAGTTGATGGCAAAGTCAGTTGGAGCTTCAGGTTTTTCTTCAGCCGGTTTTTGTAGGGTTAACCATCTTGCAGTGTCCATGCTCACGTTGAGTTCGTCTGCAATTTCTCCAGTGGTAAAACCGTGTTGTCTGAGTTCTTGAGCCTTTTGGATTAATTTTTCTTTCACCTATTTCACCTCTTCAAGTTCATCTAAGCTAATTGGTCTGTGATCTTTAGATGATCTGTTGGCAGCAATAACCATTTTAAGGGCTTTAAGACCATCCTCACCTGTTATTGTTGGTTCTTCTTCTTCAACAACTGAATTCAAGAAGGATCTTAATTCACATTTTAGCGGTTCTTCATGTTTGATTTGGATGTCCTGAGCGAATTTGCCGTAAACTTCAATGCTTTGTTTGATATAGTCTACAGAAATGATTCCTGCAGTTCCGGTAAGTTCCAGTTCTCTACGTTTGTAAGGGGTAAGCCAGTTTACTTCGATGATTCCGGTGGATTCATTGTCGAAGCTCACCATGATTTCGGCATGGTCTTCAAACTCGCTGTCATCAAAACTGCTGTTCATTGTACCGTAAACTTGAGTTACGTTTTCTTCAAATAAGTAATTCATAATGTCCAGGTCATGAATTGCAAGGTCGATTGAAACACCAACATCCTTGATTCTTGGTGGAAGAGGACCTACTCTTTTTGCAAAAGCAGATACGATGTCTCCAATTACTCCATCATCAATAAGCTCTTTAGCCTTTTGAACAGCTGGATTAAATCTTTCCACATGTCCGGTTGATAGAATAACTCCTGCCTCTTTAGCGGCGTTAATCATTTCTTCAGCTTCATTTAATGTAAATGCGATTGGTTTTTCAACCAGAACATGTTTTTTGTGTTTAATTGCTTCCATTACCACGGCATGGTGGAAGGTGGTTGGCACACAAACACTTACAACTTCAATGTCCGGATTTTCGAGCAAATCACTATATTCAGTATAACCTTTTGCACCATATTTCTTCTCTATTTTTTTAAGTGCTCTTTCACTAACGTCCGAAACAGCAATCAGATTTGCTTCTTCCATTTTATGGTATACACGAACATGGTTTTCACCCATTGCTCCTACTCCAATAACTCCTACGTTTACAGTTCTCAATTAGATTCCTCCATTAAACATAATCCCCAAAAAGTTTTCCAATGCTTTTTCCAAGTTCAACAGCATCTTTAATGGAACCCTTTTCAGTCTGCTCTTTAAGAATTTCTCCTTCTTTAGTTAATAATATTGAATAAATGCTAAATTCACTATCGTTCATACGTGCTATCGCTCCGATTGGCCATTGACAGCCAACACCTAACTCTTCAAGCACTTTTTTCTCTGCAAATACTTCCTGCATTGAAACGTAATCATTCAGTTTGGAGATTTTTTCCTTGACCTCAGAGTCTTTACGGGTAATGATTGCCAGTGCACCCTGGCCTGCCGGTGGGGTAATGTAGTCTAGCGGAAATACTGTTTTAATGTGTTTGGTCAGATTCAGCCTTTTGAGCCCGGCTTGGGCCATTAAAGTGGCATCAAGGTCGCTTTCATAGACCTTATTGATTCTGGTTTCGATATTTCCTCTGATGGGTTTAAGTTCAAACTCCTTTTGGTAATGATTACAGAAGGCCTCTCTTCTAAGGCTGCTGGTTCCAAGTTTTGAACCAGGCCCTAAATCTTGCCAGCTTTTTTCAGAAATTAATACTTCATTTGGAGATTCCCGTTTTGGAACTGCCACCACTTCCAGATCTTCATCCAGCTCGGTGGGGAGGTCTTTAAAACTGTGGACTGTAAAATCGACTTCCTCTTCAAGCAGTGCAATATCCAATTCCTTGGTAAAAAGGCCTTTGGAATCCATATTGTATAGCTGGGAAGTGGTGATTTTATCTCCTTTGGTTTTTATTATTTCAACATCAATAGCTTCTTTTGTTAATTTGGATAAATCCGCGCATACTTGCTTGGTTTGTACTAAAGCTAGTTGACTGCCTCTGGTTCCAACAATCATTCATTATCTCCATTCAAAAATTTTTCAAATTATAGGTGCATGACCTATAAGATTTTTTTACATTGTTAACTTTTATAGTTAATATTAATTAAATGTTTCAATTTTTTTTAAAATGGGTTCGGCAATTATCTTTGTGTGATTTTCCTGTAGTCTGACCGGTATATGAAAAGAAGATTTTTGCTTTCATTTAGGGCATAATCGTAGCAGTCTGCGTAATCCTGCATGAACAGGACTTCCTTGGACATTTTCTTCTGTATGGCCTTTCCAACGTCTCCGGTCAATATCAAATTACATTCAGTGGTGTCCAGATAATCGCTTAGCTTGTCTTCATCAATCTCTTCACAGGTAATTCCGTAATCTCCGCCGACTGCAACATAATAGTCATCCAGGTTATCAATCATCTCTATGGATTTTTTAATGGCTTCGGTGTTTATTCCGGGGTTGATCTCTTCAATGACGATGGAGTCTCCAACTGCTCTTTTATTGGTCCTTCCGGCTATTCCCTTATAATTTTCAAGCCCATCAGTGATTTTGTCTTCAGCAATTTCACAGCTCAGGGAGGCCGTCACGACCCCCAATACATTTAAGACATGGTGGGAGCCCGGTGCAAACGTCTTGACTGACATCTCTCCGTTTAGGGTGTTTCCTTTGATTGTCTTGACGTTGTTGTAGATGATGTCAATTGAAGTTTCATCCAGGGTATAGGTGACTTTTTCAACGCAAAGGTTGGCTGTCTTGTCGGTCAGGGAGAAGGTGTTGACCTTATCATGACCAATTCCTGAGTAGTATCTGTCATAGCTTTCCTTTTGACATGCAACAACATCACACATGAAGACTTGGGACTTGGCATCGCTTGCGGAAAGTCTGTTTTTGGCTATGGGATAGTCTTCAGCAATGTTTGTTAGAAGTCCAACATCTCCAATGCCGCAGCATCCAAGGGATGATTCAAAGATGGCTGAATTGTATTTTTTCAGGTTTTCGCTTTCGACTTTCCCGTCAGCTATCAGGCAGACGGGATTTGCAATCTTATATGCCAGGTCAATTGTCTCCTTGATGTTTGCGGGAGTAATTGAAATGTTCTTTTTCAAAACGAATTCCCTTTCATTTTCGTATAGCAATGCACCTAGGCTTGACAGTATCAGAGGATTTTCATCAATCAGAATTTCCTTGAGCATGAATACCGAGCTTGTCTTTCCCTTGACGCCGGTGACTTCAATCTTTAAGATGTCTTTTCCCCAATCCTTCAGAATCTCCCCGACCGCCTGGTGGTGAGTTAAAAAGGTATAGTTTAAATCCGGGTTGTGTTTTTCAATTTCGGCCTCGGTTAATGGTGAGTGGATTGGAGAGATTACACAGATATCTCCCTTAAGGTTTTTAAGCGAATCCAAACCGGTTATGTAAATGTCATAGACTTCCATCATTTCACGGTCAAGGGGCTTCAGGGTATTGTAAATGTCGTATGCATGAACGACTTTGCCTTTTTTGGCAAGGCTGACGGCTATTTTTACTCCGCCATGAGTTAAGTCAATCACCAGATAATGCATATTAGCACCAGTTATTGTCCTTGATTCCGCCTTCCCTTAATTTGTCTTTGACTTTTTTATAGAAGTATTTGGTGGAAGTTCTAATTAAATAAACGTTCTTATCGGATTTTTTAAACTTGATTTCCTCTTCGTATTCCGCTTCCTCGTTGGTCTGACCGTCCATTACGAATACTGCAGATTTACCTTTTTTAAGCAATTTGACAGTAATTTCACTGTTGTCGGATACGACAAACGGTCTTGCACCAAGTTTGTATGGACAGATTGGGATGATGATCAGCCCTCCAACTTTAGGGTCCATAATAGGGCCTCCGGCAGACATCGCATATGCTGTTGAACCGCTTGGGGTTGAAACAATCAGCCCGTCAGCTCTGACCTCTTCAACAATTTCCCCATCCACCTTGATTTGGAAGTGAAGCATCTTTGCCGGTTTGTCGGTCATTATGACCACTTCATTCATTGCTGAGTAATGGTGGTTTTCGTGGGACACCACAAGCTTTGTCCTTTTTTCCTTGTAGTAATCACCTTTCAGGATTTCTTCCAGAGCCTCAAATGTGTCTTTAGCTTCAATTTCTGTTAAAAATCCTACAGTGCCCATGTTGACTCCAAATAATGGAGTTTCCGGTTTCATTTTGGCTTGTGCCCTTAGAAGTGTTCCATCGCCTCCTAAAACAACTGCCATATCACAGTCAAAGTCATAGATTCCGGATGATATCTGATTGTAATTGATGTTGAAGCTGATGTCATCCAACAGATGGGCAATGTCCGGGTAGTGCTTTTTGGTTTTTTCAATGATTTCATCTAATTTCGGGTTTTCCTTTAAGTCTTCGAGCTTTTTGGCAAGTCTTTTTTCGATAATGACTTCCCTGCCGTTGGTTAAAAGGTAATCAATGATCTTTGCTGAAAATAGTATTGAACGGTTCTGGTCTATCCTGCTTACGATTCCGACTTTGCCGATGAAGTCGGTTTGGTTGTCATTCAGGGTGTCGATCATTCTTTTGTGAAGTATGTTGTTGTTTGCTGCAACGACTATGGTTTTCTCATGGATGCTTAAAATGTTGTTCAGCTTTTCGCCATATTTGTCGGTGATGATTCCGCCGGCCTCTTCAAGAATCAGTTTGGATGCGGCAATGTCGATTATTCTACTTCCCCTCAAATCGATGAATGCATCGTATCTTCCGCTGGCCACGTAGGATATTTCAAGCACCACGCTTCCAAGCACCCTCATTCTTCTTGCATTGTCAACAAGCTGGGAGGCTTCTGAGGTTCCGCTTTTGGTGAATCCTCCAAGGGTTATGTCGCTGAAGTTCACGATATTGCTTGGATGAACCTCTTCATTATTCAGCCAGCAGCCTTTTCCCTTTTCAGCTTCAAAGAAGTTGCCGTTACCAAAGTTGCTGATGAAACCCAATTCAACATCGTTCAGGGTTGCGAGTCTTCCTTCGGGAACGCTTGCAACCGCTATTGATATGCCGAATGCCGGAATTTCCTTGATTGCATTACTTGTTCCGTCAATGGGGTCAACCAGGAATATGAATTTTGGCCTGTCTTCCTCAGCCATGTCATCTCGTCTAAGTTCATGTGTTAAGCTGATGCTTCTTTTAGTTCCTTTCCCTAATTTCAGCTCCCCGATTTCTTCACTAACGATGTATGAAAGAACTGGGGCATTTTTTAGGATATTGATTACTTTTTCTTCAGCAACAATATCAATTAATGATGTTGGGGTGCCGTCCGCTCCCATCTTTACCTTTTCACCGGATTCGGGTTTTCCAACATAGGGCCTTATTGCTCGGCTCACTTCTTTTATAATTTCATAAGATAGGTCTGTCGCAATTTTTTTATCTTGAGCATCCATTTTATCCCTCGATAATGTCATTATTTAAGTATACTACTGATGCAACAACGGAAGCGATATTTTCAACTGTTGTTGCCGATGATTTTATAATCAAATCGTTGATTTCCACGTCACGCTTTTCCATCATGTACCTGACCATAAATTCCGCCTTGTCTTCCAGGTATTTAAGGTCTTTGTTAATTCCGGTTGTTTCAACCACGCAACCTAACTTCTCTCCGATAGCTACTGCAATGACTGCTGTGATCTCATCGCCGGGATTGTCTGATGTAATTTCGGATAAAACGCAGTTTACCATGGCTCCGGCTTTCAGTTTCGGCAATTTTTCAACAATAGTGTTTGCTGAAAGCATGCTGGATACCTTTATTAGGTTCACATCACCAATTCCGGCATCGCTCAGGGCATTGTCAAAGGCATTCAGTTTTGTCGGGCCTTCATCTTTTCCACATACAATAGCTATCTTCATCATATCACTATCTTTTAATTTGTAACTCATGATAAATAAAACATTATAAATGATGAAAGCCAAAATAAATTTAGGTGTACCTAATGATTTTTAACAAATACTTGTCAATATTTTTCTCAGCATGCCTTTTCATGATGATGATGTTTTTGACATCCACTTTTGTGGTGACGTTTTTCAAGGGCGGAGCCATTCCATTCATCGGGCTGTTTTTTGTAGTCGTTTATTATTTCATCGCAAGGGCATTCTACAATTACCTGAGAAATGATGACTTTTACAAAAACACAAGAAAGCACACTTCGGACATGGAAGGCGAAAGCTATATTACCAAAGGCGAAAGGGATACGAAAAAGATTTTCATTGTGATTTGGGTTTTGGTTATTCTGGTTTTGGCAGTGCTTTCCCTGGCACTATATTCTATTAATAATGGATTGGCTTAAATTTTTAAAAAATCCTGAATTAGGCGAATACTTTATATAAAATAGGAAATATAATTATTATTAATCTAATAATATTCCTTATTATAAGATTATAAAAACCGGTTTTTATTTATGGAGGAAAATTAATGTCAACAAAAGTTGTAGAAATTAAAACATTGAAAGTTGGAAAATATATTGTTTTAGGCGGAGAAGCTTGTAAGATTATCAGTTACACTACCTCATCTCCAGGTAAGCACGGAGCTGCAAAGGCAAGAATTGAAGCAGTCGGCGTATTCGACAACCAAAAAAGAAGTCTCGTAAAACCTGTAGATAACAAAGTTGATACTCCAATCATCGACAAAAGATTAGGTCAAGTTATCTCTATCCAAGGTGATAATGTACAGATAATGGATATGGAAAATTACGATACCATTGACTTGCCAATGCCTGAAGACTTGAGGAATGACATCGTCGAA
>NZ_JAZRHE010000133.1:0-11781 GCF_045644645.1 Methanobrevibacter sp.
AATCATATTATTTTTTCCTATACTGATACTTCATATGAATAGAATGTTACATTTATCTAATAACAGTTCTTAATACATGGCCACAATTTGGACATTTGTAATCAATTATAGTTTCATCATAACATACAGTTTCTTTTTTAACAGGGTATATCCTCTTTACAGTTTTCACATTTCTCAACCATTTATCTCATTCCCCCTTTTCTTTTTGAGAATATACTCAACAGGTCTTCATCGCTCATGTTATCTATATTATTGAATATGTTTTCTACCTTTGATAAACGTTCTTCCATATTAATTAATTGGTCTTCTTTTTCATTGTATTTTTGTTCTAATTCTAGATATTCCTGACTCTTAATATCAATATTTGTTACATCCATATTTATAGTTAAACAGTCTAAGTGAGAGATGTATTTTTCTTTTAGTTTGTTTGGGTTTTCCATGAAATAAGCTGTATGGGTAGTGTCTTTTCTACGTCCTTGTAATGCATCAACTTCATCTAAACTCATACCGTCATTATATAATTGGCTTGCATTAAATTTACGGAGCATGTGACTACGTAAGCGATTGTATGTTCCTTTTTTACCTAATTTCAATATGTTGTTTAATTCGATGAATAATATTGTCACATAATCTTCATGGATAGGGAATAATTTGTCTTCAGGTTTGATTTCTCCTTCGATGGTTAACATGTAAGATATTAATGCTTGGACTGCTTCAGGACTGCAAAATGTGTAGTAGTATTTGTTTGTTTTTTGTCTTTTTAATCTGAATGTTGGGACTATGTCTTCACGGTCCTGGAGTTGTGTTATTATATCGTAGATGTTATCGGAGTTGTGATATTGTTTTGTTGCGTTTATGAAATCTTGGATGGTTAGGTTTAGTGTTTCTCTTTTTGCACATCCGCTGCTGCTCATGAATAGTATTATTGCTTTCATTCTGTTGTCTGCAATTTTTAATGCTTTTTTGATGATTTCTTTTGTTGGCAGATCTGCATAGTTTATTGGTTCTGGTGTGTTAATGTTTTTGGTGTTTAATGGTGGCAGTTCACCTATCTCTATTTCAAAGTATTTGTATATTGCTCTTATAGAGTTGAAGTAGTTTTGTACTGTGTTCTTTTTGTAGTTTTCAATTAAGTATTGTCTGAAGTTTAGTAATCTTTGTTTTAGTTTTCTGTCTCTCCATCGTATCCTTTGTTCTTCTTCAGTATCTGCTTCTTTTATTAGTTCTGCTAGTGTTGATTGTTGTTGTTTGCAGTATTGTTTTACAGCATTTTTGTATATTTTCTTTGCGGATTTGGAATGTGTTTTTGCGTGGTGTATTTCGTTTAGGATATCCTCATTACTTTTCATAGTATCATCTTTTATATTGGTATATATTTTGCTCTTTTGTGAGAGCTTTTGAAAAGTATTGGGTAACCGCCTTACTATTTTACGAATAACATAATATTAAATTGATTTTCCAATTAATTAATGTTTACTAAAAAAACATATCATTTAGACCATTGATATGCTATTCTTGGAGAGCCATCTGCCACATATATCGTTCCGCACTTTTGAAATCCGCTTTTTTCAATCAGCCCCTGCATGATCAAATTGCTTTCATGAGTATCTATCCTGATATCATCCGACAAGCCCCTGCAATAACTGATGGCGCAATTAAATATTCCTCTTAGCTTTCCGTCACTTGCCATTCTGTGTATCGTCACATACTGATTATCATTTAGCCATTTGCCGTTTTCGATATATCGGTAAGTCGGCTCATCCCCACTAAAAAGAGCAAACACCCCATGGGGACCTTCCCTGTCACATATCAAATGGCAGAGCCCATTGTCAATATCCATCTTGATTAAATCCCTGCTGGGATATTCATACCCCCACTGGTCGGGATTTCCGGATTCCATCATGAATTCCTGAGCAATATGATATATCCTCATGATATCGCTTAAATCCTCAGCTACGGCCTTTCGAACAAACATGCTAATCATTAAAATACTTAAGAATTTGAGAAAAGTCATCAACAGCCTCTAAAATATAATCGTTTTCCCAATCCTCCTCATTTCCATAACCCCATCTGACAATGACACAATCGATTCCGGCATTTTTTGCAACTTCAATATCCGTTATGGAGTCCCCGATATAGATTGCCTCATCCAAACCGACATTTGCCTTTTCGATTATCTTATTCAACCCATATGGATCCGGCTTTGAAGGAAAATCCATTTCATGGCCTTCGATTGCAATAAAATCAATGTCACTGAAGAATTTGGATACGAAAAGCTCTATCGAATAGGTGAACCTGTTTGAATTGATGGCCAATGAAACATCATTCTGCTGCAGTCTCTCCAGAATGTCATGGGATTGTGGAAAGGGCACGGTGGCTTCCTTTTTTGATGATTCATAAAAATCCAGATAGACTTTTTTAAATGATTCAATATTTTCAGGAGTGCTCTTATCCCTTAAAACCAAAGAAACGATTTCATCAATGTTGCCGCCCAAATATCCAATATAGTCCTCGCGTGTCAATGTGGGCAAGTCATACTTGGACAGTGCCATGTTAAAAGAGACCACGACATCATCCACCGAGTCAATCAATGTTCCATCAAAGTCAAAAATTGCAAGCTTTTTCATAGTTTAATATTTATGTTTAAATTATTAATTATTTTTTCGAAGGGAATACAGACAAATCGGCAATGCCAATAATGTTATGAATGATGAAATATAATAAACAGGAGCATACCCGCTGGTTGCCGTGACAAAGCATCCGAGAAGTGCAGGTCCGAAACCCATCGTTGCATCACAGAATATGTAAAAAGTGGATACCGCATATGAACGGCGATGTTCGGGAGCATTTCTTGTAACAATGGTTGTGCAGGCCGAATTCAGTGTCCCGAAACCCAATGCTGCGCATACCGCACAAATCATGACTGTCATTGCGGATGGGGCGAATGCAATTAAAAAGAGACCGATGCTTTGTGCAACGATTCCGACGACACAGATTATCAAATCTCCACCCCTGTCCTGTATTTTTCCTGCAACAGGCCTTGACAGGACCAAAACAACAGAATATATCAAAAAGAACCATGAAAAAACACTAGCCAGATCAACTTCAACGGCATAAAGCCTGTAAAAAGACAAGATTGAAACATAACCGAGACTTGTCAGTGCTGTGAAAAGAGAAACGGGG
The DNA here is from genome assembly GCF_045644645.1 of Methanobrevibacter sp. Lineage (GTDB taxonomy): Archaea > Methanobacteriota > Methanobacteria > Methanobacteriales > Methanobacteriaceae > Methanocatella. The sequence goes on from NZ_JAZRHE010000133.1 coordinate 3,184, forward strand.
ATTGCCTTGATTTCAAAAACCTTTTCAATTCCGGAATAGCTATTACCGTTATCCTTAACCAAATCAGGATTGTTTCCAGGGTCATGCTCGCTGACATCGACAAAATATATGAAAATCAATGCAAGGGCGGAAAAGATGCTTGCAGCCATAAAACAGCCGTATGAACCTATGTTATCATATAAGAATCCGCTGATATAAGGACCAAGGCCAACAGCCAATGTAGTTCCAAGCATAAAATAACCGAAAGCTTCTCCAAAACGACTTTTTGGAAGCACATCCGAAGCTATTGTAACGATTGCATTTGCCGTTGCCCCGAAACCTATACCGTGAATAAATCGAACGATCAAAAGCAAGGTGACATCATTAACTACAAAATACAAAAGGCATGAGAGAAAATGAATGCTCATAAATATCAGGGCTATTTTTTTCCATCCCACCTTTTCCAATGCGTTTCCCGAATAAATCCTTGAACAGAGCCCTCCAAAAATATATAATCCTGAAACAAGCCCTGCAATAGTGGCTGTTGAGCCCAATGATATGGCATATTCAGTCACTGTTGACATCAATGCATACATCACCAATGCCGAGAAAAGCAAGGCTCCGAACACCAGAAAGAAATCCCTAGTAAAAATCTTTTCATCATCTTCACGAACATTCATTAATTAAACTTATGTATGATAAAATTAAAAATATTTTTCATTATAACCTTAACATGAATTTATAATCATTGGAGGCAAAAATGTATAAAAAAATTCTAATAGCTTTAATAATCATTGCGTTGCTTGTGCTCGGAGGGCTTATTGCTTTTACAAATGACAATGGCAACGGCAATGTCGAGACCCAAATTAATTTTTTGACTAACCAAACACTTAAGAATGGAGACTCAGTTGAATTTCAGCTTACTGATTCCCAAGGAAACGCCCTTGCAAATCAGAACCTGAAGATTGTGTTTGCATCCACCAAAGGGCAACCCCAAAACTTCACTATCACTACAGACAGTCAGGGAAAAGGTGCGCTTGTATTGAATGGAGAAGATGACGGCAATTATACAGTGACCGTAACCTATGACGGAGACAATAACTATAAGGGATGCTCTGCAAATCAGAAAATAACTGTAGGTGATGCAAGTGTGCAAAATGGTGATGCGACTTCAGATTCATCACAATCCACACAAACCAGTCATTCCTCCAGCTCATCATCCTCTGATATGAACTATGACAGTGAAAGGAATGTGCAATATGATTCAAATGGCATAATCAGAGGCGGGCAAAACGATGGAGAAAGATACAGCGATGTCCAAGGCCAATCCCAATCTGTCGATAGCGAAGGTAATTTAATCTAAACCGATTAGATTATCTCCCTTTTTTCTATTTTTAACAATTCAATTTTTCTGTCTATTCCGCCGGCATATCCGGTCAGCTTCCCATCAGAGCCCAAAACCCTGTGGCAGGGAATCAAAATTGAAATCGGATTGTGGGCCACCGCGCCGCCAACGGCTTGAGCAGACATTGTCTTTGATAATCTTGAAGCGATTTCACCATACGTCAATGTTTCACCATACGGAATTTCAGAAAGTATCTTCCACACCTTCAATCTGAATTCAGACCCCTCCGGCCTAAGCTTAAAATCAATTTCCGGATTCAAACCGTCAAAGTAATCGTCAAACCAGATTTTGACCTTCTTAAAAATAGCCAGATCATCATCATTGACCAGATTGTCAACTGACGGAAAGTGCTTTTGTCCGTAAAACCAAACCCCACAGATGGCCTCGCCATCGCTCACCATCAAAATTTTTCCGATTGGAGAGATATAATCCGTTGAGAAATACATCTTTCTACATGTATGATTTGAAAAACTCTTCAAATTCCTCATCATCCATAGGCTCCGGAGTTGATGCGTTTTCATTGTTCATAATGCTTGAAGCAAGGTTAATGTATTCATGTGCTTCATCGCTTTCAGGGTATTTTTCTACAACGGTTTTTGCATCTAATTCAGCATCCTGAATTAAATTACTCCTATGAATGACTCCAACTACATGAGTTCCTATCTTTTCAGCAAAGTCTTTTACAATTTCCTCTTCCCTATCAACATTTCTGCAGTTGCAGACAATGCCGCACAAGTTTCCCTTAAGTTTCCTAATACCCCTGACGATATTGTTTGCAGCATAAAGTGACATGTATTCTCCTGAAGTTATTATGACCACCTCATCGGCATATTTTTCACGCAAAGGTACTGAAAAACCACCGCAAACAACATCACCCAATACATCATAAACAACGACATCCAGGTCTTCATCGAAGATGCCCAAATTTTCAAGGCGCTTCATTGCAACGATAACGCCGCGTCCTGCACAGCCCACACCAGGTTCGGGTCCTCCACTTTCAACACATAGAATATCCTTGAATCCTTTAAAAACCAGATCCTCCCTTTCGGGTTTCCTGTTTTCCTTTAAGGTATTGACAACTGTAGGAATTCTTTTGCCATATAAAGTACGTGTTGTATCCGCCTTTGGATCGCAGCCAATCACCAAACAATTCAAGTCTTCATTTGCCCAAACAGCAGACAAATTAGCTACTGTAGTGCTTTTTCCGATTCCGCCTTTACCATAAATGGCTATCTTTTTAATCATTTGAATTCCTCTCAATTAACTTATAAACAAAGTCATTTTGCCTTACTTTTGTTGGAATGGCTATTGCCACATTACAGCCTTTCTTAGCTTCGCCAACGCTTTTGCCTTCAATTTGCATTGAATCTATTGTGTGGGTTATTGACCCGGTGGTCTGGCCCTGAATCATTATCTCATCGCCCAATGACAGGTCATCCCATATTCTGATTTCAGCGGCCTTAACCCTATTGTAATAGTTGACGACCTGCCCGATATCCCTCTTGACATATTTTGACTGGTTGTCCTCACTTGTCTCGAAGGGAGTGTTAAAGTAAAAGTTTGTGTCAAATCCGCGATTGAATACGCTTGTCAGCTTGTCCATCCATTCATCCCGAACCTCATATCCTTCAGGGTTTGTTAAATAACTGTCAATGGCCTGCCTGTAAACTCCAGTAACCATTGCACCGTAATCAGGGCTTCTGGCCCTTCCTTCAATTTTAAATGATGCAACACCGCTTTTGATAAGTTCCGGAATGTATTCTATCATGCACATGTCCTTTGGTGAAAAGAAATTGGTCCTGTAGCTTCCATCATCACTTCCCATGACCATGAATCTTTCATCTTCAACATCAGAGAAGTTAACGACATTGTCATCACCCTCTTCATAGGTCAATGTCCAGTTCTTTCGGCACGGCTGCAGGCAATCTCCACAATTTGCACTTCTTCCATACAATCCATAACTTAAAAAGCACCTGCCCGAAATTGCCATACATATCGCTCCGTGAATAAAAATTTCAGTTTCGATTGGAGATTTTTCGGTGATTTCGGTGATTTCCCTTAAGGATAACTCTCTGGAAAGAATCGCCCTTTTGGCCCCTAACTTTTTAAGAGTTTTAAGGGCATAGGAATTGGTGACATTTTCCTGGACGCTGACGTGAGCCTCAAGACCGTGAGATACGGTATCCTCAATCAGACCGATATCCGATAAGATGAGCCCGTCAATTTCCGATGATGAAATCCTTTCCAGATTCCCTTCAAGCTCACAGGCCAATCTTTCATTTAAAATGACGTTGGTGCATAAATAAGTTTTGGCCCCATACTCCTTTGCAATACATGAAACCTCACTCAAATCATCAAGAGAAAAGTTTTTGGCATTTGCCCTCATGTTATAGTCATCAAGACCAAAATAAACTGCATCAGCCCCATTTTCTAAAACAGAGCGTAATGAAATAAAATTTCCTGCCGGAGCCAACAATTCAACCATAATAATCTAAGGCTTATAATAAGTTTCGGCTTCAATACCTTCCGGAAGTTCTGTAGGATACTCCTCATTAATACATCCCAGACATAAATTCTCTTTAGGCATTCCAATGGCTTTCACTAAGGATTCCAATGTAATGTAACCTAATGAATCAATATTCAATTGCTTTTGAATTTCTTCAACGCTATAGTTTGCAGCAATCAACTCCTTTTTGGTTGCCATTGCAACACCATAATAACAAGGTGAAATAACCGGAGGACATCCCACTAAAAAATGAATTTCTGCAGGTTCCGCTTCCTTAACAAGGTCAAGCAACTTTTTGGAAGTGGTTCCCCTTACAATACTGTCATCAATTAGAATAATCCTTTTGCCTTTGATTGCATCCTTAATCGGATTAAGCTTAAGCCTAACCGCCAATTCCCTTTCTGCCTGAGTTGGCATGATAAATGTTCTTCCGACATACCTGTTTTTAATCAAACCCTCACCATATGGAATTCCTGAAGCCCTGGAGTATCCTATAGCCGCAGGGATTGATGAGTCCGGAACGGGAATTACCAAATCGGCATCGATAGGATATAATTCATGCAATTGACGCCCGATATTCATTCTGGTCTGATAAACATTAATGCCGTCTATTGTACTGTCCGGCCTTGCAAAGTAAACATATTCGAACATGCAGTGGGACAATTTGCATTCGCCGGCGCTTTCCAGCATATAGGAGTTAATCTCATCATTATCAAAGTAAACAACTTCACCAGGCCTGATATCCCTGATGAAATCCGCATTAATAACATCAAAGGCAACAGTTTCGGAAGCCAATATAAAATCATCATCTTTTTTAGCGACTGCAAGCGGTTTTATTCCCATAGGATCACGCACACCATACAATTCACCATTCACAAGAATAGTTAATGCATAGGACCCCACAAGTTTTTGGGAGACCGTTTCAATGGAATCGATTATACTTTTATTATTATCATAATGCTCCTTTCTAAGCATATAACAGATCACTTCAGAATCTGTGTCTGATTTAAACTCATAGCCTTCGGATATAAGTTCATCCCTCAATTCAGATGAGTTTACAATATCCCCATTATGAGCCATGGCGATGAATCCATCATCAAAATCAGTGACAAAGGGTTGTGAATTTTCAAGTCTTGACTGGCCGGTGGTGGAATATCTCACATGGCCAATAGCCATATGCCCCTGCAAATTCTGAATTTCATAGTCTTTGAAAACATCTGTTATCAAACCCATTCCACAATAATAATTCAAACCTTTATCTGGATTAAAAGTAGCTATTCCGGCTGATTCTTGACCTCTATGCTGTAAAGCATACAAACAATAATAAACAAAGGATGCGACATCTTTAGATTCATCTTTAGAATGAATACCAACAATACCGCACTTATCTTCCATTTCTCCTTGCATGTGCTAACTCCTAAAATAGTATAGTTGTAATTATGTTTCAACTAGTATAAAATAATATTTATTTCGGAGGGGCTAATCCCAAAAATTTTCAAAATTATTTGGAACGTCATAATCGTCCAACACTTCCGGAGGTTTGGATTCTTTAGTTTCCTGCAAATCTTGCTTTAAATCCTCTTCATTATCCTCAATGAATATCAATGCAGTCCTGATTATCTTTAACCAATCGATTGCATCCTGCTTTGATTGGGCGGCTATATAACCCTGCCCTACAATGACATTATTGGGCTTGAAGTTGTTAGTGGCAATTACAATCTGCTCTTCATTGTTCAATTCCTGCCTAAAGGTATCCTGCCACAATTCATTTAAGTCAAACACTTCCAGAATATTTCGGGAGTAAATGTCTTCATAGCGTAGTTTAAATGCTGAAAATTCGGATTTGATATTATCAACATCTTCAAGCAACTCCTTATTTTCTCTTGAAAATACTTCATTCTCCTTAATAACCTTATTATAGTCATCCAATAGGTTATTATAGTTATGAGTTACTTTCATCAGCTTATTCTCTAATGTATGGATATTGATTAAATTTAAGGAATAGGATAATGTCGATTTGATTATCGAATTCAAGATTTCCTTTTGGGCCAAACTAAAGTCTATGGATTCATCTTCAACAATTATATTATTGTAATCAAACAATCCAATATTGTTAAAATCAGTTTTTAATTCATTGTACAAAACATTATATGTTTCATCCTGACCATAGCTTCCAATAAGTATTATATCAGCGCCTTTAGCCACTTTCCTAACAATGCTCAATTCGGTTGTTGGAATAATGGATGAAACAATAATATTGTAATCCCTTTCAAGTTGGATATTGCCCACTGCCTTTGAAACCATCTGCGCAATGTCCAATCCCTGAACAATAATACGGACATCAATTTTTGACTCATGAGTTTCATTTTCCATGGAAATTACCTAAATCCTATTTACTTTCTCATGCCACTTCCATGCTGATGAAACAATCTCTTCAAGATCATATTTGGGAGCCCAGCCTAACTTTTCATTGATTTTAGTTGAATCGGCAATCAGTATGGCAGGATCACCTTCACGACGTTCATCGACCTTAACTTCAAAATCACATTTGGTGACTTTTCTGCACATGTCAATAACCTCACGAACGGAATAACCCTGACCGTTTCCCAAATTGAAGACATCGGACTCATGTTCCTTGCATAAATATTCATATGCCTTAACATGCGCATCAGCCAAATCGTTTACATGAATATAATCACGAATGCAGGTTCCATCAGGAGTGTCATAATCATCCCCAAATATGGAAATGCTATCCCTCTTACCTATGGCGGCATCCAACACTAATGGAATCAAGTGAGTTTCAGGGTCATGCAATTCCCCAATCTCACAATCAAAATCACAACCTGCCGCATTGAAATACCTTAAAGATACATAATTGAAATCACCTTTTTCAGCTTCTCTTTCCAAAGCCTTTTCAGTGATGAATTTGGAGTGTCCATAAGGATTGATTGGTTTTAATTCTGTATCTTCAGTGATTGGAATCATCTCAGGATTCCCATATACGGCTGCAGTTGATGAAAAAATAAATTTATCAACACCAAATTCCCTCATAATCTTTAAGAGATTTAAGGTGTTTTTATAGTTATTCTTAAAATATTTCTGCGGCATTTCAACAGATTCAGCTACAGATGAGAAAGCCGCAAAATGAATGACACCGTCAATGTCATATTTTTCAAAAACTTCTCTCAAATCACTACTTCCAAAATCATAATTTTCAAAGTTTCCCCATTTTGCAAAAGACTCATAACCCTTACATAGATTATCTACAACCACAGTATCATATCCGGCATTATGCAATGCCTTATTTGTATGAGCCCCAATATAACCTGCTCCGCCAGTAACTAAGATCAATCTTAACACCTATACAAATTTACCTAATTTCAATAAAGCTTTAGGAGATATCTTAATTAATTTTTTAACAATTTCTGTTGTTGAAATCTTATCAAATTCTTCACCCTGGAATGCATGTCCTATACTGTCCAATTCATCATCAGACAAAGTAAGCAGGTATTCCTGTACCTTTTTATATCTTTTGATTTCATGGTCTAGCTCTTCATGTGCCATTTCATCATATAATTTCAAGTATTTTTTGGAACAGTCTTCCTTGATAGCCTGTGCAGCCACTTTACCAGCACACATTCCACCAGTCATACCGGAAATGATTCCTCCACCGGTCAACGGGTTAACCTGACCTGCAGCATCTCCAACAACCATAATATTATCATCATAAAGTTTTTTGGTCATTCCCCCAACTGGGTCTCCACCCACATTCAATTCAACTGCCTGAGCGTTCTTTAAGTAAGGAGAAGTTGCAACAAAATCGTCCAGGTATTCTTTTGCTGTTTTTTCCGCTTTATGAGGCAATATTGCCAAACCGACATTTGCAATGTCATCACCCTTAGGGAAAATCCATACGTATCCTCCAGGCGCACATGAACCTAAGTAAAATTCTATTACTCCAGGTTTTTCAAATTCAACATTGCACATTTCGTACTGTACACCTGATTCCATTTCTTTAGGTTTTGCAGCAGGCCTTAAACCTGCCCATCTTGCAACGTGACCTTCCGGACCGTCAGCAGCAATCAAGATTCTGCATTTAAAAACTTCCTCTTTGCCCATGGATTCTGTGATGACCATAAAGCCATCATCAATCTTTTCAATTCCGGTTACTAAAGTTTTTATTCTGATTTCAGCACCTGCCCTTGCAGCATCCATTGCCATATGTTTATCGAATACCTTTCTTTCCAAAACATAACCCGCTTCGGGGATCTTTACTTGGTCTTCTGTTAACCAAACATCAGTTCCGTCAGGAGTCTGTATCCTTACACCCTCGATTTTTTTAGTAATCCAACGAGGGGAAGGTTCAATGCCCAATTTTTCCAATCCCTGAATTGAAACACCTTCAGCGCATCTTTTTGGTGAACCTATTTCAGATTTCTTATCCATTAAAATAACTCTTGCTCCACCTAATGCGGCATGTTTAGCTGCACTGGAACCTGCAGGTCCGGAACCTACTACTATTACATCAGTTTCAATCATAAAAATCATTCCTCTTTTTCTAAAGCATCGATTGGACAAGCTTTAATGCATGTATCACAATCTTTACAGTCATCTTCATCAAAAACTAAAGAATACTCTCTTACTTGTATTAAATTTCTTGGGCAAACACCAGCACATTCACCACAGAATGAACACCATTCTTTAACTA
>NZ_JAZRHE010000134.1:0-5469 GCF_045644645.1 Methanobrevibacter sp.
CTGAGCCATTCCACCTACCAAAGTAGTTAGCGATGCTTTGATTCTGTCGCCTTTTTCCAGCATGAAAATTCTTCCTAGAAAATTTCCCATCCTATTTGGAAAAAACATACTAGAACTTATTCCTGTAAATATTGAAAGAAAAGATTTCCAATTACTTATATTTTCTATTGGTTTCATTTGAAGTTTCCACTTAATGCCTTCTAAAAAAATATTAAGAGGAACTAATAACAAAGCTATAATCATAAAAAAAAATTGATTGTTATTGGTAAATGTAGTTTCTATTTCGTTGATAATTTCAATAACATTTTGATTAACAAACAATTTTTTATATAAAACAAAAATGCCTAACAGTACGATTGCTATTTTGACCGTCAGTTCTGTTAATTTTATTATTTTTGCTTTATGATTCATTTCGAATTGTAATTCCACAAAAATAATAAAAATTGGTGAAAGAAAGAATAATATTAGGTATCGACCCAGGAACTATGGTGATGGGATATAGTTTGATTTTGCAGAGAGACAAACAGTTATCCTTATTAAGAATGGGTGTTTTAAAGTTGAAACAATATGATAATCAAGCTTTAAAACTTAAGAAGATTTTTGAAAGAGTTCTTGAAATCATAGAGGAATATCATCCTGACGAATTGGCAATTGAAGCACCTTTCTTCGGAAAAAATGTTCAGTCGATGTTGAAACTAGGTCGTGCTCAAGGAGTTGCTATGGCAGCTGCTTTGTATAGAGACATACCAATTTTTGAATATTCTCCAAGAAAAATAAAACAGTCGATAACAGGAAACGGAGCAGCCTCCAAAGAACAAGTAGCTCTTATGTTACAGAAAATAATTCAGTTTGAACAACTTCCAGAATTTTTGGATGCAACCGATGCAACAGCTGCTGCTGTATGTCATTATTTTCAACGTTCACTTAATATAATAGGTGATAACGATGAAACAAAAACTGTTAAAATTCCTAAAGGAAAAAAATCTTTCAGCAGCTGGTCTTCGTTCCTAGAAAATAATCCAGATAGAAAGATATAATTAATTAGTAATTACATTAATTTCTGATAGAATTGCCACCATTTATCTGGCAGTTCGTTTTCCATGGCAATATCATAGTCTTCTCTTGAACATGGGATGTAATGATGTCGTTCATATTTTTCTCTGTCTTTACTCTTGAACGACAAATCCATCCACCATTTTCCGCTCACTTTGTGACAAAGGAAAACTATGTCATCGTCAACATCTTCAAGTCTGACATTATAACGTTTGAAATCTTTGCTGTTTTGTGTAGGATAATCATTCATACGAAGACTGAAACCTTCTATGAAATACCATATCATTTGTGATATAGTGTTGGCTGTTATATCATTAACATCGCATGAAGGATTATATTCAAAGAAACCTATAGAAGTAAGTTTTGGATTTAAACCAGCGTAACGAGTCATTTTGCATCCGTCTTCTGATGAAAAACCATTTGGTGAATTATATTTAACACCGGGAGCATCGGCAGCGCAGAAAGCTGAAGTATCTATAGTTACAATGTCGGCATTGCGAATCAGAGGTTCTGTTACTTCTACATTATTTTTAATGTTTCCAATTCTATGTACATCGAAAAGAAGCTCTTTCATTAAATTAACACTTTGGTTGTCAATATAATAACTTTGATAACCTATATTTGTGTAATTAAAAAGAAAACTAGGTTGATGTAAAATAATATAACTTAAATAAGAATTGGAATTAAGTTCTTCATTATCTTGACCTATATCAAAACGAGAATCTATTGATGTGATATTCACAAGTTTGCCTGTATTTTCATAAACTTGGTAAATTGGATATGTCAAATCTTGGCTACCACCTAAAATGATAGGAACGATACGATATTTCATCAAAGTCATCACAACTTTATTAAGAGCGAAATAAGTATCTTCTATTCCAAAACCAGTTTTAATATTTCCTAAGTCAATGATTTTTATGTCTTTCCAATGATTGAAAAGTTGGTACAATGATTTTCTTATTGCGTTTGGGGCGTCTTTACAGCCTTTATTATTAAATGAGTTGCGCTCTTCTTCAACGCCTATAATAGCAAGTTCAAATCCATCTAAATCAGGAATCTCGTTTTCATCTTTATAAATAGTAATACTGTTTCCTATTTGATTTGGATGATATAAATTACAACTTTCAATAAAATCTTGCTTTATATTATTAAGAAAAACACTGATTTCCATTATCTTATATTTTATGTTTATTTTTTTCAAAGTTATAAAATTATTCTGATTTTTTTCTTTTAAAAAATGTTTAAATTTGCTTATGAAAATTTTGTTTTTGGTTATCGGCAAGACCGATGAAAGTTATTTAGAAACAGGAATAAGCAAATTCATCAAAAGGTTGGAACATTATATTCCTTTTGAAATGAAAGTTATTCCTGACATAAAAAATAGGAAGACTCTTAATGAGGAGCAACAGAAAAAACTTGAAGGCGACTTGATTTTATCGCAAGTTGCCCCAGGTGACGATTTGATTCTTTTAGATGAAAATGGTAAGACATTTTCTTCAGTAGCTTTTTCACAATGGATTGAAAAACAAATGAATAATAGTACTAAAAGAATTATATTCGTTGTTGGAGGTCCTTATGGTTTCTCTAAGGAAGTTTATGCTAAAGCAAAATTCAAAATAAGTCTTTCAGAAATGACATTCTCGCATCAGATGATTCGCTTGATTTTTGTAGAACAACTTTACAGAGCTTTTACAATTATAAAAGGTGAACCTTATCATCATGTATAGTGGGATAATATTATTAAGATAAATTAGAGGTTTTATTTAGGATTGTTTTTGTATAGTTTTGTCTGTTAATTAAGTTTAACAAAAAAAATGTGCTTAAAGCATTGACAAATGCTTTTTGATTTTGTATATTTGTAGAATCATATCTGATTAATGAAACTTAATTATTAACTTTAAAAAAAATAACTATATGGAAAACTTAATTGAATTACTGAAGCAGCAGCAAGAAGGCTACGATGACATTAAAGCAGAAAAAAAATTAAGCTTGTTTTATCACAAGGCAAATTCTGCAGGAATCAATTCTTTTTTAGATGAATTTTTTGAATGGTTGCTAGTAAACCAAAACATGGATTACAAAGATATCATGAAAATGACACATGAAGAATTACATGATATTTATGAAAACGAATTTAAAAAATAGTTATGAAAAGAAGTGCTAAAATATTATGTTTGTTAGGTTTAAGCTTTTTAATGATAAGCTGTAACGAACAACAAAATGGAACTGTAAATCAAGAAATAAACAAAGAACAGATTGTTGTTGATAATTTAATGACAAGAAGAAGCATTCGTGCTTACGAAGATGAGATTGTTCCACGCGACATTATGAATGTTATTTTAGAATGTGGAATTTATGCTCCAAATGGAATGAACAAGCAACCTTGGGAAATTCGTGTTGTTGATGATCAGAATTATATTAAAGAACTTACAGATTTGTATCTTTCAGATATGGACGATGATCATCCACGTAATCCTAAGAAAGACCCTAATTTCCGTAATATGTTCCGCAATGCTCCTACTATTGTCTTTATTGCAATGGAACCTGGATTTTGTTCACAAGTTGATTGCGGTCTTTTAGCAGGAAATATGGTTAATGCAGCATGGGGTTATGGAATTGGAAGTTGCATTTTGATGGCACCGATTCAATTTATGAAATCAGAAAAAGCAAAACCTTATCTTGATAAATTATCATTTTCAGAAGGTTACGAATTGTTAATGGCGATAGGTTTTGGTTATCCAGACGAACGTCCACAAGCCAAACCAAGAATTTACGAAAAGATAAAATTTATCGATTGATATTTTAGCATTAAAAAGAAATAGAGTTATGGTGGAAAATCATAACTCTTTTTTATTTGAAATGACTTCAATTGTTAATAAGTCATTGTAAATTATTAATTGCCACAAACGCTTCTTCTGGATTTTCAATATTCAGGCAAAGTGTTTCCATAGGGCATAAACCATCGCCTTTTCTGTTGATGATTCTTCCCACTTCTTTATCATAATGAATTTCGATATTATGATTTTTAAATACTTTGAGAGCGGGAGTGCTTATTGTAGGTGTATAAACTTCTTTAACTTTGCCGTACGCCATTAGCAAAGCTGCGGCTTTACCAACCACTTTGTCGGCAATCATGGCGTCTTTAAGTTGTGCTTTATTTTCTTTTAGCAATTTCATTAAAGGAGCAACGCCCCTGTCGTTTGAAGTATAAACAGAGGCGTCGTTTTTATATATCACTATAGTGTGATTTTCTTTTAACAAAATATTTTTTAAATCTTCTATGTTCATAGTGTCAATGGACAATATAGTTTTGCAGTGAGTTATGAGCAGCGAGAATTGAGCTGTTTGAATTGCTCATAGCCCATAGCTCATAACAAAAATTTTCAACGTTCAAGTTTCAACAAAAAGTAACATCCTAACAATTGAACCAACATTCCAGGAATACCGATTCTAAAATCTTGAACAGCAACATAAAATGATGATGTCATTGCCCATTCTGCTAAAGTTCCAACAACTTGATAAATCAAAATTATTGCTAACAAATTCATTAAAGATATTTTATTGGTTTTGCTTGCTATGAATGCTGCTGCAATAGCCAAAATTACTGATTTTGTTAATATTGCAGGAAGTATTGCTAATGCAGGCATTCCGAATAATATACTATTAATAATAGGTGATAAAACAGCTGTCATTAAACCTACTTTAATTCCGAATTTGTATGATGCTATCAATGTGAAGAAATAGATTGGCAATAAAATCTTTCCTCCATTAGGTATCAAATGACATAATTGAGGTAATAATAAATTACCTAAAACAAAAAGAGCAACAAATAAGTATGTTCTTAACTCTTTAAATCCGTAGTTGTAAATTCTTATTTCTTTTTCCATATTATCTTAAATATCTAGCTACAAACAATTTTAAATTTTCACCGCTTAAGTTTTTAGCGACTATTATACCTTCTTCATTGATGAGAACATTTTGAGGAATGAAAGCTACACCATATTCAGTAGCTGCAGGACAATTCCAACCATTCAATGCTGAGAGATGATTGCTCCAGCTTAGATTATCTTCATCAATACCTTTGAGCCATGCTTCTTTGTCAGTATCTAATGAAACGCTTACTATTTCCAAGCCTTTATCTTTGTATAATTCGTAAGTTTCAACTACATTAGGATTTTCAACGCGGCAGTCAGGACACCATGAAGCCCAGAAATCAATCATTATAAGTTTTGACTTACCAACGAGTTCAGACAATGTAACGGATTCACCGTCAATGTTATTTAAAGTGAAATCGATGTAAGGCTGACCAACTTCTGTACGTTCTAGCATTTGGATATATTCTTTTATTTTTTGGTAATATCCGCTGTTGATGTCACTTGGAAAATATTTTATCAATTCTTTAAAATCATTCAAATT
>NZ_JAZRHE010000135.1:0-5583 GCF_045644645.1 Methanobrevibacter sp.
TACATGGCCATACCAATCGTATTAAAAGATTTCATAAGAAAACACATCATAAATCACTTCCAAAGATACGTACAACACCTAGATGATAAAAATATCGAAAAAACATCAAACAAAGTCGAAAATTACTACAGACAAACCAATCCAGAAAAAATAAAGAAATTATACAAAACTAAAAACGGAATTCTGACCTTCTTGGACTACCAAATGGAAAACTGGACAGAAAAACACATAAAAATCAAATAAGCCTATAAAATTTTACAGACTCATTTTAACCAAAAAAAGTAAAAAAAAAGCATTTATTTTGGATAAATGCTTTCTGGAGGATTTTCCAAATCAATGACACTTTTATTTTCCAGGTTTTCATGGCCTAAGGGAGTGTGTGTAGACAGATATACTGTAGGCTGATTTTTGACAAATTCCCTAACATTGTCAAGAGTTTCCCTTGCTTTTTCAATATCTTCAAAAACAACTGACAGCTTGTTTGCATACAATGCCTCATCAGTATATGTGACATCACCGTGGAACATGTAGAATAAATCATCGTTCTTTGCAATAACAATACTGTTGCCTGTAGTGTGGCCGATTGCTTCAATTAAATATACATCATCCACTATTTTTTGTGACTTTTCAAAGTTATAGAAAGGGCCGTCATCAAATTCGACAGGCACAATGTTGTCGCCTTCAAGACTCAATTCTTCAGCTTCAGTTTTGGAGAGGTATACCTTAGCATTAGGAAATTGCCTTAGCTCTCCGGTATGGTCGGCATGTTTATGTGTAATCAATATTTTAGTCACATCATCATTATCATATCCCATCTCATTAAGGGCAGAAAGATAATCTGTAATCCTTGTACCCATGGACAATGGAGTATTCTCATCCACTTCCTGAGGAGGCATTTCGGAAGGCATGTCTGTATCAATCAATATTACATCATCGCCCGTGTCAATCAAATAATTCTGAATGCTTGATCTGTATTTGATTGATGCATCAAATTTTCCACCCTCACCGCCAAAGGCAAAGGCTTGTGTCATGAAACCGTTTTCATATGTTTTTACTGCTTTAATTTCCATTTTGATCATTTATTAATAATTGTGTTAAATAATTCTGTTTGCCAATCATTTTGACAAGGTCCAATTGCTGTTCGCTCCAGTACATGTCCTCTTCTTCATCCTTAAGATACAATTTCATCATATCATATGTTGTTGCATCAAAAATACCTGAGTCCATAACCTCATTTAAAAATGCAATTCCTTCCACAGATACATTGTAATCCGCTTCAATGAATTCAATTATGTCCGTGTATATTGGTTTAGCTTCTTGAGCCTCTTGCTTGATTTCACCGCCCAAATCCAATATACGATCCATAAATTGTTCTACAAAATCCATTTCTTCTGTTGCATGTGTTGCATACTTATCTCCAAGGGATTGGAATCCCAATCCTGCAAATACCTTGGATTGGATTCTGTGTCCGAATGAATTTGCGGACAATCCAGTCACAATCGCTTGCAAGACTTCAATAGTTTTTTCTTTATCTGCCATGATATCACCATTCAAAGACTTAAGTAACTTAAGTCATTATATGACATTATATTAAAACGACTATTTAAATTGAACTAATGAGTCAATTGTTTTTTGAGAATAATCATAAATCATCTTTTTGAACTTTTCAACATCTTCAGGAGAATAATCTTTAAAAAAATCCCCCTCCCACTCATACATTTCCTTTATTAGTTTAAATACTATTATTTTACCCTCATTAGTTAGGTTAAGAATCTTACGGCTTTTGTTTTTTTCATCAGGATTTCTTATAATAAATCCATTTTTTTCCAATTTTTTAATAATTTGAGTGACATTTGACTCTGAAACAAAAAATAATTCAGACAAATCCTTTTGGGAACAATTGGGATTATAAAAAATATTCATCAGATAAGTGACATCAACAGGAGCAAGATTCTCATAATTATTAATTAAATACTCCCTGTGAAGAATGTGAATATAATCAACATAAAGAATAAGCGGAGTAAAATTAATCCTTTCATCTTCAAAATTTAAACAAGACATTCATTTCACCTTATACTATTACTTATTAAAAGAATTATTGATAAATTTAGCTTATATACTATACAAAATATTTGATACTTTTAACTCCGACACATTAATATTTCAATCCATTCACTAAAAAGTCAATTAGATTTTGATGAATAACCCCCTCCTGTGAAAAATCAAACTTGTCAGTGGAAATCACATATTTTGGATAATTGTCCTTAACTTTTAATAAAGGCCTAAACTCTCTTTCAATAGTCTCATCAGAAGATAAAGAATATGTTACCTGGATATAAACCTTACTTTTATGTTTCTTAGCAACGAAATCAATTTCAAAATCACCGATTTTGCCAACTGTCACATCATAGCCTTCCCTTAAAAGTTCAACATATACAATGTTTTCTATGGTTCTTGAAACATTGGTTAAATTTCTGCCATTGAAAACCTGATTGAATCCATGATCAGTAACATAATACTTTTCATGAATTTTTAAAATCTCTTTTCCTTCAACATTTTCCCTTTGAACTTTTTTTATTAACAGCGAATTTGTAAAATAATCAATATAGTTGTAAATTGTTTTTGGAGCAATTTTAACATGTTCCTCTTGTTTTAAATAATCCGAAATGCTTTTGGCTGAAAATGTTTTACCTACATTATCCATTAAGAATATGATTAGCCTTTCCAGTATGTTTACATCCCTTATCTGATATCTTGAAATCAAATCGTTGTACAATATTGAATTGAACAGGTCATGGAGGTATTTGAGTTTGTCTTCATCGTTTAAACTGAATAACTGTGGAAATCCACCATATTCCACATATTCATTGAACAACTCTTCTGATGAGGATTGCTGTTTATAGTCAAGGAACTCCTTAAATGAAAAGGGATACATTTTTACTTCAAAATATCTGCCCGTCAAGTGAGTTGCAAGTTCACCAGACAATAATTTAGAATTTGAACCAGTTATGTAAATATCGCAGTCCCAATCAACTCTACATGCATTTATTGATTTTTCCCAGTCATCAACATTCTGTATCTCATCAAAAAACAAATATACCTTACCATCAACATTCTCAACAAGACTTTCAATTAATAAGTCAAGTTCACGAGCATTGCTTACATTTCGATATTTTGCTGATTCAAAATTGATTAAAATAATGTTATCCTCACCAATTCCACGATTAATCAACTCTTTTTTAATTAATCCCAACATATAAGATTTGCCGCATCTTCTGATTCCAGTTATTACCTTAATTAATTCATTGTCGATTAATGGAATAATCCTATTTAAATACAAATCTCTCTTAACCATGTTATCATATATGATATAATTTAATATATAAGTTTAACTTTTATAAAAATTTAAAAAGTTTTAGATATAAATTAAACTTTATAGTTTAACTGTCTAAAAATTACACGTCTGCACTTAAAAGTGCTGCAAGAAGGCGGGATTTTGTCCAGTAGATTCTAGTTTTATTTTTAAGCACAACGTTGGAGGTTCTTGAAACTATATTTGTTTCAATATCCCATGGGTGAGGAATTTCATTCCTAACAAAGATATAACTTCTTTTGATATAATCCAAATCATCTTCAGATTGATCCATTAATTCCTAACCTTATCTCGAATAAGCGGATTCATATAATCAATACTTGGAGTTTCAATTAAATAATCTTCCATTTAATTACTCACACCATTAAAATTGGTTAAATATACAATAAAATAACAAATTGTATTATAAATCTAAAAAAAAAACTTCATAAAATGGATTTTGCCCGTATACTAACTCTCTTGAATCATTGCTAGAATACCCTTCGCTCCTCGAGTAACCCTCGAAACGGGCAGCCTATCCAATGCTGGGTTTCTTCTAATCATCGACAGTATCAACTTCCCTCATAAAAGGACCGTAGGCATTGGTCATTAAAAATGATGCGACAATAATATTTTATAAAAAATAATATTTAACTTTTAACTAAAAATTAAAAAAAAGGCAATATTGGAATTATTTCCAATACAGCAGATAGATTAAATTTGAAACACAACACACCTATAAATTAAAATCATCCAATTCCTCGGATAATTCCTTATACCTGTTTCTGATAGTAACTTCGGTCACACCTGCAACTTCAGCAATATCCCTCTGAGTTTTTCTCTCACCCAATAAAACGGATGCAATGTATAACGCGGCTGCTGCAATTCCAGTGGGGCCCTTACCTGATGTCAAACCCAATTCAGAAGATTTTTCAATGATTGCTATTGCCTTTGATTGGACCTCTGTTGAAAGTCCGATTTTGGATGCGAATCTTGGAACATAGTCAGACGGTGAAGTCGGAGGTAACTTAATATTCAGCTCACGGGATAAGAACCTATAAGTCCTGCCTACATCCTTTTTAGTTACCTTAGATGCACTAGCGATTTCATCTAAAGTACGAGGCACATTGCAACGTCTACATGCGGCATAAAGTGAAGCGGAAACAACACTTTCAATACTTCTTCCCCGAATGAGATTACGGTTGACGGCTTTTCTATATATGACTGAAGCGTCTTCCCTTACACTTCTTGGAAGGCTCAAATTTGATGAATTCCTATCAATTTCACTTAATGCAAATGCCAAATTTCTCTCACCAGAACCTGAAACCCTGATCTTTCTTTGCCATTTTCTTAACCTGTATAGTTGGGCCCTATTTTTTATAGGAATATTTCTGCCCTGGCCGTCCTTATTTCTCCAATCAATGACTGTGGATAAACCCCCATCATGAATGGTATTTGTCCTTGGGGCTCCAACACGGGTGCGTTTGTCTCTTTGTTCATGATCAAACGCCCTCCATTCCGGACCCATGTCAATTCGATTTTCATCAATGACAAGTCCACAGCGGGAACAGCTGATTTCAGCTTTTCCAGAATCAGTTGTTAATTTAGCTCCACATTCCGGACAGACATCCTCTTCACGAACATAAAGAGAACTCTGAACATTGCCTTTTTTAAATGTGCCATCAACACTAATTGATGGCTTTTTAACGTTAAGAGTCATATTTCATCCTCCTCAAATATTAAAAGTTCAACAAACAAAGTTACCGAAAACTGAATAATAAAAAATAAAAAGGAAAAAATACTCAATTAAAAAATTTGATAGTCAAAATGGATACTCGTAACAAACATAAGTGATGATTTAATTCTATAATTTTAAAGTGATAGTTATATAAAGGCTGGTTTCTGGTAATTATGAATATAATGAGCTTGCAGCGAAATGAAATTCCCATAGAAAACCATAGTACACAAACAAAACACAAAAGGACTTCACTACTGGGATCGAAACGAGACCAGGTATAACCCCCATGCTATGACCGCAATACTCATTACATTATGAAAGTGATATGTAATTAAGTAAATGATTTGTATATAAAAGGCTTGCAGCGAAATGAAATTCCCATAGAAAACCATAGTACACAAACAAAACACAAAAGGACTTCACTACTGGGATCGAAACGAGACCAGGTATAACCCCCATGCTATGACCGCAATACCTATAATATACAAACCAA